>NZ_BAAFHD010000002.1:86803-443565 GCF_054665095.1 Acidisoma sp. C75
AGGCCGAAGGCGATCTGCGCTTCGAGATAGCCCGCCTTGTCGCCGCAATCGAAGCGCGTGCCTTCGAAGCGCAGCCCATGGAAGGGGGAATGGCCGATCATCTTGGCCATGGCGTCCGTCAGCTGCACCTCGTTGCCGGCACCCCGCTCCATCTTCGAGAGATGGCCGATGACTTCGGGCATCAGCACGTAGCGGCCGATGATCGAGAGGTTGGAGGGGGCGACCTCGGGCTTCGGCTTCTCGACGAGGCCGGTCACCTCGACGAGCCTGCCATCGTCATGCCCGACCTTGAGGATGCCGTAGCGGTTGGTCTGGTCGTGCGGCACTTCGGTGACGGCGACGACGCTGCCGCCGGTTTGCTCATACGCCTCGGCGAGCTGAAGCATGCAGGGCTTGTCGGCGAGCACGAGATCATCCGGCAGCAGGATCGCGAAGGGATCGTCACCGACGAAGGCGCGGGCGCACCAGATGGCATGGCCGAGGCCGAGCGGCTCCTGCTGGCGAACCGTGGTGATGGCGCCGGGATCGAGCTTGGTTTCGGCAAGCTGGGCGAGAGCTTCATCCTTGCCGCGCTCGCGCAACGTCGCCTCAAGCTCGTACGCCACGTCGAAATGGTCGATAAGGGCGGTCTTGCCGCGGCCGGAGACGAGGCAGAATTGCTCGATGCCGGCAGCGCGGGCCTCGTCCACCGCATATTGAATGAGCGGCCGGTCCACCACCGTCAGCATTTCCTTCGGCATCGCCTTGGTCGCGGGCAGGAACCGGGTTCCCAGGCCGGCAACCGGCAAGACCGCTTTGCGCAACGGTTTGATGGGCATCAGCTACCTCGGATCACTCGAAATGTTGGGCGAACGTTCTGTGCTGGTTAGCGCAGGAAAGGCAAGCCCGGAAGTCGCCCTCCGCGGCATTCCAATTCAAGGTAAGGCCGGGGCGGCTGAATTCCAGGGGATGAGCCTGAAAAGAGCCGGCCACCGCCCGCGCAGGCCATGCGCAGGCGGTGGCATCACCTCGTTGCCAGGAGGCACGGATCAGCGGTGGTTGGCGACACCTGCGGCCGCGATCGCGGTGAGGTTGGTGACAGCACGCGCGGTTGCCGTCGGCACCAGGATATGGATCGGCTTGGCCATGCCGAGCAGCATCGGCCCGACCTGCAGACCATCTCCCGCCGCCTTGATGAGGTTGAAGGCGATATTGGCGGAATCCAGCGTCGGCAGCACGAGCAGATTGGCCGTGCCCGAGAGGGTGCTGCCTTCGATGGCGCGCGCCCGCACGGTCTCGGCCAGCGCCGCATCCGCCTGCATCTCGCCATCGACTTCGAGGTCGGGCTGGCGCTCCCGGATCAGCGCCAGCGCCCGGCGCATCTTGCGGGCCGATTCCGAATTGCTGGAGCCGAAGGAGGAATGGGACAGCAGGGCGACTTTCGGGGTGATGCCGAAGGCCGCAACCGCTTCGGAGGCAAGCTCGGTCATTTCCGCCACCTGCTCGGCCGTCGGGTCCACATTCATATGCGTATCGCAGAAGAAGAGGACGCCCTCGCTCAGGATCACCGCCGTCATCGCGTAGATGCGGCTCACGCCGGGCCGGCGCGGGATGATCGGCAAGGCGTATTGCAGATGGCGCCACCAATCGCCGAAGCCGCCGCAGATCGCGGCATCGGCCATCCCTTCGGCGACCAGCATGGCGGCCGTCACGGTGGAATGCGAGCGGAGCCGCAGCTCCGCCGCATCGGGCCGCACCCCCCGCCTGCCGGCGAGCGTCTTGTATTTGGCGAGGACGGGGGCGAGCAGCTCGGCATCCGTCGCCGGATCGATGATCGAGACGCTCTTCTGGAAGTCGAGCCGCAGGCCCATCTCCCGCGCCTTCTGGGCGATGTGTTCCCGCCGGCCAATGAGGATGGGGCGGGCGATGCCGTCATCCACCACCGTCTGCACGGCGCGCAGCACCCGCTCATCCTCGCCTGCGCCATAGACGACGCGGTGCAGCGTGTGCTGGGCGGCCGCCACCACCGGCCGCATGAGCTGGCCGGAGCGATAGGTGAAGCGCTCCAGCTCCCGCCGATATTGCGCGAAATCGGTGATCGGCGCGCGGGCGACGCCGCTTTCCTGCGCGGCGCGGGCGACGGCGGGGGCGATCTCCAGGATCAGCCGCGCATCGAAGGGCTTCGGGATGATGTAGTCCGGCCCGAAGATCGGCGCGGCGCCGCCATAGGCCGCCACCACCGTCTCGCTTGCCTCGATCCGGGCGAGGCCGGCAAGCGCTTCGACCGCGGCCGTCTTCATCGCCTCGTTGATCGTCGTCGCCCCGCAATCGAGGGCGCCGCGGAAGATGAAGGGAAAGCAGAGGACGTTGTTCACCTGGTTCGGATAGTCCGAGCGGCCGGTCGCCACGATCGCATCCGGGCGCTCGGCGCGGACGAGTTCGGGCAGGATCTCGGGCTCGGGATTGGCGAGCGCCATGATGACGGGCTTGGGCGCGAGCTTGGGCAGCCATTCGCGCTTGAGCACGCGCGGAGCGGAGAGGCCGAGGAAGAGATCGGCCCCCTCGAGCACCTCTTCCAGGCTGCGCGCGGCGGTATCCTGCGCATAGCGCGCGAGGTTCGGCCCCATATTGTTGCGGCCGCGGTGGACCACGCCCTCGATATCGGTGAGGAAGACGTTCTCGACCTTGAGGCCCATGGCGACCAGCAGATCGATACAGGCGAGCGCCGCGGCGCCGGCGCCGGAGGTGACGACCTTGATGTCGGCGAGCCTTTTGCCCTGCAGCGTGAGCCCGTTGGTGACCGCGGCGGCGACGGTGATGGCGGTGCCGTGCTGATCATCGTGAAAGACCGGGATCTTCATCCGCTCGCGCAGATTGGCCTCGATCGCGAAGCATTCCGGCGCCTTGATGTCTTCGAGGTTGATGGCGCCGAAGGTCGGCTCGAGCGCCGCCACCACATCGCAGAAGCGGTCGGGGTCGGCGGCGTCCACCTCGATATCGAAGACGTCGATCCCGGCGAATTTCTTGAAGAGCACCGCCTTGCCCTCCATCACCGGCTTGGAGGCGAGCGCCCCGATATTGCCGAGGCCGAGCACGGCGCTGCCATTGGAGATGACGCCGACGAGATTGCCGCGCGCGGTATAGAGCTTCGCCTCGTCCGGATTGGCGACGATCGCCTGGCAGGCGGCGGCGACGCCGGGCGAATAGGCAAGGGAAAGATCGCGCTGGGTTGCCATGCGCTTGGTCGGCTCGATCGCGAGCTTTCCAGGCCGCGGGTAACGGTGATAGTCGAGCGCCGCCTTGCGAAGATTTTCGTCCACGTTTCCCCCTCGGGCGCCGGGTCGCGCCGTTCCGTCAGAGGGTGATAAGACCAAGGGAGCGGTCAGGATGCAACGCGCGGGGCAAGCTGAAGCCCGGCGTTTCAGCCATGAATTTTTAGCTGTCTGAAGGTCTTAAAGATGGTGCGGTCGAGAAGACTCGAACTTCCACAGGGTTTCCCCCACAAGCACCTCAAGCTTGCGCGTCTACCATTCCGCCACGACCGCATCGTGGGTGGCGCCGTATAGCCAATGATGGACGCCGCAGCAACAGGAGAGATGAGCGTGAATACACGCGCTGATGTGGCATCAGATGCGCGCCCGGCGGATGCGCCGCGCCTGCGGATCAGCGATGGGCTGGTCCCCTACCCCGCCGCGATCGCCGAGATGCAGCGTGCCATCCGCGCCATCCGGGCGGGCGAAGAGGCCGAGCAGGTCTGGTTCCTCGAACACCCGCCGCTCTACACGGCCGGCAGTTCGGCGAAGCCCGAGGATCTCGCGGCGCCCGACCGATTCCCGAGCTTCGATGCCGGGCGCGGCGGCCAATGGACCTATCACGGCCCCGGCCAGCGGGTGGGCTATGTCATGCTCGATCTCGAACGCGCCCACGGCCCCCTGCCGGCGCGGGATCTGCGCGCCTATGTGCATGGCCTCGAGGACTGGATCATCCGCGCGCTCGACCGTTTCAACATCCGGGGCGAGCGGCGGGATGGGAGGGTCGGCATCTGGGTCGCGGACCGCGCCGCCGGCACCGAGGCCAAGATCGCTGCCATCGGCGTGCGGGTGACGCGCTGGGTCACCTGGCATGGCGTCGCCATCAACCTCGAACCCGATCTCGACCACTTCGCGGGCATTGTTCCTTGCGGCATCCGCGAGTATGGGGTGACAAGCATCCATGCGCTCGGCATCCTCGCCACCATGGCGGAGCTTGATGCCGCGCTCGCGGCGGCATGGGCCGATGTCTTCGGCGGTCGCCTCGCCCAGGGCTGAGGGGTGGCGACGGGCGGAACGGCCCGGGCTTGGTGTGGACGGACTGAGAAGAAGACGCGCGGCGGCCAGAGATCACCCGCCCCGCCCGGCGTCGCAAAGATGGGAATTGGGTATGGCCTCGGCGGCCGAACAACTCGCGGCTAATCTGAACTTCGGCACCTTCGCCAAGGCGACCGAGCTCAAGAAGCGTATTTGGTTCACACTCGGGGCGCTGCTGGTCTTCCGGCTGGGCACCTATATCCCGGTGCCCGGGGTGGATCCGGCCGTCATGAGCCAGCTCATGATGCGCAACGGCGGCGGCATCCTCGGCATGTTCGACATGTTCTCGGGCGGCGCGCTCGGCCGCATGACGGTCTTCGCGCTCAACATCATGCCCTATATCAGCGCGAGCATCATCATCCAGCTCATGGCCTCCGCCATTCCGTCGCTGGAGGCGCTGAAGAAGGAAGGCGAGGTCGGCCGCCGACGCCTCAACCAATATACCCGCTACCTCACTGCGGTGATCGCGATCTTCCAGAGCTACGGCATCGCCGTCGGGCTCGAGACGATGCGCGGCAGCCTCGGCCCGGCGGTGATCGACCCCGGGCTTTTCTTCCGCTTCACCTGCGTCGTCACCCTCGTCGGCGGCACCATGTTCCTGATGTGGGTCGGCGAGCAGATCACCGCGCGCGGCGTGGGCAACGGCTCCTCGCTCATCATCTTCGCGGGGATCGTGGCGAACCTGCCGAGCGCGCTCGTCAACCTTCTCGAACTCGGCAAAACCGGCGCGCTCTCGCCCTTCTTCGTCATCGCCTTCATCCTGGGCGCGATCGTCATCATCGGCTTCGTAGTGTTCATGGAGCGCGCGCAGCGGCGGATCATCATCCAGTATCCGAAACGGCAGGTCGGCCAGCGCGTCTATGGCGGCGAGAGCAGCCACATGCCGCTCAAGATCAATACCTCGGGCGTCATTCCGCCGATCTTCGCGAGTTCCATCCTGCTTATCCCGGCGACGATCATCGGCTTCTCCCATGCCGGCGCCGGCAGCCCCGCCTGGGTCCAGTGGCTCGCAGGCTCGCTCGGCCACGGCCAGCCGGTCTATATGATCCTCTATGCGGCGATGATCATCTTCTTCGCCTATTTCTATACTGCGGTCGTCTTCAACCCCGAGGAAACGGCCACCAACCTCAAGAAGCAGGGCGGCTTCATCCCCGGCATCCGGCCGGGGACGAACACGGCCAACTACTTCGACCGTATCCTGACGCGGCTGACGACGATCGGCGCGCTCTACCTCGTCGTGGTTTGCTTGGTTCCGGAATTCCTGATCGGCCATTACAGCCTGCCTTTTTATTTTGGCGGCACCAGCCTACTCATTATCGTGTCGGTTACGATGGACACGGTGACGCAGGTCCAGTCCCATCTGATCGCGCATCAATATGAGGGCCTCATCAAACGGGGCCGCGGGCGAGGGAGAGGTCGTTGAATATCATTCTTCTGGGGCCACCAGGCGCGGGGAAGGGCACGCAGGCGAAGGGGTTGCAGCTGCGCCATGGCATCGCGCAGATCTCGACCGGCGACATGCTGCGCGCAGAGGTGGCCGCCGGCAGCGAGATCGGCCTCAAGGCGCGCGAGATCATGGGGCGCGGTGAACTGGTGCCCGATGCGGTGATCATCGCCATGCTCGGCAGCCGGATCGAAAAGCCCGATTGCGCGCACGGCTTCATCCTGGATGGTTTTCCCCGCACGGTGCCGCAGGCCGAGGCGCTGGACCGCCTGCTCGAAGAGCGCGGCACGCCGATCGACGCGGTGATCGAATTGCGGGTGAACGATGCCGTTCTCATCGAGCGGATCGCCGGCCGCTTCTCCTGCGCGAACTGCGGCGCGAGCTACCACGACAGCTTCAAGCAGCCGAAGTCCGAAGGCACCTGCGACATCTGCGGCCACCATGATTTCGTCCGCCGCCCCGATGACAAGCGCGAAGTCGTCTCGGCCAGGCTCGAAGCCTATAACCGCCAGACGGCGCCGCTGCTGCCCTATTACGAGGCGCAGGACCGGCTCCGCATCGTCGATGGGCTGGCCGAGATTGACGAGGTGGGTGCCGAGATCGAGGCGGCGCTGGAGACCCTGCCGAAGCGCGGAGTCTCCCATGCGCTCACGCAAAGTTGATCTGCAGCGGTTGACTCTCAGTTAGGCGCGGCGCTATTCCGCACCTCCACCGATCGAGGGCGGTTGTCCTGGTCGGATCTTTTTCTCGGCCATATCCGGGGCGACCAGCCGAACGCTTTGCCGCGTTCGGCGCTTGAGGAGTGTGAAGCGTGGCGCGTATTGCCGGGGTGAACATCCCGACCAACAAGCGGGTGGTCATCAGTCTGCGTTATATCTATGGCATCGGTCCGACCAACGCGGTGCAGATCTGTGACCGTCTCGGCATTCCGCACGAGCGCCGGGTCAACCAGCTGTCGGACGACGAGATCCTCCGCATCCGCGAACTGATCGACCGCGAATTCCGCGTCGAGGGTGATCTGCGGCGCGAAGTCTCGATGAACATCAAGCGGCTGATGGACCTCGGCTGCTACCGCGGCCTGCGTCACCGCAAGGGCCTGCCGGTGCGTGGCCAGCGCACCCACACCAATGCCCGCACCCGCAAGGGCAAGGCCGTGGCGATCGCCGGCAAGAAGAAGGTGACGCGCTAAGGGCTCCGGCCCTCCGCGCGCGACGTGAACTCTATCCGACGCCTTGGCACGCCAGACCCTCCGGTCTGGCGGCTGCGTCATCAGTGACAGGATTGATCTATGGCGAAGCCCGCCTCGACTCGGCCCCGTAAGAAAGAGCGCAAGAACATCAGCTCTGGCGTGGCGCATGTTGCCGCGACCTTCAACAACACCGTGGTGACGATCACCGACGCCCAGGGCAATACGATCGCCTGGTCTTCGGCGGGCGCGCAGGGGTTCAAGGGCAGCCGCAAATCCACCCCCTACGCTGCTCAGATGGCGGCGGAGGATGCGGGCCGCAAGGCGCGTGAGCATGGGATGGAAAATCTCGAGATCGAGGTAAGCGGCCCGGGTGCCGGCCGCGAGAGCGCCCTGCGGGCGCTCCAGACCGTCGGTTTCTCGGTCAGCTCGATCCGGGATACGACGGCCGTTCCGCATAACGGCTGCCGGCCGCGCAAGCGCCGCCGCGTCTGACGGAGGCTGCGGGCGGTCCTGTCGCCGGCGCGGCCGATCCTTTCCGCAAAGCGGCAAGGATCCGGCGCCCGGCTTCATTCTTTTAAGAGGCGAACGTGGTATTGCAGAGAAATTGGGAATCGCTGATCAAGCCCGAGAAGCTCGAAGTCGAGTCGGGTAACGATCCCTCCTGCGTCGCCACCGTCGTGGCGGAGCCGCTGGAGCGCGGCTTTGGCATGACTCTCGGCAACGCGATCCGCCGTGTCCTGCTGTCTTCCTTGCAGGGTGCCGCTGTGACGGCCGTGCAGATCGACGGTGTGCTGCATGAATTCAGCACCATCCCTGGCGTCCGCGAGGACGTGACGGACATCGTGCTCAATGTGAAGCAGTTGGCGCTGCGCATGCACGGCGAGGGCCCGAAGCGCATGATGCTCTCGGCCACCGGCCCGGGCGAAGTGCGCGCCGAGCAGATCCAGGCCGGGCATGACATCGAGATCATGAACCCCGATCTCGTCATCTGCACGCTGGACGAGGGCGTCAAGCTCGGCATGGAATTCACCGTCAATATCGGCAAGGGCTATGTCGCCGCGGCGGCGAACCGGCCCGAGGATGCGCCGATCGGCCTCATCCCGGTGGATGCGATCTATTCCCCGGTCAAGCGCGTCTCCTACAAGGTGGAGCCCACGCGCGTCGGCCAGGTGACGGATTACGACAAGCTCCTGCTGACGCTCGAAACCAATGGGTCGGTGACGCCCGAGGATGCGGTGGCGCTCGCCGCGCGTATCCTGCAGGACCAGCTGCAACTCTTCATCAATTTCGACGAGCCGCAGCAGCTGCGCCTGGAAGAGCAGCAGGACGATCTGCCCTTCAACCGCAACCTGCTCCGCAAGGTGGACGAGCTCGAACTCTCCGTCCGCTCGGCGAACTGCCTGAAGAACGACAATATCGTCTATATCGGCGATCTCGTTCAGAAGAGCGAGCAGGAGATGCTGCGCACGCCGAACTTCGGCCGCAAATCCTTGAACGAAATCAAGGAAGTGCTGACCGCAATGGGGCTCTCGCTCGGCATGAACGTGCAGGGCTGGCCGCCTGAGAATATCGAAGACCTCGCCCGCCGGCTCGAAGAGCCCTTCTGACGTCCGGCCTCCCTTCAACCGTTTGATGATCAGCGCGCACAGGTCAAAGGACTGAAACCATGCGTCACGGCGTTTCCGGGCGGAAGCTCGGCGTTACCTCCACCCACCGCGCGGCGATGTTCCGCAACATGGCCGTCGCGCTTATCAAGCACGAGCAGATCACGACGACCCTGCCCAAGGCGAAGGAACTTCGCCCCGTGGCGGAAAAGCTCGTGACGCTCGGCAAGCGCGGCAATCTGCATGCCCGCCGCCAGGCCTATGCCCAGCTGCGGGACGAGACGATCGTCGCCAAGCTCTTCGAGACGATCGCCGAGCGCTACAAGACGCGCGCCGGCGGTTATACCCGCGTGCTCAAGGCGGGTGTGCGCTACGGCGATGCCGCTGATATGGCGATCATCGAATTCGTCGATCGCGACCCGGCCGCCAAGGGGCTCGACAGCGGGCCGAAGCCCGAGGTCGCCAATGATGACGAGGCCCTCGGCGAGGCGTAATACCTCGCCGCTTGGCCGAAGGCAGTTCAGGGGGCGGGCCGCAGGGCTCGCCCCCTGTCTCGTTTGTGAGGTGCGCACTTGGCCCGTTCTCCCGGCCCTTCGGATGATCTCTTCGGCGCGCCGGAGCCCTACGGCCGCGCCGATGCTGGCCGTGCGGATGGCGGCCGCGCCGAGGGAGGCGCCCGGCGTGGCGGCCGGCCGCGGCTGCGGCCGCTCGCCGACCGGCTGCGCCCGCTCGCCCTTGGCGAGGTGATCGGGCAGGACCATCTCCTCGGCCCCGATGGCACCCTCACCCGCATGCTGGCGCGCGGCTCGCTGTCCTCCCTCATCCTCTGGGGCCCGCCTGGCGTCGGCAAGACGACGATCGCGCGGCTCATCGCCGAGCAGGCAGGGCTGGTCTTTTCACAAATTTCGGCGGTCTTTTCCGGCGTGGCGGATCTCAAGCGGGTCTTCGAGGAGGCGGCCCGCCGCGCCCGCACCGGCGAAGGGACACTCCTCTTCGTCGATGAAATCCACCGCTTTAACCGTGCCCAGCAGGATGCCTTCCTGCCGGTGGTGGAGGAAGGGATCGTCACCCTGATCGGCGCGACGACCGAGAACCCATCCTTCGCGCTGAACGGCGCGCTGCTCTCCCGCGCTCAGGTGCTGGTGCTCAAGCGGCTGGACGATGCGGCCCTCGCCCAGCTGCTCTCCCGCGCCGAGGCCGAGATCGGCCGCGATCTGCCGTTGACGGGGGAGGCGCGGGCGACGCTCGGCGCCATGGCGGATGGTGATGGGCGATATCTGCTCAACATGGCTGAGCAGCTCTTCTCCCTGCCGGAGGATCAGCCCGCGCTCGATCCCACCGGCCTCGCCGATCTCCTCGCCAAGCGCGCTGCCCTCTACGACAAGGACCGCGAGGAGCATTACAACCTCATCTCGGCGCTGCATAAATCCTTGCGCGGATCGGATGCGGATGCCGCGCTCTACTGGTTCGCCCGCATGCTGGCCGGCGGCGAAGACCCGCGCTACATCGCCCGCCGCATCCTGCGCTTCGCGGCCGAGGAT
This sequence comes from Acidisoma sp. C75, assembly GCF_054665095.1. Classification (NCBI taxonomy): domain Bacteria; kingdom Pseudomonadati; phylum Pseudomonadota; class Alphaproteobacteria; order Acetobacterales; family Acidocellaceae; genus Acidisoma; species Acidisoma sp. C75. The sequence continues at coordinate 96,907 of NZ_BAAFHD010000002.1, forward strand.
ATCGGCATGGCGGACCCCCAGGCCCTCATCCTCACCGAAACCGCGTGGACGACCTATGAGCGGCTCGGCAGCCCGGAAGGCGCGCTGGCGCTGGCACAGGCCGTCGTCTATCTCGCGACCGCGCCGAAATCGAACGCCGTCTATGCCGCCTTCGGCGCCGCCCGCCGCGCGGCGCGCGAAACAGGAAGCCTCATGCCGCCGGCCCATATCCTCAACGCGCCGACCAAGCTGATGCGCGACCTCGGCTATGGCGATGGCTATGCCTACGACCATGACGAGGAGGAGGCCTTCTCGGGCCGCAACTACTTCCCCGACGGGATGGAGCGGCCGAGCCTCTACCAGCCTGTGGAACGCGGCTTTGAGCGCGAGATCGCCAAGCGGCTCGACTACTGGGCGAAGCTGCGCGAGAAGCGCCAGCAGGAGCGGGGCGAATGAGCACGGTGCAGGAGCGGATCGTCAGCGCGGATGAGGGCGATATCCGGCTAGATCGCTGGTTTCGCCGCCATTTCCCGGGCCTCACCCAGGGGGCCATCGCCAAGCTCTGCCGCACCGGGCAGATCCGCGTCTCGGGCCGCCGGGCGGAGGCGAATACCCGCCTGCAGCCGGGCGAGGCGGTGCGCATTCCGCCGCCCGTGCTGGTGGCGGCCGAAAGCTTGCCGCCCAAGGCGGAGAAGCCGCTCGATGCCCGAACGATCAAGGATCTCGAGCGGATGGTGCTCTATCGGGACGAGTGGCTCATCGTCCTCGACAAGCCGCCCGGCTTGCCGACGCAGGGCGGCCCCGGCATCACCCGCCACCTCGACGGGATGCTCGACGGGCTCCGCTTCGGCTCGGAGGAGCGCCCGCGGCTTGTCCACCGGCTGGACCGCGATACCTCGGGCGTTCTGCTGCTCGCCCGCTCGCCCGGCAATGCCGCGAAGCTCGCCGCCGCGTTTCGCACGCGGAGCGTGCGCAAGACCTATTGGGCGGTGGTGCTCGGGCTGCCGGTGCCGCTGGAAGGGCTCATCGACCAGGCTTTGACGCGGCGCGACGGCTTAGGCGGCGCGCGCAGCGCCATCGCCCATCCCGCCGACCCGGATGCGCAGAGGGCGATCACCGAATACGAGACGCTCGACCATGCGGGGCGGAAGTTCAGCTGGCTCGGGCTTTATCCCCATACCGGGCGGACCCATCAGCTTCGCGTGCATTGCGCGGCGATGGGGCATCCGATCCTCGGCGATACCGCCTATGGCGGCGATATCGAAATGGAGGTGTTGAGGCCGCAGCTGCATCTGCATGCGCGCGCGCTGACGCTGCCGCATCCGGCGGGCGGCACGCTGACCGTGGCCGCGCCGCTGCCGCCGCATATGGAGGAGAGCTTCCGCCAGCTCGGCTTCGTCGCGCCGGCGGCGGAGCCGCCGCGCCGCCTCAAAGCCTAGCCCCGGCGTCAGCTGCTGCGGGCGCGATCCCTGGTCCCTCGGCCGCCGGGGACGACAATGCGCTCCGCCGGAACGGGCCGGCCGGTGAGGCAGGCGATGACGCATTCGGCGGCGTCGATCGCCAGCTGTGCCATGCTGCGATGGGTCGAACCCCCGACATGGGGGGTGAGGATGACGCGAGGATGCCGGCGGAAGGGATGCGAGGCGGCCGGGGGTTCGGGCTCCGTCACGTCAAGGGCGGCGCCGCCGAGATGGCCGCTTTCCAGAGCGTTGAGCAGCGCGGTTTCATCCACCAGCCCGCCGCGCGCGGTATTCACCAGGAAAGCGCCGCGCGGCAGGCGGGCCATGGCCTCGGCACCGATCAGGCCGCGGGTCTCGGGGGTGAGCGCGGTGTGGAGGGAGAGGATATCGCTCTCCACCAGCAGCGCATCGAGGCTTTCGGCCCGGCGGGCATGGGCATAGGCGCCGGGCGCTGCGTGGCGGGACAAGGCTGAGACCTGCATGCCGAAGGCGCTGGCGAGGCGGGCGGTGTGCTGCCCGATCGGCCCCAGGCCGAGGAGGCCGAGGCGCGTGCCCTCGGCATCGCCCACCATGGTGCCGCCTTCGCGCCAGCCGCCGCCCACGGTCTGCGCCTGCAGCGCCGGCATCTGCTTGAGCAGGGTGAGCATGAGGGCGAGGGCGTGTTCCGCGACCGCCCGGGCATTGGCGCCCGGCGTGCGGGTGACCATGATGCCGCGGGCGCGCGCCGCGCCGAGATCCACCTCGTCGGTACCCGCGCCGTGGCGGGCGATGATCCGCAGACCGGGCGCGGCATCCATGACGCCGGCGGTGATCGCTCCCTGACGCGCGATGATGGCCAAGGCATCGCAGCGGGCGGCGATCCGCGCGACCGTTTCAGGGGCGGGGAAGGCTTCGGTGTAATGCAGGGTGAAGCCTGCCGCCTCCAGCATCGCCACCCCTTCCGGCGCCAGCAGTGGCGAATTGACGAGGACGCTCGGGCCCGGCATTGGCTCAGCCGCGCTTGTCGCGCTGCTCGCGCTCGAAATGGCGGTAGTATTTGCCGGTCACGAGATCGGTCTGCACCACGACCGCGACATCGGTGGTGTTGAACTGGTGATCGACGACCGCGCCATCGCCCACGAAGCCGCCGAGCCGGAGATAGCCCTTGATGAGGGGCGGCAGGCCGACCAGCACCTGCCGCGCGTCGATCGCCGCGGGATCCATTCGCCGCATCTCGACATAGCGGTGCGGCAAAGCGCGGAGGCGGATATGCGGCGGCGCCAGGTGATGCGCATGCAGATAAGTGAGATCGGCGGCCAGCGCATCGACATCCGTGCCCGGCAGGCTCGCGCAGCCGAACATCAGGTCGATGTTGTGGGTAAAGACGAAGGCGGCGATGCCCCGCCACAGCAGTTGCATGACCGCCCGCCCCCGATAGGCGGAATCAACGCAGGAGCGGCCGAGTTCGAGCACGCGACCGGGGAATTTCTCGACGACAGAAATGTCGTATTCGTCCGCCGAGTAGAAGCGGCCGATGGTCTCCGCCGCTTCGCGTCGGATGAGCCGATAGGTGCCGATGACCGCATCCGGCCCGTTGCCCAGATCGTGATCGACGACCAGGAGATGATCGGCCACGGCATCATAGCGGTCGCAGTCGCGCTGGGTTTCCTCGGTGCGGGAATCGGCATGGGCGCCGAGTTCCTCGTAGAAAACGCGGTAGCGCAGCGCCTGGGCGGCATCGAGTTCATCCGGCGTGCTCACGATGCGCAGGCCGAGGTTGCCGGCGCGCAGCTCGCCTATTCCCTCCTCGCGATCGAAGCCGGCGAAGGTGTCGGAGGGGATCACTTCGCGTCCATGCTGGGCGCGAGGGCGGGCGCGGCAGTGGTGGCGCCGCCGGCGGCATGCGCCCCGCCCGCGGCCGGCCGCGCGGGCGGGCGGCGAGCGGCACCCTGCCGGGCCGCCGCGCTCTTCGTCTGCGCCTGCTGCTGGCGGCCGAAGAGTTCCAGCCGGTGATAGACGAGATCGAAGCCGAGGCGCCCGGCGATGGTGCGGATCGCCTCCTCCAGCTCCGGATCGATGAATTCGATGACGCGCCCGCTCTCGACATCCACGAGGTGGTGATGCGGCCCCGGCGTCGTCGGCTCGTAGCGCGCGCGACCACCGCCGAAATCATGCCGTTCGAGAATGCCGTTCTCCTCGAACAGGCGGACGGTGCGATAGACGGTGGCGATCGACATGCGATTGTCGAGCGCGACGGCGCGGCGGTAAAGCTCCTCGACATCGGGGTGATCCGACGCTTCCGACAGCACCGTCGCGATGACCCGGCGCTGCCCAGTCATCTTCAGACCTTTTTCGATGCACAGGCGCTCGATGCGCGACATCATCCGCTCAGCCTTCGCCCCAAACTCAGCCCTTGGGCCATGTGTCGCCGCCTGCCGCGGCGAGACCGCACGAGGGCGGCCCGCCCGTTATAGAGGGACCGGCAGGCCGTGGCAAAGCACGGACTGCCCCGGGCGTGCTCAGCCGCCGCGGCCGGACCGGGCGGAGCCGGCCGCTTTCACGGGCGCGCGGGGCTTGGTGCCGAGGCCGATCTTCTTGGCGAGGGAGGAGCGCTGGCGGGCATAGTTCGGCGCCACCATCGGGTAGTCGGGCGGCAGGCCCCAGCGCTCGCGATACTGTTCCGGCTCCAGATTGTAGGCGGTCTTGAGATGCCGCTTGAGCATCTTGAGCTTCTTTCCGTCTTCCAGACAGATGATGTAATCCCCGAACACGCTCTTCTTGATCGGCACGGCGGGCTGCGGCTTCTCGGACACTTCGGGCTGCGCGCCGACATTGGACAGGGTGCGGAAGACCTCTTGGATGAGGCCGGGCAGCGCCTCGGGGGCGACGGTATTGTGGGAGACATGGGCGGAAACGATCTGCGCCGTCCAGCCAAGCACGCTGAGGTTTGGGGTCTCGTCGGACATCAAAAAAAACTCCTGGCCGGATCGTTTAGAAGTGAGCTGCGGCGCGCTAGATATTTTTTGGTGGGCCGGCCGTGAAGCCAGAAACCGAGCAATCCAGCGATGTCGATTCGTTCGCCTTATACCTGGAAACGCCGTTTGCTTTCTTTTTCTACATCGAGATCATAAACCCCGGCAACCGCTATCGGCTGGAATCAACTGCATCATGCAAAGCACGCCAAATACTCGGCCCGACGCATTTCTTGACGTGACGGCCGACACCTGCCCGATGACCTTCGTGCGCACCCGCCTCGCCTTGGAGAAACTGCCCGAGGGGGCGATCCTCGCCGTGCGGCTGCGTGGGGCGGAACCGCGGGAAAGCGTGCCGCGCATGGCGAGCGCCCAGGGCCACCGCATCCTCGAAAGCCAGGAGAGCGCGGAGGATGGCGAGAGCCTCACCCTTTTCATCCGGCGCGGGCCCAAGGCGTGAAACCTGCCCCAGAAATGGCGGGTTCTGAAAGCGCGATGCCGGCCGGGCGGCGATGCTAGCGACGGCCGAGAGCGCGGCCGTGGCGGCAGACCCGCGGCCACGTGTCGCCGCCATCCTGCCGCCGCGGGAAGGCTTTGGCCCGCACTCGGCCGGCGCCATCGCGCTTTTGCAGGCACGGCTGACCGAGGAGCGGCCGGGCCTCGCGGCTTCGGCTTTCGCCACCACCATCATCGGCGCGCAAGCGGGCTCGGAGCCGCTCTTCCCCCGCCCCTATCGCGCGGTGCGGCAAGGCTGGTGGCCGATCGGCGGGGATCGGCGCTACGCCGCCGGTGTCGGCCAGGCGCTGCGCGCCCTGCGCCCGGCGCTGATCGAGGTCCACAACCGGCCCGATCTCGCCCGCCGGCTGGCCGGACGCTTCCCGGCGCGGCGCATTGCGCTCTTCCTGCACAACGATCCGCGCGGCATGCGGGGCGCGGCGCGCGCGGCCGAACGCGCGGCCCTGTCCGCTGGTCTCGGGCGCGTCGTCTGCGTCTCGGGCTTCCTCGCCGATTGCTGGATGGAGGGGCTGCCCGCCACCCTGCCGCGGCCAAGCGTGCTGCCCAATTGCCTTGACCTCGCGGCTCTCCCGCCTCCTCTGCCGGCCGAACGGCGGCAGGCGCGGATCCTCTTCACCGGCCGCCTGGTGGCTGACAAGGGCGCCGATGCCTTCGTTGCCGCCTGCGCCGCGGCGCTGCCGGAGCTTCCCGGCTGGCAGGCGGCGATGATCGGCGCCGACCGGTTCCGCCCGGATAGCCCCGAGACACCCTTCATCGCCGCCTTGCGGCCGCGCGCTGAAGCCGCCGGCATCAGCCTGCTCGGCTATCGCGATCACGCGACCGTCATGACGGAATTGAGCGGCAGCGCCATTGCGGTCGTGCCCAGTCGCTGGCAAGAGCCCTTCGGCTTGGCTGCGCTGGAGGCGATGGCTGCCGGCGCCGCCTTGGTGGCGAGCCGGCGGGGCGGGCTCGCCGAACTGACCGAGGGGGTAGCGGCGGTGATCGAGCCTGAGGACCCGGCAGGAATGGCGGCCACGATCCTCTCCCTGGCGCGTGACCCTCCCCGCCGCGCCGAACTCGCCGCCGCCGGCCTGCGCCGGGTGCGCGATTACGATCTGCCTGCCGCCCGCATCCGTCTGGATGCCATGAGGATGGAGTTGCTCAGCGCGTGATGCCGCTCAATTTGCTGATCGAGCGCATGGCGCTCACCCTGGTTCTCCTGGTGATGCCCGGCCTGCTCGACGGGCGTGGGCTGGCCGACGTGCTGATGTCCGGGACCGCCCTGCTCTTCCTGCTCGATCGCGCGCGGAGCGGCCGTTGGGGCTGGCTGCGCGAAGGCTGGGTGCCCTTCGCCGCCGCCTGGTGGATCTGGGAGATGCTCTGCTCGCTCCCCGCCCCGCCGGTGCTGCATGGCGACTGGCCCGATTTCGTGCAGGCGGCGGCGATGGTGCGGTTCTTCGTCTTTGCCGCAGCCCTCGAATTTTGGGTGCTGCGGGAGGCGCGCCATCGGCTCTGGCTGCGCTGGGCGGTGCAGGCGACCGCCGCCTATATCGGCATCAACTGCCTGTGGCAGTGGCTGACGGGCAAGAACTTCTTCGGCGATGGCCGCTTCGTGGATGGCGAGCTGACCGGCCCCTTCTTCAAGCCGCGCGCGGGGCCCGAGCTGGTGCGCATCCTCTTCCCGGCGCTCTTGCCCCCGGTGATGGCGCTGATCGAGCGGCGGGCCTGGCTTTGGCGCATCCTCGGGCTCGCCCTGGCCGCCCTCGGCATCGCGGTGATGATCCTCATCGGCCAGCGCATGCCGGTGCTGCTCACGGGCCTTGGCCTCGTCGTCTCGGCGATCCTGCTGCCCCGCCTGCGCCCGGTGGCGATCGCGGTCGTCGTCGTCGGCGGCGTGGTGCTTGCCGCGTCCCCCATCATCTCGCCGCCGACCTATTATCGCCTGGTCGAGAAATTCAGCCGCCAGATGGATCATTTCCAGACCAGCCCCTATGGCTATCTCTGGCGGCGGGCCGACGAGATGACCGAGCAGAACCCGATCGTCGGCCTCGGCTATGCCGGTTTCCGGCGGGATTGCCCGCAGCCGCGCTATTTCGTCGGCTGGTCGCGCATGCCGGGCCACGACGGTGGTGGCGCCGCGATCTGCAAGATCCATCCGCACAACTTCTACACCCAGGCAAGCACGGATGGCGGCTATCCCGGCCTCGTGCTGTTTTCGCTGATGTGCCTCGCCTGGCTCTGGGGGGTGGGGCGCGGCCTGTGGCGCAACCCCAACCCGCTGCGGGTCGGGCTTTTCGCTGGCTGCCTCATCCATCTCTGGCCGATCGCCTCCACCAGTGCCTTCACCGCCCTGCCGGTGAGCGGCTACTTCTTCGTGGTGCTCGGCTGGGGGTTGGCCGAAGCGCGTTGGAGTGCCGGCGCATCTGCGCGGGAAGCAAGGCCGGGTTCCCGCCCTGCCGAATGACCGGACCGGATTGGTCCTCTATAACCCTCGGTTCGTCCTCGTGACCGGAGTGAACTCTCATGCCCGATACCATCGCTGACACCGCCCCCGGCCTCTCCCAGGATCTCGTCCCCGTCACCGTGCTCACCGGCTATCTGGGCGCTGGCAAGACGACGCTGCTCAACCGCATCCTGACCGAGAACCACGGCCGCAAATACGCCGTCATCGTCAACGAATTCGGCGAACTCGGCGTGGATAACGACCTCGTGGTGGATGCCGACGAGGAGGTCTTCGAGATGAACAACGGCTGCATCTGCTGCACCGTGCGGGGAGACCTCATTCGCATCCTCGCCGGGCTGATGAAGCGGCGCACGAAGTTCGACGGCATCATCATCGAGACGACCGGCCTCGCCAACCCGGCCCCGGTGGCGCAGACCTTCTTCGTGGATGAGGGCGTGCGCGCCCGCGCCCGCCTCGACGCGATCGTGACGGTGGTGGACGCGTTGAACCTCCCTGCCCGGCTGGCCGATAGTGCCGAGGCGGCCGCGCAGATCGCCTTCGCCGATGTCATCCTGCTCAACAAGATCGACCTCGTGAGCGCCGATGAGCTCGCCGGGGTGGAGGCGCGCATCCGCGCGATCAACGCGCTCGCCCCGATCATCCGCTCGGAGAAATCCAAGGTCGCGATCGAAGCGGTGCTCGACCGGCGGGCCTTCGACCTCAACCGCATCCTCGCCTTCGATCCCGATTTCCTCGATACCGACGAGCATGAGCATAACGAGGAAATCTCGAGCATGAGCTTCACCGTGTCGAAGCCTATCGACCCGCAGAAGTTCAACGGCTGGATCGGCACGGTGCTGAACGCCAAGGGGCCGGACCTGCTGCGCACCAAGGGCATCCTTGATTACGCCGGCGAGGACCGGCGCTTCGCCTTCCAGGCGGTGCACATGATCGCCGATGGCGATTTCATCGGGCCCTGGAAGGAGGGCGAGAAGCGGCAGAGCCGCATCGTCTTCATCGGCCGCGATCTCAACCGCCCGCAGCTGCGCCGCGGCTTCGAATCCTGCCAGGCCGGCTGAGCGCGGAGCGATGCTGGCCTCAGACCTCTCTGCCCTCAGCCCGCTCGTCGAAAGCCGCGGGGAGACGCGGATGCTCGATGCCTTCGTCGTCCAGGCGGCTTTCGAGCGGGGTGGAGGCTTCGCCGCCTTCGGCCTCGGCGACGGCAGCGTGCATTTCGCGCCGGTGACAGCCGGAGGCGCCTGGCTTTCGCAGGTGGCGCATGATGGCGCGGTGCTGGGGCTCACGGCCGATATCCTGCCGGGCAGCGTGATCACCGGCGGGGATGACGGGGACCTTCGCCGCGTGCGGGCATCGGGCGAAGCGGTGACGCTCGCTGATCTCGGCTCCAAATGGGTCGAGCATGTCGCGGCCTATCTGCCGGCCAAGGGGCGGGAGAAGGATATGCCCGTGCTCGCCTGCGCCGCCGGCAAGCAGGTGCATCTCTTCGACGCGACGGGGCAGAAGCTCAAATCGCTCGACCATCCTTCGACGGTGACGGGCATCGCCTTCGACGGGCGCGGCAAGCGCATCGCCGCGGCGCATTACAACGGCGCCAGCCTCTGGTTCGTCGCCGCTAAGACCGATGCGCCCCGCCGGCTGGAATGGAAGGGCAGCCATATCGGCGTCGCGCTGCACCCGGACGGCGAATCCGTCGTCACCGGCATGCAGGAAAACGCGCTGCACGGCTGGCGGCTGGGCGATGGCCAGCATATGCGGATGAGCGGCTATCCCTCCAAGCCCGAAAGCGTCTCCTTCTCGCGCTCCGGCCGCTGGCTCGCTTCCTCCGGCGCCGATACCGTGGTGCTCTGGCCCTTCTTCGGCGGCGGCCCGATGGGCAAGGCACCGATGGAGCTGGCGGGTGGCGGCGGCGTGCTGGTGACGCGGGTGCTGTTCAACCCGAAATCGGATGTGGTGGCGGCGGGCTTCGCCGACGGCCGGGTTGTGCTGGCCGAGGTGGAGAGCGGGCGCATCCTGCCCGTGGCATCCCCCGGCGGCAGCCCGGTCTCTACCCTCGCCTGGAACGAGCATGGCAGCCATCTCGCCTTCGGAACCGAGGCGGGGCTCGCCGGGGTGGTTGACCTCTCGAAGCGCTGAGGCTTTGCTCTGACCGATGAGGCGCCGGGAGCAACCCGGCCCCACGGCAGGAGGGAGCGAGTGAGATGACGCAACGCCGCATCAGGCTGGGCATGGTGGGCGGCGGGCCCGGCTCCTTCATCGGGCCGGTGCATCGCCTCGCGGCGCGGATCGACGATCGCTACGATTTCGTGGCCGGCGCCTTTTCCTCCGATCCGGCGAAATCCCGCGCCGCGGGCGAGGCCTGCCATATCGACCCCGCCCGCGCCTATCCGAGTTGGCAGGCGATGGTCGAAGGCGAGCGCGCGCGGGATGACCGGATCGACGCCGTCGCCATCGTGACGCCGAACAACCTGCACTACGCCCCGGCGAAAGCCTTCCTCGAAGCGGGCTTCCATGTGATCTGCGACAAGCCGCTGACCATGACGGCGGCGGAAGCGACCGAGCTTGTGGCGATCGTGCGGCGCACCGGCCTCGTCTTCGGCGTGACGCACACCTATGCCGGCTATCCGATGGTGCGCCAGGCGCGGGCGATGGTGGCCGCTGGCGAGCTGGGCGATATCCGCGTCATCCACGTCGAATATGCGCAGAGCTGGTTGACCGAGGCGGTGGAAAAGACCGGCCTCAAGCAGGCGGTGTGGCGCACCGATCCGGCGCAATCGGGCGGCGGCGGCTGCCTGGGCGATATCGGCACCCATGCCTATCACATCGCCCATTACGTGACGGGGCTGCGGGCGGAAGCGCTGGCCGCGGAGCTTTCGATCTTCGCGGAGGACCGCAAGCTCGACGACAACGTCCATATCCTGCTGCGTTACGAGGGTGGGGCGCGCGGCATGCTCTGGGCGAGCCAGGTTGCGCCCGGCGAGGTCAACGGCGTTCGGCTGCGGGTGTTCGGCGCCAAGGGCGGGCTTTCCTGGCACCAGGAGCAGCCGAACGAGCTGATCTTCACCCGCCATGGCGAGCCGCCACGGCACATCACCCGCGGCGGGCCGCAATCGGGCGACGGCGCTGCCTATGCCGCGCGGGTACCGGCGGGGCATCCGGAGGGCTATCTCGAAGCCTTCGCCCAGCTCTACACCGACGCCGCCGAACAGATCGTGGCGCGCTGGGAAGGCCGCGCCCCCGCGGCCACGGCTCTTCTGCTGCCGACGGTGGAGCAGGGCGAGATGGGCATGAAGTTCATCGAGGCCGCGCTCGAATCGAACCGCCGCAACGCCGCTTGGGTGGGCGGGCTCTGAGCCCGGCGGCGCTTGGCGGGGCCGCCCGGCGGGGCCGAGGGGCCATGGGAGCCGCGTAGGAGAAGAGCGAGCCGCATCGCTTCCGCATGGATTTCGGTTCGAAACCGAACCATACTGGTGGGATGCGGATAGATCTCACCGAGTTCGGCCGGGCTTTGAAGCCGGCCGTGCGCTTCGGCCTCGATTGCCTGCTGCCGCCCGCCTGCCCCAGCTGCGGCACGCTGGTGCAGGAGAGGCCGCAGCTTTGCGCGGCCTGCTTCAGCCGCCTCACCTTCATCTCGGCGCCGCTCTGCAGCCGCTGCGGCCTGCCCTTCCAGATGCTGGGCCTCGGTGGCCTTTGCCCAGCCTGCCTGGCGCATCCTCCACCCTTCGCCGCGGCGCGGGCGGCGCTCATCTACGATGATCCGGCGCGGGAGCTGATCCTGGCGCTCAAGCACGGTGACCGCACGGAACTCGCGCCGCTGCTGGCGACGCTCATGGCCCGCGCCGGGGCGGGGCTGCTGAGCGAGGCCGATCTCCTGGTACCGGTGCCGCTGCATCCGAGCCGCCTGCGCGCTCGCCGCTTCAACCAGGCGGCACTGCTCGCCGCCCGGCTGGCGCGGCGGCAGAGGCGGGCGTGGCTGCCGGACGCCCTGCTCCGCCGCCGCGCGACCCAGCCGCTCGGGTCGCTTTCCGCGCGGGAACGGCGCCAGGCGGTCGCCGGGGCTTTCGCGGTCCGCCCGGCGGCGAGGCCGCTCCTCGCCGGCCGGCACATTCTGCTGATCGACGATGTGCTGACATCGGGAGCGACCGCCTCCGCCTGCACGGCCGCCTTGCTCGCTGGCGGGGCCGCGCGCGTCAGCGTGCTCGCCATCGCCCGGGTGCCGGACCCTCGGCAGGCGGAAGGCTGACCACCCTTCCCGGCCCTTGCCGTTTGCCGCTCTCCCGCCATTCTGAGGGCGAAGCAGAGGAGATCGCCGTGGCGAATATCGACGTCTATACCCAGCCCTATTGCCCTTATTGCGCCCGCGCCAAGCAGTTGCTGGAGAGCAAGGGCGCGGCCTATCGCGAGATCGACGCGCGGCACGGCACGCCGGCGCGGGCGGAGGCGATGGCCCGCTCCGGCCGCAGCACCATGCCGCAGATTTTCATCGATGGGCGCCATATCGGCGGCTGCGACGATCTCGTCGCGCTCGACCGCAGTGGCGGGCTTGACCCGCTGCTCGCCTGAGGCAGGGCTTGCTGATCAGGGAAGGAGGATGGTGCTGCCCATGGTCTGCCGGGCTTCGAGGGCGCGATGCGCCTCCGCCGCTTCGCGGAGCGGGAAGCTCTGGCCGACCTCGATTTTGACGATCCCGGCCTCCACGACGCGGAAGAGATCGGCCGCGGCCGCGGTAAGCGCGCTGCGCTTGGCGGTATAGGTCGCGAGGCTCGGCCTCGTCAGGAAAAGGCTGCCCTTGGCCGCCAGGAGGCCGATATCGACGGGCGGCACCGGACCCGAGGCATTGCCGAAGCTGACCATGATGCCGAGCGGGGCGAGGCAATCGAGGCTGCGCATGAAGGTCGCGGCGCCGACGCTGTCATAGACCACGGGGACCATGGCGCCCTGGGTAATCTCCCGCACGCGGGCGGGGATATCCTCGGCTTCGAGCAGAACATGATCCGCGCCATGCGCGGCGGCGATCGCTACCTTGCTCTCCCGCGAGACGACGCCGATCACGGTGGCGCCGAGATGCTTCGCCCATTGGCAGAGGACGAGGCCGACACCGCCGGCAGCGGCATAGACCAGAATGACGTCGCCCGGCTTCACGGCATAGGTGCGATGGAGAAGAAATTGCGCGGTCAACCCAGACATCATCATGCCGGCGGCGGTTGCGAAGGAGATGCCTGGGGGCAGGCGGACCAGCCGGTCCGCCGGCATCACTCGCCGCTCGGCATAGGCGCCGAGGGGCATGGAGGCATAGGCGACGCGATCGCCCTCCGCGAGGTCGGTCACCCCCGCGCCGAGCTTGAGCACCGTGCCAGCCGCCTCCATGCCCGGGGTCATCGGCAGGGGGGTTTTGTAGAGGCCGCTGCGAAAATAGACATCGATGAAGTTGAGGCCGATCGCCGCCTGGTCGATCAGCACCTGGCCGGGGCCGGGCTCAGGCGTCGGTGCCTGCTCCCACTGCAGGACGTCTGCCCCGCCGGTTGCGTGGACGCGAATGACATGGGTCATGGCTGTTCGTCCCTCGTCATAATCGGCGCGCTGGCCTCGACCCTCGCGCCCTGCGTCGCCGCGAGGGGGCAGCCCGGCGCGGCTCTCCGGGCGGCCCGCGCTTCGAGTGCCAGCAGGAAGCGCTTGGTCTCGATCCCCTCGCCGCCGCTATACCCCCCGATGCGGTAGGCGCCGCCCGCGCCTTGGCCAAGGACACGATGACAGGGGATAAGAAGCGGGATCGGGTTGCTCGCCATCGCCATGCCGACGGAGCGCGGCGAGCCGCCGGCGGCCTCGGCGACCATCCGATAGCTGGCGACGGAGCCGGGCGGAATTTCACAGATATATCGCCAGATCTTCTGCCGATAGGGCGTGGCGGCGGGGTTGAGGGGCAAATCCATCGCGCCGGCCTCTCCATCGAAATAGGCCTGCAGCCAGGCCTTGGCCCGCAGCAGCAGAGGTGTGGGCTCCTGGTCGCGCCCCCAGCCCCAGTCGAGCGCGACGATCGCCTCGTCCTCGGCCGAGACCGTGATCGCGCCGACGGGCGTATGCAGGGAGAGCTGGGGCAAGGCTCCGTCCGATCCGATGGAGGCCTATGCGGCCCTCGCTGGCGGCTTCTTGTCAAGCGCGACCGCCTGCGGAAGGATGGACGGCCGCCGCGCCCTGTGGCTAAAGCGGCGCGACCGAGGAGGATCAGGGCATGGCCGAGCCGAGTGTGACCAGCGCAGCGGATGCTGCTCCTCCCTATTTCGATCTGCATCTCTTCGTCTGCTGCAATCGTCGGCCGGACGGCCATCCGCGCGGTTCCTGCGCTGCCGGCGGATCGGAAGCCTTGCGGGATTACATGAAGGTGCGGGTGAAGGAGGCGGGCGTCGCTCATGCCCGCGTCAACCTCGCCGGGTGCCTCGATCGCTGCGAGGAGGGGCCTTGCCTCGTCATCTACCCCGCCGGCATCTGGTACAGGATTACCAGCCGCGCCGATGTCGATGCCATCGTTACCGACCATCTGCTGGGTGGACAGCCGGTGGAGCGGCTGCGCCTGCCGCCCGGCCGGGCGGCCTGAGGCAGACCCGGCAGCGCAGCGAGGGGGCTGCGGGCATGATGGACGAGGATACGATCTTCGCGCCGATGACGGCGGCAGGCCGCAGCGCGATCACCGCGCTCCGGATCAGTGGGCCGCGGGCGGCGGCGGCGCTCCTCGCCCTCGCCGGCCGCCTGCCGGAGCCTCGGCGCGCGAGCCTTTGCCGCCTGCACGACCACGCTGGCGAGGTGCTGGACGAGGCGGTGGTGCTCTGGTTTCCAGCCCCCCGCTCCTACACCGGCGAGGATGTGGCCGAACTTCATCTGCATGGCGGGCGCGCGGTGCTGGAAGGCGTGGCCGAGGCGCTGACCGCCCTCGGGCTGCGCATGGCGGCCGCTGGCGAGTTCAGTCGCCGTGCCTTTCTCTCTGGCCGGCTCGATCTCCTGCAAGCGGAAGCGATCGGCGATCTCGTCGCCGCCGAGACCGCCGCCCAGCGCCGCCAGGCGCTTCGCCAGATGGATGGTGCCCTCGGCGCCCTCTACGAGCGATGGTCGGACGAACTCACGACCCTTCTCGCCCATCAGGAAGCGCTGATCGACTTTCCGGATGAGGCGCTGCCGCCGGAGATCGAGGCAGCGACCCTTGCCGGAATCGCGGGTCTTGCGCGCGCGATCCAAGAGCATCTGGCCGATGGCAGGCGGGGCGAAAGGGTGCGGGAGGGGTTGGTCTTCGTCGTCCAAGGGGCGCCGAATGCCGGCAAATCGACGCTCGTGAATGCCCTCGCCGGGCGGGATGTGGCGATCGTCTCGCCGCGCGCCGGCACCACCCGGGATACGCTGGAAGTGACCGTGACCTTCGCCGATGTGCCGGTCACCCTGGTGGATACCGCCGGCTTGCGGGATACCGCCGATCCGATCGAGGCGGAAGGCGTGCGGCGGGCCCGCGCCAAGGCGGCCCGCGCTGATCTTATTCTCGATCTCCAGGCGGCGGACGGGCCTGCGGCGCCGGATGCCGCGCTAGATGGAAGGGTGCCCGCGCTGGGGGGCGAGGCCGATGAGCGGCCGACGCCGGAGCGGCTTCGGCTGCGGACCAAGGCGGATCTCTGCCCCCCGGACGCTACGGCTGCCCCCGATGGGGTGGCGTTGGCGGTGAGCGCGCAAACCGGCTTCGGCATGGCAGAGCTTCACGCGACGCTGAGCGCGATCGCCCGGCAGATGACGGAGGCAAGCGGGCCGCCGCCTTTGACGCGGCAACGCCATCGGGCGCAGCTGCAGGAAGCGGCCGGGCATTTGCAGGCAGCGCTTGAGGATTGCGAGATCGAGCTGCGGGCGGAGGCTTTGCGCCTGGCGCGCCGCGCGATTGGCGGCATCACCGGGACGGCTGGTGTGGAGGCGCTGCTCGACCGCATCTTCGCCGATTTCTGCATCGGAAAGTAGCGACGAAACGCGCCGGGCTGTATGACCGGCGCATGCAGAGCATGAACCAGATCCACGCGTTGTTTCCCCCTTCGGAAGCGCGTCGTTTCGACGTGATCGTGATCGGCGGCGGCCATGCCGGATGCGAGGCTGCGGCCGCTGCCGCTCGGATGGGCGCCCGCACCCTTTTGCTGACCCATCGGCTGGAGACTATCGGTGCGCTTTCCTGCAACCCGGCGATCGGCGGTATCGGCAAGGGCCATCTGGTACGCGAGATCGATGCCATGGACGGGCTGATGGGACGGGTGGCGGATGCCGCCGGCATCCACTTCAAGCTACTCAATCGCAGCAAGGGCCCGGCAGTGCGCGGGCCCCGCGCGCAGATGGACCGCTTCCTCTATGCCCAGGCGATGCAGCAGGCCTTGGCGGCGGAAGCGAACCTCTCGGTACTCGCCGGTGAGGCAGTCGATATCGCGTGTGATGCCCAAGGCGCGGTCTCAGCCGTAATCGATGCTGCGGGGCGCCGCTTCGCTTGCGGCGCGGTGGTCATCACGACCGGCACCTTCCTCAATGGAACGATCCATGTCGGCGGCGAAAAGCGCGCGGGCGGACGGGTTGGCGAGGCAGCGGCGATTCCGCTGGCCGGGCGGCTGCGCGGGCTCGGCCTGCCGATCGGTCGGCTCAAGACCGGCACGCCGCCGCGGCTCGACAAGCGAAGCATTGCCTGGGAGGCGCTGCCGGCGGATGAGAGCGAGGCCGAGCCGGAGCCGTTCAGCACGCTCAGCGGGCCGATCGCCAATCCCCTGATTGCCTGCCGAATTACCGCGACGACGCCCGAGAGCCATGCGCTGATCCGCGCGCATCTGCATGAATCCGCGGTCTATGGCGGCCATCTCTCCGGCCGCGGGCCGCGGTACTGCCCATCCATCGAGGATAAGGTGCACCGCTTCGCCGATCGCGAGCGGCATCAGATATTCCTCGAGCCGGAGGGGCTTGAGGGCAATCCAGATGGGCAGGTCGTCTATCCGAATGGGATTTCGACGAGCTTGCCAGCCGGCGTTCAGGATGCCCTACTCAAGACCATTCCGGGGCTCGAGAACGCTCGGGTGCTCCGTCATGGCTATGCGATCGAATATGATTTCGTCGATCCAAGGGCGCTCTCCTCGAGCCTGGAACTGCGGGCGATGCCCGGCCTCTTCCTGGCCGGCCAGATCAATGGCACCACCGGCTATGAGGAGGCTGGGGCGCAGGGCGTGCTTGCCGGCATCAATGCCGCGCGCAAGGCTGCCGGGGGCGATGCCGTCCAGATAGACCGCGCGGAGGCCTATATCGGGGTGCTGGTGGATGACCTCATCACCCATGGGGTGACGGAGCCCTACCGGATGTTCACCTCGCGCTCAGAATATCGGCTCTCGCTCCGCGCCGACAATGCCGATCAGCGGTTGACGGCCAAGGGGATGGGCTGGGGCTGCGTCTCGTCCGCGCGGGAGGCTGCTTTCACGGCTTCGATGCAGGCCCTGGAGGATGCGCGACAGCAGCTTCGCAGCGAGTGCTACAGCCCGAAAGATCTTGCCGCACGGGGCATCGATGCCCGAGCGGACGGGCGGCTGCGGAGCCTCTACGAGGTGCTCGCTCTGCGCAGCCTGCCCGAAGCCGCGTTACGGCAGGCGTTTCCGACCCTCGCCGGCCTGCCTGCGCGGATCTTCGCCAGCCTGGAGACCGAAGCCCGCTACGCGGCCTATCTCGGGCGGCAGGAAGCCGAAATCCGCAGCTTCAAGCGGCAGGAGGACATTCTCCTGCCCGATCGGCTCGATCTTGATCAACTCGGCGGACTTTCCGCGGAACTGCGGGACAAACTTGCTCTCCATCGTCCGCGCTCCCTGGGGGCTGCCGCCCGCATCCCGGGAATGACACCGGCGGGCCTCGCGATTCTAATGGCGGGGCTGCGGAAGCTCGATGGAAGCGTTTCACGTGAAACACGCTAACCCCGCGCCGAGCCCTGCGTCAGCAGCGACAGCCCTGCCACCGGCGCTCGCCGAGCGGCTGGAGCTTTATGCCCAGCTGCTGCGCCGCTGGAATGGGACCGTGCAACTGGTCAGCAGCCGCGACCTCGACCATCTGTGGGACCGCCATATCCGCGATGCGTTGCAACTGTTGCCACTGATCCCGCCAGGCCTTAACCGCGCCATCGATCTCGGCTCCGGGGGCGGGCTGCCGGGGCTGGTTCTGGCACTCGCAACCGGCATCCGTTTCGAGCTTGTCGAATCCGATCTCCGCAAAGCGGCCTTCTTGCGGGAGGCGGCAGCGCAAACCGGCGCACCGGTGACCGTGCATGCCTGCCGCATCGAGGATGTGGCGCTGGCCCCAGCGCCACTCGTCACGGCCCGGGCCCTGGCGCCCTTGCCGCGCCTCCTCGCGCTCGCCTATCCGCTGCTCGCCGACGGGGGGCTTTGCCTCTTCCCCAAAGGTCAGCGGTTCCAGGCCGAGATCGACGCCGCCGCCTGTGATTGGAGCATGACGCTGCAAACCGTGCCGAGCGGCGTGGCCCCTGGGGCCCAGCTGCTGCTTCTGCGTGACCTCAGACCTAAAGGCCTCTCCTCATGAGTGCGTCCTCGCGCGCCCGCGCCCTGATCGAGGCTGACCGCCAGCTTCTGTCTTCGCACCTCACCGCCCATCCGCTACCGGACCCGCCGACCGCCCCGCGCATCATCGCGATCGCCAATCAGAAGGGGGGCGTGGGCAAGACCACCACCGCCATCAACCTCGCGACGGCGCTGGCCGCCGTCGGCCACTCGGTGCTGCTGGTCGATCTCGATCCGCAAGGCAATGCCTCTACCGGCCTTGGCGTTGCCCGCAATGCGCGTGGCCGGGGGATCTATTCCGTGCTGGTGGATCAGGCGCCGCTCGCCGGCGCGACGCTCGAGACCATGATCCCGCGCCTCTCCCTGCTTCCGGCTGACCCCGATCTGACGGCTGCGGAACTCGCCCTCGTCGGTGCTCAGGCGCGCGAAACCCGCCTCAAGGATGCGCTCACCGCTTGGCCCGAGCTCAGCCGCCATCATTTCGTGCTGATCGACTGCCCACCCAGCCTCGGCTTCCTCACCCTCAATGCGCTGGTCGCGGCGCATGCGGTGCTGGTGCCGCTGCAATGCGAATTTTTCGCGCTGGAAGGCATCACCCAGATCACCCAGACGATCGACGCGGTCCGCCGCCGTCTCAATAGCGGTCTTTCCCTTCACGGCATCGTGCTGACCATGTACGATCGCCGAAACAATCTTTCGGATCTGGTGGCTCAGGACGTGCGCAGCTTCTTCGGCAATACGGTTTACGAGACGGTCATTCCGCGCAACGTGCGCATCTCGGAAGCGCCCAGCCACGGCAAGCCGCTGCTGCTCTATGATTTCCGCTCGCCCGGCTCGCAGGCCTATATCCGCCTCGCGGCCGAACTGGTCGATCGTCTCGCCCGGCAGCCGGATTACGTCGCGTGAGCGCGCGTGATGCCGGGCCGCGGCTCGGGCGGGGCCTTGCCGCGCTGCTCGGGGAAGATACGAGCGCCCTGCCGCCGCGCGAGAACAGCATTCAGCTGATCGCGGTCGATCTCCTCGCGCCGGGCCCCTTTCAGCCGCGCACCCAGGTGGATCCCGACGAACTCGCGGCCCTCGCCGCCTCGATCCGTGAGCAAGGCGTGTTGCAGCCGATCCTGGTGCGGCCGGATCCGGGGGCGCAGGGCCGCTTTCAGATCATCGCGGGTGAACGCCGCTGGCGCGCCTCCCAGCAGGCCGGTCTGCACGAGATGCCGGCGCTGGTGCGTGCGCTAAGCGATTCGGCGGCGATGGCTGCGGCGCTGGTCGAAAACCTTCAGCGCGAGGATCTTAACCCCATCGATGAGGGCGAAGGCTATCGCCGGCTGATCGAGGAATTCGCGCTGACCCAGGAACGTGTCGCGGAAAGCGTCGGCAAATCGCGCAGCCATATCGCCAATACCATCCGGCTCCTCAAACTGCCGGCCACGGTTCAGGCCGAATTGCGCCGCGGCACGCTCAGCGCCGGCCATGCCCGTGCCCTGCTCAGCCATCCGGACCCGGTCCGCGCCGCTCAGAATGTCATCGCCCAGGGGCTCAACGTGCGGCAGACGGAAGCGCTGGCCAGCCGCACCGCCGAGGGTGACCCAGGCGCCAAGCGCCGCGCGCCGGCCGAAAAGGACGCCGACACGCGGATGATCGAGCGGGAGTTGGAGGAACGGCTGGGCCTTGCCGCCACCATTACGCCGCGCGGGCGCGGCGGCACGCTGCAGCTTACCTATAAGACCTTCGAGCAGCTTGAAGGTCTCATCAGCCTGCTCATGCAAAAGTAGGGCTGCCTGCATGATCCATTACGCCCTGCAATGCGCGCGGCAGCACAGCTTCGATGGCTGGTTCAAAGACAGCGCCTCCTTTGAACAGCAAGCGGCCCAGGGGCTCATCGTTTGCCCGATCTGCAATACGACGGCGGTTTCCCGCGCCTTGATGGCCCCTGCCCTCGCGCGCAGCGCCAAACATGCAGCTGAACGGCCCGCGGCTGAGCGCCGGGTGGACGACCGGGCGGCGGCCGCGGAGCCCGGCCTGCCGTCAGGCCGCTCCTCCCCAACCGCCCCGGCGGCGCCGCCGGTCACCGGCCATACGATACCGGATGAGATCCGCGCCGTGCTGCAGCGGGTACGCGCAGAGGTGGAGAAGCATTGCGATTACGTCGGTCAGGATTTCGCCGAGGAGGCGCGCCGTATCCATTATGGCGAGGCCGAGGCTCGCGGCATCTATGGTGAGACGACGCGGGACGAGGCGGAAGCGCTCAGCGACGAGGGCATCGAATTCGGCGTCATGCCCTGGCTACCGCGGCCGGATAGCTGATCATCCAACCCGCGCAGCGGCGCCCCGCCCGCCCCGCAGCTGGTCGGTCACACCGGCAAGCCATGCTCCCGCGCCCAGGTGCCGAGCGGCTCGCGCAGGCTCGGCGCCGTCGCATGTTGCGTCCGGATTGAAGCGAGCACGCGGCGGAAGGCTGCCAGATCCAGCTTGCGGACCGCGCTCTTTACCCGCAGCAGTGCGGAAGGCGACATCGATAGCGACGCGAAGCCGAGGGCGAGCAGGATGCTCGCCTCCAGCGGTCGCCCCGCCGCCTCCCCACAGAAGGAGAGCGGCACCGCTTCGGTAGCGGCATGGCGCACCACGCTCTCTAGCAGATCGAGCACTGGCGGCGAAATAAGGTCGTACCGCCCCGCGAGATTGGGCGTGCCGCGATCGGCGGCGAAGAGAAATTGCATCAGATCGTTGGAGCCGACCGAGACGAAATCCACCTCGCGCATCAGCGCCGGCAACTGCCACAACAGCGCGGGCACTTCCAGCATCGTCCCCACCTGGACGGAATGCGGCTTTTCCTCGCTGCGCGCGAGTTCGGCATCGAAGAGCGCGCGTGCGGCGCGGAATTCGGCGACAGTCGCGACCATCGGAAACATCACCGAGAGCTTCCGCCCGCGCCCGGCCGCGAGCAGCGCGCGGATCTGCCGGCGCAAGGTCGCCGGCCGGTCAAGCCCGATGCGGAGCGAGCGCCAGCCCATCGCCGGGTTTTCGCTCTGCGGCAGTTCGGCCGTCGGCAGGATCTTGTCCCCACCGAGATCGAGCGTGCGGAACAGCACTGGCCGCGCCCCCGCCTGGTCCAGAACGCGCGCATATTCCGCCACCTGCCGCTCGAACAGCCGGTCGCCACCGGGGCTGGTGCCGCCGCCGATTGCCGATGCCGCCTCCGGCCGGTGCTGGGCCAGCAGCGAAATTTCGGTGCGGTAAAGGCCGATCCCGTCCGCTCCGGTCGCCTCCAGCTGTGGCAGTTCGAGGGGCAGGCCAAGATTGATCATCAGGCTGACCGCCACCCCATCGGCGGTAACCGCCGGCAGGTCGCGCAGAACCTGCCACTGTGCGGCATTGGCCTCCTGCGCCGAGAGCGCGCTCCGATAGGCCTGCACCACCTCATCTTCAGGTCTGAGGATGAAGATCCCGTCCTCGGTGTCGAGAATGCCGCTATCGCCCGCCTGCACCGCATCGACGACGCCGCGCGCATCGGAAAGCGCCGGCAGGCCGAGCGAACGGGCGAGGATCGCCGCATGGCCTGCGGTGCTGCCCTCCTCGATCACCAGGCCGGCGATGCCGCGATGATGCCAATCGAGCAGTTCCGCCGGCCCCAGCCGCCGGGCGACGAGGATGGCGCCGCGCGCCTCGTCCGTCTCAGCGCCCGGCACATCTCCTGGCGCGCTGCCGAGCGACTTGCCATCCGCGGCGCCTCCCGCCATCTCGCCATCCCGGCAAGGTACCAGGGCGGAAGCCGCCGCTGCATGCAGCCGGGCCAGTTGGGCCAAGAGCCGGTTGCCAAGATCCTCGATATCGACCAGCCGCTCCCGCAGATAGGGATCGGCGATACGGCGCATGCGTTCCCGCAAATCGCCGAGCACTCGCAGCACTGCCGCCTCGGCAGAAAACCCGCCCTCGATCATCGCGCTCGCCCGCTTCATCCAGCCGGCATCCGCGGCGATCAGGCGGTAGGCGGCGAGAATATCGCTGGTCTGCTCATCCGTGGTGGGGCCAATCGTTTTGCCGACCAACTCGTCGAGACCACGCTGGACATGCTCGCTCGCCGCCATGAGCCGGCGCATTTCGTGCTCGGGGTCCGAGGCCAGGACCGGCTGGCGCGTCAGCGGCTGTTCGGCTCGCACCACGCGCCCGAGCACGATGCCATCGGCCAGCGCCAGCCCGTCGAACCGGCGGGGCAGCGCGGCACCAAACCCCTCTTCGCGGACCTCGACCGCGCCTGCGCTCGCCAGCATCTCTCCAAGCAGCATGCCGACTGATTCCAGAACTTCCTGCTCCAGCTCGCTGAAGCGGCGCGGCGCGCGGTCCTGCAGGGTGAGCACGCCGATCATATGGCCCGAGCGGCGGATCGGGATGGCGAGCAGGGCGGCAAATTCGCCCTCCCCAGTCTCCGGTCGGCGGGCGAAGCCCGGATGCGCCTGGGCGTCGGCAAGGTTGAGCGGGCTGCCCATCGCCGCGACCAGACCGACGATCCCTTCCCCGAGGCGCAGCCGGGTCTGCCCGACCGCATCGGCTGAAAGCCCGCAAGTGGCGACGAGTTCGAGCACCTCGCCCGGCCGCATGACATAAAGCGCGCAAACCGCGCTCGCCATTTCGGCGGCGACGAGTTCGATCAGCTTCGGCAGCGGCGTGGTGCCGCGCGCCAACTGCTCGCGCAGGCTCGCGAAGAGCCGGCGCGGCGTCCACCCTTGGGCGTCAGGCGGGGATTGCGGCGTGCCCACGGCTGGCCAGCATGGCGGTCGCCTCGGCGACGAGTTGGGCGATCACCTCCGCCACCGGCTTCTCCTCTCGCACCAGGCCCACGGATTGCCCGGCCATCACCGAGCCTTCCTCGACATCGCCGTCGATCACCGCGCGGCGCAGCGCCCCGGCCCAGAAATGCTCGATCGACAGCTGGGCTTCCTCACGCGTCGTCTCGCCGCGCTGGAAGCGCTCGACGGTCTCGGCCTGATGGCGGAGGAAGCGGCGGGTGCCAGCATTGACCAAGCCGCGCACGGGAATGACTGGAAATCGGTCGTCGAGCTGTACCGACGGCACGGCGTCGCGCGCCTGGGCGCGGAAGAAGGCCTGTTTAAAGTTCGGGTGCGCGATGCTCTCCCGCGTCGCGGCGAAAAGGGTGCCGAGCTGCGCCCCCGCCGCGCCCATTTCCAGCAGGCCGAGGATGGCATCGCCCCGGCAGAGTCCGCCCGCCACGAAGACCGGCACTTCGCGGATCACCGGCAGAATTTCCTGCGCGAGCACCATCAGCGAAACCGGGCCGATATGGCCACCGGCCTCGGAGCCCTCGATCACCAGGGCGTCGACGCCGAGGCGAACGAGGCGCTTGGCGAGCACCAGGGCTGGCGCGAAGCAGATGAGCTTGGCGCCGCCATCCTTCACCGCGCGCACCGCAGCACCCGAGGGCACGCCTCCGGCCAGCACGATATGCCCGACGCGCGCCCGCAGGCAGATCTCGATCAGCGCATCGAGGTCCGGGTGCATGGTGATCAGATTGACGCCGAAGGGCTTGTCCGTCAGCGCCTGGGTCGCTGCGATCTCCTTCTCCAGCAGCGCCGGCGGCATCGAGCCGCAGGCGATGACGCCGAAACCGCCGGCATTGGAGATGGCGGAAACGAGGTGCCGTTCGCTCACCCAGCTCATTGCCCCGCCCATGATGGCATAGCGCGTGCCAAGGAAGGCCTGGCCGCGCTGCCACAGCGCATCGAGTGCGGCCATCGCCGGTCGCTCCGCGGGGGCGGGCTTGTCCATCGCGTCCATCATCCCTGCTCAGACCGAATCGAGGCCGTAGGCCGTGTGCAATGAGCGCACGGCAAGCTCGGTATATTCCGCGGCGATCAGGATGCTGACCTTGATCTCGCTTGTCGAAATCACCTGGATATTGATGCCCTTCTCGGCCAGCGCCTTGAACATGGTGCTGGCAATGCCGGCATGGCTGCGCATGCCGACGCCGACGACGCTGATCTTGGCGACGTTGGTATCGGCGAGCAATGCCTCGTAGCCGATCATGGGCTGGGCGGCGGTGAGCGCTGCCTGGGCGCGAGGGAGATCGGTCTGCCCCACGGTGAAGGTCATGTCGGTCATGCCCTCTTCGGAGACATTCTGGACGATCATATCGACATTAACGTTTTCCGCCGCGAGCTTGCCGAAGACGGTGGCGGCGACGCCAGGCCGGTCCGGCACGCCCCGCACGGTCAGCTTCGCCTCGTCTCGCGAATAGGCGATACCGGACACGATTTCCTTTTCCACGATCTCATCCTCATCGACGACGAGCGTTCCCGGCAGATCTTGGAAGCTCGACAGAACCTGAACCCGCACCCGCGCCTTCATCGCCAGTTCCACGCTGCGCGTCTGCAACACCTTCGCACCCACGGAAGCGAGTTCCAACATCTCCTCGAAGGAAATCCGCTCAAGCTTGCGGGCGCGCGGCACGATTCTGGGGTCCGTGGTATAGACGCCATCGACATCCGTATAGATGTCGCAACGGTCGGCGCCGAGAGCGGCTGCCAGCGCCACCGCCGAGGTATCCGAGCCGCCGCGGCCGAGCGTCGTGATGCGGTTATCGGGGCCGAGGCCCTGGAAGCCGGTAACGACCGCCACCTGCCCGAGCCCCATGCGGCGGATAAGCTCCGCACCTTCGATCGTCTCGATCCGCGCCTTGCCATGCGCGCCATCGGTGCGGAAGGGGATCTGCCAGCCGGCCCAGGATCGCGCCTCGATGCCGATGGTCTGCAAGGCGATCGCCAGCAGCCCCGCGGTGATCTGCTCGCCGGTGGAGACGACGGCGTCATATTCCCGCGCGTCATGCAATGGCGAGAGGCTCTGGCACCAGGCCACCAGCTGGTTGGTGGTGCCCGACATGGCGGAGACGACGACGGCCACCTCGTTGCCCGCCTCCACCTCGCGCTTGACGCGCGCGGCGACATTACGAATACGGTCGAGATCGGCGACCGAGGTGCCGCCGAACTTCATGACGATGCGGGCCATGATACCTTTCCGAAGCGATCCGCCACGCGGGCTCGCATGATGACGGGGGCCAGGGGCTGCGCCGCGGATTAGGCAGGCGCGGCCCGCGGCCTTACATTAGGCGCAAGCGCCGCGACCGGGCCTGCCAACCATGGCGGATCTCATAGCGGTGCCACAGCTCAGGGGCAATAATGCAACAGGATGCCACGCTTTCCTCGGACGAGATCGCCCGTTTCGACGCCCTCGCGGCGGAATGGTGGCGCCCCGATGGGCCGATGGCGCCGCTGCATCAGATGAACCCGTTGCGCTCGGGCTGGATCGCCGAGCGGATCGCCCGCCATTGGCAGGGCGGCCAGCTGCCCGCCGGCGGCGAGATCCTTGATCTCGGCTGCGGTGCCGGCCTGCTCTCCGAAGCGCTGGCCCGGCGGGGGTTTCCGGTGCTCGGCCTCGATGCCGCCCCCGCCGCCATCGCCGCGGCCGAGCGCCATGCCGCCGGGCGCGACCTGCCCCTGCGCTATCGCCTCGGGCGGCTCGAGACCCTCGCGGGCGAAGGAGCGCGCTTCCCGGTGGTCACCGCGCTCGAAGTGATCGAGCACATACCGGAACCGGCGGCCTTCCTGCA
Organism: Acidisoma sp. C75; assembly: GCF_054665095.1. Lineage (NCBI taxonomy): Bacteria > Pseudomonadati > Pseudomonadota > Alphaproteobacteria > Acetobacterales > Acidocellaceae > Acidisoma > Acidisoma sp. C75. The sequence goes on from NZ_BAAFHD010000002.1 coordinate 122,418, forward strand.
GGAACTGGCCAAAGTCGTCGCACCCGGCGGCCTCCTCATCCTCTCCACCCTCAACCGCACGCTGCGCTCCCTGCTCACTGCCAAGATCGGCGCGGAATACATCGCCCGGCTGCTGCCGCGCGGCACCCATGACTGGCGGCAATTCCTGCCGCCGCGGGAACTGGCCGCGCTTGCTGCCGCGGCCGGCTTCCGCACCCTGGCGAGTAGCGGCCTCAGCTACGATCCGCTGCGCCGGCGGTGGCACGAAAGCCGCAATCTCTCGGTCAATTACATCATGGCCTTCACGCATGCCGCTGGGTGAGGCGCCAGTCTCAGCGCCCACTCACCCTCGTCTGCTGCGGTGCAGAATTTCTCATTCACCGCTCAATCGCTCACCGCCATTTAGCCAGATAAGACCCTTCCGGCTCGTCATTCGGCCAAGGATGGGGAAATTTCCGTGTTATTGGCGCCGTCTGGCTATTCCTTCCCTCGGAATAATCCGCGCGTTTGATGGACATGGTTGACATTTGCGCAGTTCGCGGGGAGAGTTTCGGCCAAGAAGTCTGAGGGATTAAGGGAGGATGGTCATGGCCCAGCCGCTTTGTGCCGGGATGCGCCGCGCATGAACCGCATCATCAATGATCCGGAGCAGGTCGCGGACGAAGCCATCGCCGGCGTGCTTAAGGCCTTCCCCAATCTTCTCGCCCCCACGGCCAATCCTCGCGTGCTGCGTGCCGCGCGGCACCGGGGGGCGGGCCGCGTCGGCATCGTCACGGGTGGCGGCTCGGGGCATGAGCCTGCCTTTCTCGGCTTTGTCGGTCCAGGCATGTGCGACGCCGTCGCTTGTGGCGAGATTTTCGCCTCCCCCACCGCCAAGAGCTTTCACGAGGCTTTCAAAGCAGCGGATGCCGGCGCCGGGGTCGCCTGTCTCTATGGCAATTACGCCGGCGACAATATGAACGTGAAGATGGCGGTCAAGCTCGCCGCAAAGGACGGGATCGAGGTGCGTACCGTCGTCGCGAACGATGATGTCGCCTCGGCCCCGAAGGAAGATGCTGCCAAGCGCCGTGGCGTCGCTGGCGAAATCATGATGTGGAAGGTGGCGGGTGCGCTTGCCGATGAAGGCGGCAGCCTCGACGCGGTGATCGCCGCCGCGCAGAAGGCGATCGACAATACCGGCAGCCTCGGCATCGGCCTCTCCGCCTGCACCATCCCGGCTGCCGGCAAGCCCAATTTCACCATCGCGCCTAGCATGATGGAAGTGGGCATCGGCCATCACGGGGAGCCCGGGGTCGCCGTCATGCCCATCAAGCCGGCACGTGACATGGCGGCGCTGATGATGGAGCGCATCCTGGAAGACAAGGGCTTCGCTGCGGGCGAGGATGTCGCGGTCCTGGTTTCCGGCCTCGGCGCGACCCCGGTGATGGAGCTTTATCTGCTCTACAATCATGTGGATGAGATCCTCGCCGCCCGGGGTATCCGCACGCGGCATCGCTTCGTCGGCAACTATTTCACCTCGCTGGAGATGATGGGCGCTTCGATCACGGTGACGCGCCTCGATGCCGAGCTGGACCGGCTGCTTGGCCGCCCAGCGCAGTCGATCGGCCTCACGGTCCTCGGCGCCTGACCTCGAACCTGCCCAGAAGATCCAAGGAAACGCATCATGAGCAGTTCCGCGCTCCCCAATCAGCTCCCCGACCGGATGGATGCCGTCGTCGCTTATGCGCCGGGTGATTACCGCTTCGAACAGGTTGAGGTACCTCGCGCCGGGCCCGACGATATCATCATCGAGGTCGAAGCCGTCGGCATCTGTGCCGGCGATATCAAGTGTTTTCAGGGTGCGCCCTCCTTCTGGGGCGATGACAAGGGGCAGCCGAAATACGTCAAGCAGCCGATGATTCCGGGCCATGAATTCATCGGCCGGGCGGTCGAGGTCGGTGCGAACATCGCCGCCGAAGGCCGCTTCAAGGTCGGCGATCGCCTCATCTCCGAGCAGATCGTGCCGTGCGACAAGTGCCGCTACTGCAAGCGCGGCGAATACTGGATGTGCGAGGTGCACGACCTTTACGGTTTCCAGAACAACGTCAACGGCGCCATGGCGCGCTACATGCGCTTCCCCAAGACAAGCCGCACGTATCACGTGCCGGAGAGCCTCACCCTCGAAGAGGCCGCGTTGATCGAGCCCTTCGCCTGCTCCGTCCATGCCGTCAACCGTGCCAAGATCGAGTTGGACGATATCGTGGTGCTCGCGGGCGCGGGCACGCTGGGTTTGGGCATGGTCGGCGCGGCGCGGCTCAAGAACCCCTCCAAGCTCATCGTGCTCGACACCAAGGCCGATCGCCTGGCGCTCGCGAAGAAGTTCGGCGCCGATATCGTGATGAACCCGCTGGAGACCGATGTTGTCGCCGAGGTCAAGAAGATGACCGAAGGCTATGGTTGCGATGTCTATATCGAGGCGACCGGCCACCCGGCGAGCGTGCGCCAGGGCCTCAACATGATCCGCAAGCTCGGCCGCTTCGTCGAATTCAGCGTCTTCGGGGAAGAAGTGACGGCGGATTGGAGCATCATCGGGGACCGCAAGCACCTCGATATCTACGGAGCCCACCTCGGACCCTATTGCTATCCCTTCACCATTGCGGCGATCGCCGATGGCCGCCTGCCGACGGACGGCGTCGTCACCCACAAGCTGCCGCTGAAGGACTTCATGAAGGGCTTCGAGCTGATGAAGAAGGGCGAGAATTCGATCAAGACCATCCTCATCCCCTGAGCGATGCCGCTGCCGGGCCCCGCAGCGGGCGGGGTCTTCCGGTCGGTGGGGATATCGGCGAAGCTCGCCCCCGAACCGCCCTTCCCCACCAGCTTCGCAGAGGCAGCCCCGCCCCATGTCGCAACGTCTTGACGAGAAGGATGCCGAGACGGATGTGATGACCGAGATCGCGGCGCTCTATTACGCCGACGAGGTCACGCAAGAAGAGCTTTCTCAGCGGTTCGGCATGTCCCGCGCCAAGATCGGCCGCCTGCTCAAGCGGGCGCGGGAGGAGGGCATCGTCGAAATCCGCGTCCGCCCACATCCCGGGGTCGCGGGTGAGATCGAGAAGGAATTCATCCGCCGCTTCGGCCTCGATCGGCTGATCGTCGCGGTCGATCATCGCAACCAGGAAACGCAGCGCCAGGCACTGGCCAGCCTCGTCGCCGCCCATCTCAACCGGCTGCTGCGCGATGGCATGATCGTCGCCGTCGGCATGGGCCGCAACGTTGCCGCTGTCGCCGATGCCATCGTTTCCACCTCCGCCGCGCGCGCCATCGCCTTCGTTTCGGCGATCGGCGGCAGTTTGCGCGCCGGCGAGATCATGAACCCAGACCATATCGGCCGCCGCCTCGCCGCGCGCTTCGGCGGGGAGAGCGAAACGCTCTACGCCCCGGCGCTGGTGGAAGATGCGGCCGCCCGCGCGGCGCTGATGCAGAACGATACCGTGCGCCAGACGCTCGATCGGGCCCGGCGGGCGGATCTCGCGCTCATCGGGGTCGGCGATCTCAGCGAGGACAGCAATATGGTCCGGATGGGATGGTTCACCCCGCAGGAAGTCACGCAGGCGCGCCTCTCCGGCACCATCGGCGATATGATGGGCTATGATTTCTTCGATATTCAGGGCCTACCGTCGAGCCGGGATCTGCAGGGGCGCATCATGGGCCTGACGACCTCCGAGCTCCGGCGCATCCCCAACGTCATCGCAATCGCCAGCGAAAGCACGAAGGCCGCCGGCATTCTCGGGGCGCTTCGCACCGGCGTTATCAATACGCTGGCGACCAGCCTCAGCAATGCCCATACCGTCCTCAGCCTGGATGACGCGACCCGGCGGGAGCGGCCCTCCCCGCCGGCATAGCGCGGCTGCGGGCGCGGTGACGATCCGGGCCAGCAGGCCCGCGATAGGACTAACCCGGCTGAAGAAGACCGGCGATCCGTCGCGGATCGACATCATCGAGCCGGGCGGGGTTCCAGCGTGGCTTGCGGTCCTTATCGACCAGCATCGCACGCACCCCTTCCGCGAAGTCTTCGAGCCGGATGATGCGGCGGACCAGGCGGAGCTCCGCGGCGAGGCAGGCGTCGAGATCGCGCGTCGCGCCCGCCCGCAGGGAGGCGAGCGTCCAGCAGAGCGCCGAGGGCGACATACGGCCAAGGGCTGCAAGCGCCTGCTGCGCGAAGGGGCTGCCGGCCGCGGCCAGCCGCGCCTCGATCTCGGCCAGGCTATCGGCGCTAAAACAGGCGGCGATAAGGTGCCCGTGCTCCGCGAGGGAGAAAGGCGGCAGCGGCGCGCAAAAGCGCGGGATCGCCGCCGGCCCTTCACCTTCGAGCGCGGCCGAAAGATCGCCGAGCCGCTCTGACGGCACATAGGCGGTGGCAAGCCCGGCATGGACGGCGTCCGGCCCATCGAGGATCGCACCGGTGAGGCCGAGATAGGTGCCGAGGAAACCGGCAAGGCGGGGCAGGAAGAAGCTCGCGCCGATATCCGGGGTCAGCCCGATCGCCGTCTCCGGCATGGCGAGTGCTGCCTGCTCCGTCACCACCCGATGCGTGCCATGCACAGAAATGCCGAGCCCGCCGCCCATGCAGATGCCGCCGATGAGGCTGATATAGGGTTTCGGAAAGCGCGCGATGAGCCCGTTCAGGGCATATTCCTCGGCGAAGAATTGCTCCGCCGCGGCATAGTCCCCCTCCAGGATGCGTGCCCGCACCCAGCGCACGTCGCCGCCGGCGCAGAAGGCGCGGCCCTCGCTCGTCACCACCACCGCCGCGATCGCCGCATCCTCGGCCCAGGCTTCCAGCTGTTGCCGCAGCAGCCGGATCATCGGCAGGTCCAGCGCATTGAGCGCCCGCGCGCGGGTGAGTCTGAGCTGCCCGATGCGCCCCTGGCGCGATGCCTCTACGCCAGGGCCCTGGCCCGCTTCGGTTGCCATGCCCGCCCCTCCCGCTGCTGATGCCGGAGGTGAGGTTCCGCCAAAGCCGCGCCGAGGGCAATCCTCTCTCCCGGCGCGTCGCCTCCTCAGGCGGCTCGCTCGGCGATCGGCGCAAGCCGTGCCGTGTGTTCCGCCCGGCGCGCGAGGTGGCGCCGCACCATCTCCACCTCAGGCCCGGTGATGCGGAGCGGCGCGCAGGCCAGCGCATCGCGCAGCATCTGGATGTCCCGATCGGTCGTTGCCCGGGCGTAATCCCGTGCCAGACCGAGCTGCGCCCGGTCACCGGTATCGAGATAGCTTTCCGCCGGCAGCCCCTCCGCGAGGATCGCGGCATGGCGGGGCAGTTCGATGTGATGATAGGTCACATCGTCGATCGGCAATTGCCGCACCGTCCGCCCATTGGCGAGGTATTTGACGGGGATGAGCACGCCCTGCACCAGCACCGCGTGGTCGGGCGAGAGCAGCAGATCCCGCACCGGCACGGCGGGCCCGAAAGCACCGGCCTCGATCACGAACGGCTGTACCTCCTCGGGGCGTGGGTGGCTGGCGCAATCCACCTGCCGCTGGCCCTTCCAGATGATCGGCAGGGTATCGCCGCGGAGCGTGACGACGCGGTCACCCTCGGCGAGGTCTTCCACCGGCTTGGGCCCCTCCGGCGTCGTGATCCGCGTGCCAGCGGCGAAGCAGGGCAGCGTCAGCGCGATGCCGCCGCTCACGGTTTGAACCTGCACGGTCGTGGCGGCCGCGCCCAGGGTGAGCGTATCGGTGGTCGTTCCGCTGGTGAGCGAGAGCACACCACCCGAAACGCTCGCAGTCACGGTGGTGACGCCCGTCATCACGATCGTATCGCCGGCGGCGAGGCCTTGCACGGTATCGCCGTTGAAGCTGGTAAAACTGCCGGAGAGCGACCAGCTATCGCCGCTATCGAAGGTGATGGTGTTGAAGCCGGTGATCTGGCTGCCGATGCCGCTGAGGCTCGCGGTGCTGCCGCTTGCCACGGCGCCGAGTTCGAGCGTGCTGCCGGCGCCGCCCCCGGTCACCAAACCTGCGAAGGTGGCGCCGCTTTCCACGAGCAGCAGGTTCGTCTGGCCGGAGGCGAAGCCGATCGCGGTGCCGGTGCCAGCCTGGGCGATGATGGCCCCATCTGTCACCACCGTGCCGGCCGCGAGCAATTTGATGGCGGTGGTCTTGGCCTCGATCTTGCCGCCGGCGAGATTGGTGATCATGCCGCCGCCCTGCAGATCGGCACCCACGTCATAGCCATAGATATAGCCGGAATTAGTGACGGTGAGCGCCGCCGAACTACCGCCGACGACGCCCTCATAGGTGCCGGTGATCGAGCCGTGGACGAGATTGGTCACGCTGCCGCCGCCGCCGAGATAGGCGCCATCACCGCTCAGCCCCACCGCGCTGATCATGGCGCTGTTGGTGATCACGCCAGGCCCGCCATAGATCGATACGCCTGAGAAATCGCCGTAAATCCCGTTGCTGCCGGCATTGATGACGGTGCCGCCCTTCTCGAGCCCGACGCCGTTGCCCTGCAGGGTTGTCGTATCAATCAGACCGGTGTTGTTGACGGTGCCGGACCCGCCCGAGATATCCACCCCCGAGATGCCGCCATAGATCGTGCCGCTGGTATTGGTCACCAGCCCGCCATTGGCGAGGAAGATACCGTCGTATTTGTAGTTCGGCGTATTGGCGACGATCTTGGTCGGGCTTGAATCGATGGTTCCGGTATTCGTGACGGTCGCGATCCCGCCTGCCACGTTGATGCCGTTGAGATAGCCCGAAATCGTTCCGCTATTGGTGATCGAGCCGCCGCCCGAAAGGTTGATGCCGTTATGGGTGGCGCCGGACGCCACCACGGTGCCCTGGTTGGTGATGGTCCAGCCCGATGGCGCAGTCGTCCCCGGGGCGGTGATCGCATCCGCATTGGAGACGATGACGGAGCCCGTGCTGGTGATCAGCACCGGGTTGCTCGTCAGCGTCGTGCCCTGCGTGATGGAATTCGATATGGTCTCCGACATGACCCCTCCGTCCGATCGACGGTAGGACCATAGCTGGCAAAGCCTTCCCGCGATCTAAGCGGGAGCGAATTTTCAGTTAGCGGTGGCGATTTCGTTGCCTGATCATCACAAACGTATCATGATTGATGCTGCATGTGCATGGAGACCCTCGGCCTCCGCGAGGCGGATGGCGGCCGGCCCCACGGCGGCGAGCGCCGCGGCATCGCCCTTCACCCAAGTCGTCCGCTTGAGGAAATCGAAGACCGAGAGGCCGGAGGCGAAGCGCGCAGTGCGTCCGGTCGGCAGCACGTGGTTCGGCCCGGCGATGTAATCCCCCACCGCTTCGGGCAGGTGGCGGCCGAGGAAGACCGCGCCGGCATGGCGGATCTGGGCGAAAAGCGCCTCCGGTTCCGCCACCATCACTTCTAAGTGTTCGGGGGCGAGCTGATTGGTGATCCGCGCCGCCTCCGCCCAATCGCGCACCAGGATGATCGCGCCATGCGCCGCCCAGCTTGCCCCGGCGATCGCGGCGCGCGGCAGACCGGGCAGCGCGGCCGCCACGGCCGCGGCGACCCGGTCGGCGAAGCCGCCATCATCGGTGATGAGGATGCTCTGGGCGGATTGGTCGTGTTCCGCCTGGGCCAGCAGATCCATCGCGACATGCGCCGGATCATTGGCGCCGTCGGCCAGGATGACGACCTCCGACGGGCCGGCGATGCCGTCGATCCCGACACGGCCGAAGACCTGGCGCTTCGCTTCGGCGACATAGGCATTGCCGGGGCCGACGATCCGATCGACAGCGCCGATGCGTTCCGTGCCGTAGGCCAGCGCCGCCACCGCCTGGGCGCCGCCGACGCGGTAGAGTTCCGTCACCCCCGCCCGCTCAGCGGCCGCCAGCACCAGCGGGTTGAGCCGGCCATCGGGTGCCGGCACCGTCATCACCAGCCGCTCTACCCCGGCGACGCGCGCGGGAATGGCATTCATCAGCACCGAGGAGGGATAGGCCGCCTTGCCGCCCGGTACGTAGAGGCCGACGGCGTCGAGCGGCGTCCAGCGCAGGCCGAGCTCATAGCCCGCGGCGTCCCGCATGCTGAGATCGCCCGGCATCTGGGCGCGATGGAAAGCCTCGATCCGCGCGGCCGCGAGATCGAGAGCGGCAAGTAGCTCAGGCTCGATCGTGCCCCGCGCGGCGGCGATCTCGGCTTCGGGAATGCGCAGGCTCTCGGGCGTCAGGCTGACCCGGTCGAAGCTGTTGGTGTAGCGGCAGAGCGCGGCATCACCTTCTGCCCGCACCGCGGCGATGATGGCGGAGACGGCGGCCGCCACATTCTCCGTCGTCTCCCGCGCCTGGGAGAGGAGGGCTGCGAAACGGGCCGCGAAATCGGCCTCCCGGCTGTCGAGGCGCTGCATCACACTCCCTCCCGTTCCACCGCATCGCGGAACCGCGCGATCCAGGCGCCGATCACCGCCGGCTTGGTCTTGAGCGCCGCGCGGTTGACGATGAGGCGGCTCGACACCTCGGCGATCACCTCGGTCTCCACCAGCCCGTTGGCTTTGAGCGTCGAGCCGGTCTGCACGAGATCGACGATCAGGCGCGAGAGGCCGAGCCGGGGTGCCAGTTCCATGGCGCCGCTGAGATTGACCACTTCCGCCTGGATGCCGCGGGCGGCGAAGTGGCGCCGCGCGATATTCGGGTATTTGCTCGCGACCCGCACGCTGGACCAGCGAGCGGCATCGTCCGCCCCCGCCGTCTCCCCAGGCTCAGCGACGGAAACCCGGCAGCGGCCGATCCCGAGGTCGAGCGGGGCGTAGATCTCGGGGTAGTCGAATTCCATCAGCACATCGGCGCCGCAGACGCCGATATCGGCCGCGCCGAAGGCCACGAAGGTGGCGACGTCGAAGGCCCGTACGCGCACGATGTCGAGTCCCGCATCGCTGGTCGGGAAGCGCAGGCGGCGCCCGCTTTCCTCGATCAGGTCCTGCGGCAGGGTGATGTCCATCAGCTCGAAGAGCGGCACGCATTCGCTGAGGATGCGGCCCTTGGGCAGGGCCATCACGATGCCCGGCCCCGCCTCGGGCAGGTTGCGATCGTCGCGGGTGGTCGGATCGGACTGGCTCATCATGCCGCGGCTCCTACCATCAGGGCGGCAGGGCGGAAAGGCGGCTTCAGCGATCGGCCGCCAGAACGAAGCTGCACAGAAAATGCAGCAGCGGATTGCGCGCCACTTCGGCCGTGGCGGCGGGCGGCGGCGGCGTGCCGTTCATGTAGCGCGCGCGATAGGCGGCGGCATCGAACCAGGGGTTCGGATTGAAATCCCGCACCGCGCCGATCGCGAGGTAATGGGCAAAGAGATCCCGCGCGCGGCCAAGCTCGTCCGCATGGGTCGCGGCATAGAAGTCGATATCGAAGAGCGGCAGCGGGCTGAACCGGCGGGTCGCGCGGTTGGCGAGGTAGTGGGCCAGCGCGTTCTCTTCTGGGGCGAGGCCATAGGCGCGGCGGTACCAGCCCGGATCGAAATAGAGGCCCGGGCGCTGGCCCCGCGCCTCGCCCACCAGGATATAGTGGCAGAGCGGGCTGATCCCGCTGGGCAAGCCGTAGCGCTCGGCATACCAGACCCCGTCGAAATAAGGGTTCGGGCGGCGGTATTCGCGCCAGCCGGTGGCCGCGTAATGCTCCGCAGGGTCGATCCCCGCTTTATGCACCTCAGGCGCATTGATGAAGTAGTAGTTGGCATCCACCAGCCCGGAATCCCGCAAGATCGCGGCCTCGGGCCGGGGCAGCCGCCCTTCGTCCCGGCCACGCTCGAGAAAATGGGCAAAGGGGTCCAGCCCGGCTTCGACCACATCCGGATAGCGCGCCCGGTAGAAGGCGGCATCGAAGCGGCGATTGGGGCTGACCGTGCCGCCTGCCCGATGCGCGAGGTAATGCAGCAGGCAATTCTCTTCGGCCGGGATCGCATGGGCCGCGCGATACCAGTCCGGGTCGAACCAGGCGATCGGCCGCAGCCCCGCGCTTTCACCGACGGCGAGGTAATGCGCAAGCGGGTCGCCCGCGGGCGGCTCGGGGAACTGCCCGCGATAGAAGGCGGGGTCGAATCCCGGGTTGGGCCGCCGCCCCTCGCGCCAGCCATGCTCCAGATAATGCGCCACCGGATCGGCCCCGGCGGCGCCGATATCGGCGTAGATGCCGCAATACCACGCGCCATCGATGCCGCGGCCGCGCACAGGCAGGGCGGGCGGGCGGGCGGGCGCGGCGCGGGCGCCGGTCCTTCCAGGCTCTGGGGCATGCAAGGCCGGCATCTCTCCTCGCGGCACTGGCTCGGCGCGGCTTATCCCGCGCCCGAGGCTACGTCCAGCATCACCCTGCCAGATCGGCCCTTACCGGGCGATGGCGCAGGCATGGTCCTGCAGATCCTCTCCGCTCGCGTGGTTGCCGAATGCGAGGCGCGCCCGGTCCGCCAGCAACACGAAGCCGGGCTCGCCATCCGGGAAGGTCGCGCCCACCAGCACCAGGGTATAGTCGCCCATGGCATGGCGCGCCGGGGGCAGGCCGCTTGCCAGCAGGTGGAAGGGGTTGGCCGCGCCGAGGCTCGCCCCGTCGATCCGCATCGCCTCGTAGCCATGGCCTGCGAGCTGCACCGGGAAAGGCGCCCAATAGGGCCCGACCGCGCCGAGATGGGCGCCGAGCGCGCGGGAGACCGCCGGCGCGATGCAATCAATATGGATATGCAGCTGATCCTGTGACCGCCCGTACACGGAATTGACCGCGAGGCTGAGATCCTGCCGCGGCAGCGTCTTGCCGAGCCGCTGATCGACCAGCCGCCGTTCTTCCCAGGCATCGGCGAAATAATTCGGCGTGCCGGGCCGGAGCAGAGCCGGGCTCTCGATGCCGGTGATGCGCGCGATCGGCAGCAGCAGATACTGCGTCGCGCCGACGAGATCCTTCAGCACCACATAGCCGGCGCGCAGATCAACCTTGGTGCAAGGTGCCGGATGGCCGAAGGCCTTCTGATCCGGCACGCATTGATCGTGCAGGATGTTCCACAGCGCGTTGGGGTTGCTCGCCGCGCCCAGCAGGAGGATCGGCAGAAAGCCGGCGAGGAGCGCCAGCGCCGCCACCGCACCGCGCCGCAGGCGCCGCTTCCTTGTTACGACAGACTTGATCACCCCCAAGGCAGCCTCCATCATAGTGCTCGCGGCTTCTCCGAAAGCTTTAGCTCATCCCGAAGGCGAACGCATGACGACAGTGATGAGCCTGCTGCTTTGGTCAGTCCTCATCGGGCTGCTGCAATGCCTGGCGACGGGTGCAGCTTTCAGCCTCGAACGCGGTTTCGGAGCCAGCGCCAGCCCGCGGGATGCCGAGCCGCCGCTGAGCGGGGTGGGCGGCCGCGTCGTCCGCGCCTATGCCAATTTCCGCGAGACCTACCCCTACTTCGTCGCCCTCGCGCTCGCCGCCCAGCTGCTCGGCCGCCATGGCGGAACCGTCACCACCGGGGCGGAACTTTATGTCTGGGGGCGGATCATCTACTGGCCGCTCTACGTCGCCGGTATCCCCTGGGTCCGCTCGATCATCTGGCTCCTCAGCACCCTCGGCCTCGTCCTCATGCTGATCGGCCTCGCCTAGGCTGAGCTCACCTTGCCTAGCGCGACCGGGGCGACCTCTCGGCCGCGTGGCGCACAGGGCTGGCCTGAGCGCCATTGACGGTTTTGCTGCGCCGCGGTAGAGAGCCCGCAGATCGCTCGCGGGATGCGCGAACGATGGCGCATCCTTCTGGCCCCTACGGCCCCGTGCCATCCTTCTCCGAGCAATTTCTTCCAAACCTGTTCCACTCCGCATCGCGCGGGGAGCTTGAACACGAACCGCCCGGCCGCCTGCGTGGCCGCCTGGCGGCGTGGAGACTTGTGTGACCGATACCCCCAAGACTGTCGCGGCGAGCTTCGCCGATCTCGGCCTTATTCCGGCGATCCAGACGGCGCTCGCCGAGCTGGCGTACACGGCCCCGACCCCGATCCAGGCGCGGGCCATCCCCGAACTCCTGAAAGGCCGGGATCTGCTCGGCCTCGCGCAGACCGGCACCGGCAAGACCGGCGCCTTCGCCCTGCCCGTGATCCAGCACCTCATGGCCCAGCGCATCCGCGTGCGGCCCTTCGGCACCCGTGCCCTCATCCTGGCGCCGACCCGGGAACTCGCCCTGCAGATCAACGAGAGCATCCGCAACTTCGCCGCCGGCACCGGCATCCGCACCGTCGTCATCCTCGGCGGCGTCGGCCGGGCGCCGCAGGTGCAGCGCATGCAGCGCGGCACCGATATCGTCATCGGCACCCCGGGCCGCGTGCTCGACCTCATGACCACGCGCGAATTGCTGCTCGATCAGGTGAGCCATTTCGTGCTGGACGAGGGCGACCAGATGCTCGACCTCGGCTTCATCAAGGATATCCGCACCATCCTGCGGGAACTGCCCGAGCAGCGGCAGTCGATGCTCTTCTCGGCGACGATGCCGAAGGAGATCGGCCAGCTCGCGAATTCGCTGCTGCGCGAGCCGGTGCGGGTCGAGGTGAAGGCCGAAACCGCAACGCCCGACAAGATCGAGCAGCACGTCTTCTTCACCGATGCCGGTGCCAAGAAGCGGCTGCTCGTCGGCCTCCTTCAGCAGGATCGGGCGATGGAGCGGGTGATCGTCTTCACCCGCACCAAGCGGGGCGCGGACAAGGTGGCCGAGCATCTCGAAGCCGCCGGCATTCCGGCAGATGCGATGCACGGCAATAAGAGCCAGAACCAGCGCCAGCGTATCCTCGACCGCTTCAAGGGCGGCCAGTCCCGCGTGTTGGTGGCGACCGATCTTGCCGCCCGCGGCATCCATGTCACCGGCATCACGCATGTGGTGAACTACGAATTGCCGAACGAGCCGGAAAGCTACGTCCATCGCATCGGCCGCACCGCGCGGGCCGGCGCCTCGGGCATCGCGCTCGCCTTCTGCGATCCGGCGGAGCGGACCTTCCTGCGCGACATCCAGAAGCTGACCGGGGTGCAGATGCAGGTGGCGCAGGCGGCAGCCCTTGCCGCGCTGCCGGCCAATGATGCGGGGGAAGCGGGCGCGGCGCCGCAGGCGCTCGCGGCCGATGCCCATCCCCGCGCGACGGCGGCGGGGGACCGGGCGCAGCAGGATCGGCCGAAGCGGCGGGGCCGGCGGTCCGGCTCCGGCCGTAGGCCGCGCCAGCGCCACGCGGCCTGAGAGAGGCCTCTGCGCCGATCGCACTGCCACCTGATACCGATCCCGGCCGGATGATTCCCTCCGGCCGGGATCTGCATTAGGAACGGGGCGAATTTTCCGAGCGGGTGCCGATGGCCGTCTATACCGAAGTCTCCGACGAGGCGCTGCACGCCTTTCTCGCCGCCTATGATATCGGCGAGATGGTGGCCTTCCGCGGCATCGCCGAAGGGGTCGAGAACAGCAACTACATGCTGCGTACCACGGCCGGGGATTTCATCCTCACGCTGTACGAGAAGCGGGTGGAGGCGGCGGACCTCCCCTGGTTCCTCGGCCTCATGCAGCATCTCGCCCGCCAGGGCGTGACCTGCCCGCAGCCGGTCGCGGCGCGGGATGGCGCGGCTCTGCGCATGCTGGCCGAGCGGCACGCCGCCATCACCACCTTCCTGCCCGGCATCTGGCCGCGGCGGGTGCAGCTTGCCCATTGCGGGCCGGTCGGCGAAGCGCTGGCCGAACTCCATGCCGCCGGCGCGAGCTACGCCCCACGGCGGCCAAACGCGCTCGGCCCCGCCGGCTGGCCGCCGCTGCTCGCCCGCAGCCTCGGCCGCGCCGACGAAGTCTCCCCCGGCCTCGGCGCCGAATTATCCGCTTCCCTCGACCAGATCCTCGCCGCCTGGCCGCGCGATCTGCCGCTCGGCCAGATCCATGCGGATCTCTTCCCGGACAACGTCTTCTTCCTGAAGCACCGGGTTTCCGGCCTGATCGACTTCTACTTCGCGGCGACCGACTTCCTCGCCTATGATCTTGCGATCTGCCTCAACGCCTGGTGTTTCGAGCCGGACGGCGCTTTCAACGTGACCAAGGGGCGGGCGATGATCGCGGCCTATCAGGCGGTGCGGCCGCTGACGGCGGCGGAGGAGGTGGCACTCCCCATCCTGGCGCAGGGGGCGGCGATGCGCTTCCTGCTCACCCGGCTGCACGACTGGCTCTATACCCCCGCGAATGCGCTGGTGACGCGCAAAGACCCGCTCGAATACCTGCGCAAGCTGCGCTTCCACCGCCATGCCCGGGGGATTGCCGCCTATGCCGGATGAGGCGGACAAGCCGCGCCTCACGGTCGAGATCTGGACCGATGGCGGCGCCAAGCCCAATCCCGGCCCGGGCGGCTGGGGTGCGATCCTGCGCTTCGGCACCGCGGAGAAAGAGCTTTCGGGCGCCGAGCGGCAGACGACCAACAACCGCATGGAATTGACCGCCGCCGCCGAGGCGCTGACCGCCCTCACCCGGCCCTGCCGCGTCGTGCTGCATACGGATAGCGAATATCTGCGCAACGGCATCACCCGTTGGACGACCGGCTGGGTACGGAAGAACTGGCGCAACGCCGCGGGCGATCCGGTCGCCAATATCGATCTCTGGCAGCGCATCCTGGCGGCCGCCGCCCAGCATGAGGTCGAATGGCGCTGGGTGCGCGGCCATGCCGGCGACCCGATGAACGAGCGGGCCGATCAACTGGCGACGCGGGCGCGCGAGGAGATGCTGGCCGGCTCCTGACGAGCGGGATGCCCCTGCAACCCCCGCTCAAGCACCCGTCACGTCAACCTAAGTTGAGAGCGCGGCCCGGTGCAGGCCGGGCGTCGGCCTCCCACTTCAGCCGTCAAGCAGCCGCATCGCGCGGCCGCATGATCTGACGGGAGTTTCCTGATGCGTAGAGTAACAACCGCCCTCTTCGGCGCGGCACTGGCCTTGGCGCCGGTCGCCGCCCTGGCCCAGAGCACGAGCGGCGGCAGCGCCGCCACCACCCCCTCGGCGACATCGAGCAACGGGATCATCGACCCCGGCACCAAGACGGGCACGCCCTCGGGCTCCGGCAGCAGCACGGGCGCCGAGGTGGGCGGCACCAACCAGGGCACCATGGCGATGCCGAGCCAGACGAGTACCGGCACCACCTCCACCGGGGCGGGCACCACCGCGCCTGCCGGTGCTCAGGCCGGCACCGGGCCCGGCATGGGGAAAGCGAGCGGCACGCCCGCCGGGAACTAAGCGGCGGCGGCGCTCGGGCGGGGAAGGGCCGCGCCGCGCCCGAGCGCCGCTCAGCGGCTTGACGGGGAGCCCCGCGCGGATGCGATGCTGCCGCGCATCTCAGACCGGAGCTTCCGCCATGATCACCCTCTTCCACGATCCCGATAGCTGCGCGCGCGCCGCGCATATCGCGCTGGAGGAAGCGGGGATCGCCTATCAGGCGGTCCGAGTAAGCCTCAGGGCCGGGGAGCAGACCCGGCCCGAATATCTCGCCATCAATCCCAAGGGCCGGGTGCCGGCGCTCCGCACCGATCGCGGCATCCTCACGGAGACGGCGGCGATTCTCGCCTATATTGCGGAAATCAGCCCAGGCTCGCCGGTGCATCTGCCGGAAGACCCCTTTGAGCGAGCCGAGATCCTCTCGTTCAACCTCTATCTCGCCGCCACCCTGCATGTCGCGCATGCCCACAAGCTGCGCGGCAACCGCTGGGCGGATGGGCCGGAGGCGATCGCCGAGATGCGCCGCAAGGTGCCGCAGACCGTCGGCGCCGGTTTCGAGATGATCGAGACGCGGCTCTTCCGCGGCCCCTGGGCGATGGGGGAGCAGTTCACCATCTGCGACCCCTACCTTTTCGTCTTCGCCGAATGGATGGAGGGTGATGGCGTCGATCCCGCGCGCTTCCCCAAACTGCTCGATCATCGCAACCGCATGGCGGCGCGCGCTTCGGTGCACGCGGTCAATGCCCAGCGGGAAAGCTGAGGCAGGCTCTGCGGCAAAGGCCGCAGGCGCTGCCTCAGGCCTTCAGCCGGCTGATCTCCTCAAGCAGCGCCTCGGTCGTTATCTGCCGGCAATAGCCGCGATTATTGGCGAGCGATGAGAGGTGGCGCACCTCACTCGCCGTCGCGCAGGCATCGACCGGCACCGTCACCAGATAGCCGAGATCGCAAGCGTCCCGCACCGCGGAGTCGACGCATTGATCGGTCAGCGCCCCGGCGATGATGAGATGGCGGATGCCGAGATTGCCGAGCAGATAGTGGATATTGGTGGAGATGAAGACCGAGGAGGAGGTTTTCGGCAGCACGATCTCGTCCCCCACCGGGGCGAGCGCCTCGATCACCCGCGCATCGGCCGAACCGCGCGGGCAGAAGAGATTGCTGATCTTGTAGTCGAGGCTCATCTCCCGCCCGTCCTCTGTGAGGCTCTCGATCACCGTGAACATCACCTCGATGCCGCGCGCGCGGCAGGCCGCCTGCAGGCGCTGCATGTTCGGCACCGCCCGCCCCTCCATTTCCTGGAAGAAATAGCCGTATCGCGCCTCGATCGTTGCCGGATCAAGCCCGGCATACGCGCCTCCGCCCCGCATCGTGTAGGTCTGCACGTCGATGAGCAGGAGGGCCGTCGCCCCCGGCACCACCGGCACGTCGCGGCTGAGGCCGAAATTCTTCATCGGGAATGATCCTCAATAGACCGCACGGTAGCGGTCGCAGATATCCGCCGGCTCGAGCCCGGCGAGCGCCGCGATCTCGTCCCGCTTGAAACGGAGATAGGCGGAGAGGAACGGGGCGCCGAACCAGCCCGCCACCTCCTCGGTGGCTTCGAGCCGGTCGAGCGCCTCATCGAGGGAACGCGGCAGCGTCGCGATCTCCGCCTCGGCCCGCGCGGCCTCGTCCATCGCCCAGAAATCCTCCGGCTCCGGCGGCAGGGCGCGGCCTTGTCGGTAGCCGTCGAGCCCGGCCCAGACGAGCGCGCCGAGAGCGAGGTAGGGGCAGGCGGCGGCATCCGCCACCCGGTATTCGAGGTTGAACTGCTGCGCCGCACTCTCCGCCGCGGTTGCGAAGACCGGCGCCACGCGCAGCGCCGCGCCCCGATCGTTGCGGCCGAGAAAGGCCCAGACCGGCGCCCAGCGATCGGGCTGCAAGCGGTAATAGGAAGCGACCGAGGGCGCGGTGATCGCCGTCAAGGCCGGCAGGTGGTGCAGGATACCGGCGAGGAAAGGGGCGATCCGTGGCGCCACGCCGTACGGGTGATGCGGCGCGCCTTGGGTGAGCGGCATGCCCGCCTCGTCCCACAGGCTGAAATGGATATGGGTGCCGTTGCCGATGCCATCCGGCGCCATGATGGGTGCGAGGCTCGCGCGGAAGCCCAGCCGTTCGGCAACCGCGCGGATCATCTCCCGGCAGATCACCGCCTCATCCGCCGCTCTGAGGCCGAAGCTCGGCTTGATCGTCACCTCGAACTGGCGCGGGCCGTATTCGGGCAGGAAACTGTCCGGCACCAGCCCGGCCGCCCGCAGCGCCGCCATCAGGCTTTCGCCGAAAATGCCCTGGCGGCGATAGGCGGCCAGGGAATAGGCGTCGCCGAGGCGTTCCTCCATGCCGCAATGGGTGAATTCCTGCTCGAAGGCGGCCTTGATGTGCAGCCCCGTCTCGGCTTTCAGCGCGGCCAGCGCCCGGCGCAGGAAATCGCGCGGGCAAAAGGGCCAGGTGCTGCCGTCGAGTTCCTGGATATCGGCGAGGTAGAAATGCTCCGCCGCCCCCTCGTCGAAAGGCACCTGCACGGCGGTCGTGCGGTCGGGCATCATCACGAGGTCGCCGCGGGTGCCGAAGGGCGAGGAGGCGATGGTGCCGAAGGCCGAGATCATGATGTTGGAGCCGGTGAGCCCGACGCCCCGGCGGAGCCTTTCCTCCAGCTCCGCCGCCGGGAAGCCCTTGCCGCGCACCAGCCCCGCCAGATCGCATACCCCGACAAAGACCAGCTCTTCCTGCATCCGCGCCTCCGGGCCCCGGGGTTCCGGCCCCCGCGGGTGAGCGGATCACGCGCGCCGGCCGGCGGTCAAGAAAAGACCATCGGGCTTGAGGAAATGCGGCCGCACCCAACCTCTCTGCCTACCCCAGCGCGCAGAGGAGGCTTCCCATGACGGACCATGTCTATCGGCTGATCGAGGTCGTCGGGTCATCCACCACGAGCATCGAGGATGCGATCGCCGCCGCCATCGCCAAGGCTTCCGAGACGATCCGCCATATCCGCTGGTTCCAGGTGGTGGAAACCCGCGGCCAGGTGGAGGAAGGGCGCGTCGCCTATTACCAGGTGACGTTGAAGATCGGCTTCTCGGTCGAGGAAGAGGGCGCCGATCTGCGACCCTGACCCGACCGTGCGCCCCCGCGCCTGCCTCAAGCGGAGACCAGAAATTCCACAGGCACAGGCGTCGCGGGTCGCAAAATGTTCCGGGGCGGCGTAGTTTGAACCATAATCGATCGCAAGACGCCGCGCTGCGGCTGGTTCAAGGATCCGCACGATGCCCGCCTATCGCTCCCGCACCTCCACCCATGGCCGCAACATGGCCGGCGCCCGCGCCCTCTGGCGCGCGACCGGCATGGGGGATGGCGATTTCGGCAAGCCGATCATCGCGATCGCCAATTCCTTCACGCAATTCGTGCCTGGTCACGTGCATCTGAAGGATCTCGGCCAGCTCGTCGCCGGCGAGGTGCAGAAGGCCGGCGGCGTCGCCAAGGAATTCAACACCATCGCGGTGGATGACGGCATCGCCATGGGCCATGCCGGCATGCTCTACAGCCTGCCCTCGCGTGAGCTGATCGCGGATGCCGTGGAATACATGGTGCAAGCCCATTGCGCCGATGCGCTGGTCTGCATCTCGAATTGCGACAAGATCACGCCCGGCATGCTGATGGCGGCGATGCGGCTCAATATCCCGACCGTCTTCGTCTCCGGCGGCCCGATGGAAGCGGGCAAGATCCGCGCCGATGGCTCTGGCGGGGCGGCGATCGAGAAGCGCGCCGATCTCATCACCGCCATGGTGGCGGCGGCCGATCCGCATGTCTCGGATGAGGAGGCCCTGGCGCAGGAACGCTCCGCCTGCCCGACCTGCGGCTCCTGCTCCGGCATGTTCACCGCCAATTCCATGAACTGCCTGACCGAGGCGCTCGGCCTCTCGCTTCCCGGCAATGGCAGCCTGCTCGCGACCCATGCCGACCGGCGCAAGCTCTTCGTCGAAGCCGGCTGGACCATCGTCGATCTCGCACGCCGCTGGTACGAGCAGGAGGATGCCTCCGCCCTGCCGCGCAGCATCGCGAGCTTCAAAGCCTTCGAGAATGCCATGTCGCTCGACATCGCGATGGGCGGATCGACCAATACCGTGCTGCATCTGCTGGCCGCGGCGCAGGAAGGCGGCGTCGATTTCACCATGGCCGATATCGATCGGCTCTCCCGCCGGGTGCCCAATCTCTGCAAGGTCTCGCCCTCGGTGATGAGCGTCCATATGGAGGATGTACATCGCGCGGGCGGCATCATGGCGCTGCTCGGCGAGTTGAACCGCGCCGGCCTCATCCATACGGACGTGCCGACCGTGCATAGCGAGAGCATGGGCGCGGCGATCGCCCAATGGGATGTGCGCGGCGCCGATCCGGAAAGCACGGCCGGCAAGCTCTACCGCGCGGCCCCGGGCGGCGTGCGGACGACGGAGGCCTTCAGCCAGGAACGCCGCTTCGCGGAGCTCGATACCGATCGCGAAAAGGGCGTCATCCGCAGCGTGGAGCACGCCTTCAGCCGCGATGGCGGGCTGGCCGTGCTCTTCGGCAATATCGCGCTCGAAGGGGCGATCGTGAAGACGGCCGGGGTCGATCCTTCCAACCTCGTCTTCTCCGGCCCGGCCCATATTTTCGAGAGCCAGGATGATGCGGTCTCCGGCATTCTCGGCGATCGGGTCAAGCCCGGGGAAGTGGTGCTCATCCGCTACGAAGGGCCGAAGGGCGGCCCCGGCATGCAGGAGATGCTGTACCCCACGAGCTATTTGAAATCGAAGGGTCTCGGCAAGCTTTGCGCCCTCATCACCGATGGCCGCTTCTCCGGAGGCACGGCGGGGCTTTCGATCGGCCATATCTCGCCGGAAGCGGCCGAGGGGGGCGCCATCGGCCTGGTGCGCGACGGCGATACCATCGAGATCGACATCCCGAACCGCATCCTGCGCGTTGCGCTCTCGGATGAGGAGCTGGCGCTGCGGCGGATCGAGATGGAGAAGAAGGGCGCCGCCGCCTGGAAACCGGAACAGCGCGAGCGCGTCGTCTCCCCCGCGCTGCGCGCCTATGCGGCGATGACGACCTCTGCCTCCCGTGGCGCGGTGCGAGATGTGAGCCAGGTCGAGCGGGGGTAAGCCCTTCGCGCGTTCAGGGCGGGACAGGGCGGGGCCGCAAGGCTCCGCCCTTTTTGTTTCAAGACGGGGATCGTGTTTCGAATGTTGCGCTTAGACATGCCATATGGGTATAGGAAACAGTCGATGGGATGACGAGAATGACCGTGCCAGCTTCCGCCCAGCCGCTGTCCACCCAGCGCATCGGTGCCCGCTTGCCTTCGGCGAGGGAGCAAGCTGCCGCCAATCAGCTGCGGCGCGTCATCGCTGCGAAAAGCGAGGCAGGACAGGATACGACGCTCACCATCCTCGAGAACGGCAAACAGGCCGAAATCGTTCTGACGCCGGATCTTTCTCGTCTCCTGCTCGATATGCTGCGATCCATCGGCAGTGGCGATGCGGTGACGCTGGTGCCTGTGACGCAGATGCTCACGACCCAGCAGGCGGCGGACATTCTCAACGTATCGCGGCCATTCCTGATTCAGCTGCTCGAGCGGGAGGATATTCCATACGATCTTGTCGGGCGGCACCGCCGTATCCGCGCCGAGGATCTGTTTGCCTATAAGGAGGCGCGAGACCGTCAACGTGCCGAGGCTTTGTCCGGCCTGGCGGAGCTCGACGCGGATTTGATCTGACGGGATGTTCGCCAACCGCCTTTACGGTCTCTGTGATGTTCACGAATTTATCCGTTTGTATCTCAACGAAAACCGCCGCATACAGATAAGATACTTATAAGTAAGCCGATAGCGCTGAGCCCAGATATTGCATACAGGATATGCTGAATTGCTTCGAACGTATCACTTGAGCCTATTTGGCTAGGGGCAAACGTCGCTGGATCAACATCGCGACCGCCTTTGATAATAACAGAATTAAATTTCAATAACTCGTGAAAATGAAATAATTTTATATCCGTGGCAGTCGCAAGGTCCATCGCAGAGCGGGTGAATTTTGCATTGGTGATAACCGCTCCCGCATTCGCTTTATAGTACTGCTTAGCAGCAAAAGCCTCCTGAACAGCCTTATTGCCGACGGATTTAGAATACTTTTTGCATTGACAAACAACTTTTATGCCTTCTTTCCATGCAATAATATCTGCACCCTGATCTCCGGACACCTTGGTCAGTTCAGCACGCCAGCCAATAAGCTTTAGAAACTCCGCACAATTTTTCTCAAACATCAGAGGCGCTATTGATTCTGACCATTTCAAATTCGCCACGACGATTAGATTGATATTTTTGGTGCGTCTCTCACGTCTGAATGCAGCAATTCCAAGACTTATAGCCGATGTCGCTGCAGATAAATCTATAGCCGTTGTCCAAGAGCTCATGAGCTTTTGACCCTGAATTTTCTAGAAGAGCCGCAAGAAGAATAGAATCAGCGCCTCTCTGAGCCTGACCCCCGTCAACAAAGCCACTCAACCACCCGCTCCACACCCGCGCGGTTATACCAGCTGCGGTCGAAGATCACGACCTCGCCGCCGGCAGGTGCGGCACGTAGCGTTGCACATACATCTGAGTCTTTTCCCGCTCGGTCGGGGCGGGCAGCGCCACCACACGGAAGATGCGCGGGCTCACCCGCTCGGTAATCGCCTTGATGGTGCCGCCCTTGCCGGCGGCATCGCGCCCTTCGAAGACGACGCAGACCTTGAGACCCTTGTGCACCACCCAGGTCTGAAGCTTCACCAGCTCCACATGCAGCCGCTCCAACTCCCGCGCGTAGATCTTGCCGGAAAGCTTCGCCGCTTCCGGTGTCTCGGATGCCGGAGCCTCCGCCGGCTGCTCTCTGGACCGCTTCCCCATCGCTCTCCCCCCCTGCCCGGTTGTCATGCGTTCATCAGATGAAGCCTAACAGGACCCATGCGATCCGCGAATTGATCGCGCTCAAGACGTGGCGCCCGGCCAGCCAGCGCTCTCCCATTCCGCCGCAAACCACCGTAAGCTTGGCGCCCGAACCATGGTCCCGCGATGCCGCGCCTCTGCCGAACCTGCGATGCTGTGAGCGATGGAGAAAGCCGCCTCTGCGGGGCCTGCGGCGCGCGGCTCTCGGTCAGCCATCCCGAGCTTCTGACGCTCGCCATCGCCCATGTCGATTGCGATGCCTTTTATGCCAGCATCGAGAAGCGCGACCGTCCGGAACTTGCCGCCCAGCCGCTCATCATCGGCGGCGGCACCCGCGGCGTCGTCTCCACCGCCTGCTATATCGCCCGCCTTTCGGGGGTGCGCTCGGCCATGCCGATGTTCAAGGCCCGCAAGCTCTGCCCCGAGGCCGTGGTGCTCAAGCCTGATATGGCGAAATACGTCGCCGAATCCCGCCGCATCCGGGCGCTGATGGCCGATCTTACCCCGCTCGTGGAGCCGCTCTCGATCGACGAGGCGGTGCTTGATCTCTCCGGCACCGCGGCGCTGCACCGCGCCCCGCCTGCCGTGATGCTGGCCCGCCTCGCCCGGCGGGTGGAGCAGGAGATCGGCGTCACCATCTCGATCGGCCTCGCCGGCAACCGCCTGCTCGCCAAGCTCGCCGCCGAGCGGGACAAGCCGCGCGGCTTCTCCGTCATCGGTTCCGAAGCGGCCGAATTGCTGGCGGGCGAGCCCGTCAGCCTGCTGCCCGGCATCGGCCCGGCCGCGACCGCCCGGCTCGCCCGCCTCGGCCTGACCCGCCTCGGCCAGCTGCAACGGCTCGATACCGAGGCGGCGCTGCGGCTGCTCGGCCCCGATGGCCCAGCCCTCGTCCGCCGCGCACGGGGCGAGGATGACCGGCGGGTGGAGCCCGTGCGGGAGACGAAATCGATCAGCAGCGAAACCACCTTCAACGAGGATATCGCGCAGCCTGCGGCGCTCGAGCAGATCCTCTGGCGTCTGGCCGAGAAGCTTGGCGAGCGGCTGCGCGCCGCGGGCTTCGCCGCCGCCGGCATCACTCTGAAGCTCAAGACGGCCGATTTCGCCTTGCGCACCCGCAGCCTCCGCCTTGCCGCGCCGACCGCGCTGCCGGATACGCTGTTTCAGGCGGCGCGGCCGCTGCTTACGCGCGAGGCGGATGGCACCGCCTTTCGCCTTCTCGGCCTCGGCGCCCAGCCCTTGCGCCCGGCGGCGGAGGCTGATCCGATCGACCTCGCAGACCCGGATTCCGCCCGTCGGGTCGCGCGGCAGAAGGCGCTGGACCGGCTTCGTGACCGGTTCGGCATCACCATCATCGGGCGCGGGCGAGGCTTCGAACCATGACCTGCTTTCTCGGCATCGATCTCGGCACTTCGGCGGTCAAGGCCGTGATCATCGACGAGGCCGAGCAGGTGCTCGCGGCGGTGACGGAGCCGGTGCCGGCGCCGAGCCAGCCCATGCCGCTCGCCTCCGAACAGGCACCTGGCGATTGGTGGCAGGCGGTCTCGGCCGCGCTCGATACCCTCGCCGCCGCCCATGCGCCGCTGATGGCGCGCGTCGCCGGCATTGGCCTCAGCGGCCAGATGCACGGCCTCGCCCTGCTCGATGCCGAGGATCGGCCGGTCCGCCCGGCCATGCTCTGGAACGACGGGCGGGCGGAGCTGGAGGCGGAAGAATTGCAGGCCGAGGGCGAGGATCTCGCGCGCATCCTCGGCGTGCCCGCCATGGCGGGGCTCACCGCGCCCAAGCTGCTCTGGCTGAAGCGGCACGAGCCGCTGGTGCTTGCGCGTGCGCGGCGGATGCTGCTGCCCAAGGATGTCATCCGCCTGCATCTCACGGGCGAGGCGGTGACGGATGTATCCGATGCCGCTGGCACCTGGCTGCTCGACCAGGCGGCGCGGCGCTGGAGCGGGGAGGCGATCGCGCGGCTCGGGATCGAGCCGAGCCTGCTGCCGCCGATCGTCGAAAGCCCGACCGCCACCGGCCGGCTGCGCCCGGCGATCGCGGCGCGCTTCGGCCTGCCGAGCACGGCGGTGGTGGCGGGCGGCGCGGGCGATACCCTGGCGGGGGGCTTGGGCATTGGCGTGGTGGAAGATGGGCGCGGCTTCGTCGCCCTCGGCACTTCGGGCCAGGTCTTCGTCGCCACCAGTCGCTACCAGCCGGCGCCGGCTCAGGCGGTGCATGCCTTCTGCCACTGCCTGCCCGGCCGGTGGAGCGCCATGGCGGCCATGCTGAACGGGGCGAGCGCGCTGGCCACCATGGCACGCCTCGGCGGCAGCACGGATATCGCGGCTCTGCTCGCCGAGGTCGAGGCCGGCTTCCGTGGCCCGAGCGCGCTGCTCTTTCTCCCCTATCTCACCGGGGAACGAAGCCCGCACAACGATCCTTTCGCGCGTGGCGTGCTCTTCGGCCTGGGGGCGGAGGCATCGCGCGCGCAGATGATCCAGGCGGTGCTGGAGGGGGTCGCCTTCAGCCTCGCCGATGGCGTGGCGGCGCTGGCTGCCGCCGGCATCGCGGTGGGTGACGTGGGTTTCATCGGCGGCGGCGCGCGCAGCCGGCTCTGGGCGCGTATCATCGCCTCGGCGACAGGCCTCACGCTCGGCTGTTTCGAGGGCGGGGCGCAAGGGGCGGCCTTTGGCGCCGCCCGGCTGGGGCGCATGGCGGCCGGCGGCCCGCTGACGGCTGCGCCGCCGAAGGTGATCGAGCGGATCGCGCCGGAGCCCGCGCTGCGGGAGGCCTATCTGCCGCGGATCGAGGCCTATCGCAGCCTCTACCGCGCGCTGAAGCAGGAGTTTCGCCGGGCCCGCAGCCCGGCCTCCAGCGGCCACGCCTCCCGCGGCCCGGCCGAACGCGGCCCGGCCTAACCCGCCTCGCCGGTCGGCACGTCCGGCTCCAGCAGGCCGCGCGCCTTGAGCGCGCTCCAGAAGGCAGGGGGAATGGGCTGCGCGAATGCCTCCAGATTGCCGGCGAGCTGCGCTGCCGAGCGGGCGCCGACGACGCAGGAGACGACTGCCGGGTGATGCAGCGGAAATTGCAGGGCGGCGGCGCTCAGCGGCACCCCATGCTCGGCGCAGACCTGCTGCAGCTGCCCCACGCGGGTAACGACCGCCTCCGGCGCCTCGGCATAGTTGAACTTGCTGGTGCCGGCGAGAATGCCGGAGTTGAAGACCCCAGCGGCGACGATGGCGTGCCCGGCCGCCCGGCAGCGATCGAGCAGGCCGAGGCTTGTCTGCTCAAGCAGCGTGTAGCGCCCGGCGAGCATGGTGATGTCCGGATCGAAGACATCCATTGTCGCAGAGACGACTTCCCATTCATTGACGCCGAGGCCGACGGCGCGGACGCGGCCATCCGCCCGCAATTCGCCGAGCGCGCGGAAGCCCCCGCCCGTCGTCAGCTGCTCCCAGTAATGCGCATGCGCCGCACCATGGGTGACGCGCCCGATATCATGCACATAGAGCACGTCGATCGCGATCATGCCGAGGCGCTGCTGGCTCGCTTCGAAGGAGCGCATGATGCCGTCATAGCTGTAGTCATAGCGCGGGCGGAAGGGCAGCGGGTCAAACCACTCGCCTGTCTCCCCGCGGGGAGAAGCCTCGGGCAGCATGAGCCGCCCGACCTTGGTGCTGAGCACGAAGCTCTCCCGCGCCAGCCCGTCGAGCAGCGTGCCCACCCGCCGTTCCGACCGCGTATAGCCGTAATAGGGCGCGGTATCGACATAGCGGATACCCGCATCCCAGGCGGCCTTCATCAGCTCTTGGCAGGCGCCGAGCGGCATGTCGCGATAGAGCCCGCCCATCTGCGCGCAGCCGAGGCCGAGGATCGTCACCTCAAGCCCACTGCGCGGGAGGGATCTCCGGGTCGATGGTATCATCGCAACCTCCGCTCGGCGCCTGAAACTTCAGTAAAGGACGTTCTGCGCCTGCGGCGAATCGACATTCGCCTTGGTCACGAGCACGACGCCGGTATCGATCTGCTTCGGCACCGGCTTGTGGTGCAGAACGGAGAGCAGCGTCTGCACGCCCTTGTCGCCCATCTGGTAGGAACCTTGCACGGCGATCGCGATCAGCGTCCCGTCGCGCACGAAGTTCTGCAGATCCTTGTTGCCGTCGAAGCCCACGGCGACGACATTGGTGCGGCCGGCTTGCTTGAGGGCGCGGCCCATGCCGATCGCCGTCGGCTCGTTCGCACCGAAGATGCCGGTGAGATGGGGATGCGCGGTCAAGACATCGGTGGTCTGGTTGAGCGCCGTCGCCATCTGGGATTGCGAGTAGTAGGGGCCGATGATCTTCATGTTGGAATGGGCCTTGATGTAGTCCTCAAACCCGCCGTCGCGCCCGATCTCGGAGCCGACACCCGCGACATAGGACATGATGGCGATCTCGCCGTTCTTGCCGGTCTTGGCGAGCAGAGCCTGGGCGCAAAGCGCGCCTGCCTTGCGGTTGTCCGTGGAGAGGAAGGACTGGTAGTAGCGCTTGCCGGCGTCACCCAGCGCGGAATCGATGATGACCACCGGGATATGCGCTTCCCAGGCGGCTTTGACAGCCGGGATCAGCGCATCGGGATCGGAGGGGGCGAGCACGATGCCGGCGACGTGACGGTTGACGGCATTATCCACCATATTGACTTCATCGGCGACCGCGGATTCGGACGCCGGGCCCTGGAAGGTGAGATGGTAGCCCGGCGCATCCTTGATGGCCGCTTCCGCGCCCTTGCGGACGTTCTGCCAGTAGTTGGAATTCACCGTCTTGACGATGACGGCAATCTCCTTGTCCGCCGCGCGGGCGGGGGAGACCGCGGATAGCAGCGCCATGGCGGCGCCTGCCGCGAGCAGGGCGCGAAGGGTATGTCTTTTCATCTGTTCCTCTCCTTTTTGTCCCGCGCCCCTGCGGGGTTGACGGGCGTGGGTTATGGGGACGCGCGGCTCAGCTGCGGTTGCGGAGTTGATCGATCCACACCGTGACCAAGATGACCAAGCCGATGACGATCTGCTGGGTGAACGAGGAGACGCCGTTCATGTTCAACCCGTTGCGCAGAATGCCGATGATGAACGAGCCGATGGCGGTGCCCGAGATCGTGCCGAGGCCGCCCATCAGCGAGGTGCCGCCGATGACCGATCCCGCGATCGCATCCAGTTCGTAGCCCACACCTTCGTTCGGCTGGCCGGTGACGAGGCGGGACATCAGGATGCAGCCGGTGACGCCGGCGAGCGTGCCCGAGAGCACATAGGTGAAGAGCGTGACGCCAGAGACATTGACACCCGAGAGCCGCGCCGCCTCGCCATTGGAGCCGACGGCATAGATATGGCGGCCGAGCACGGTGCGCGTGAGCAGGAGCGACACCAGCACCATGAGGGCGACCATGATGATGACGGGGTAGGGAATGCCCGGGAAGAGCACGTTCGGAAAGCCGTCCGCCCCGATCGTCTCGACGCGGAAGAGCGAGCCGTTGCCGAGCACGCCGAAGCCCTGGCCGAGGCCGGAGACTGCGCGCGCGCCGGTGATCTGCAGCGCCACGCCGCGCGCCACCATCATCATCCCGAGCGTCGCGATGAAGGGCGGCAGCCGCAGCCTGGTGACGAGCAGGCCGTTGGCAACGCCGCAGATCCCGCCGACGGCGATCCCGCAGAGGAAGGCGAGCCAGACCGGCAGGCCGGCCTGCGTCGCCATCGCGGCGACGACGCCCGAGAGCGCGAGGATCGAGCCCACGGAAAGATCGATCCCGCCGGTGATGATCACGCAAGTCATGCCGACGCCGAGGATGCCGATCGAGGTGACCTGCAGCGAGACCGTCAGCGCATTGTCGATCGTCGGGAAGGCCCGGCTCGTCACCGAGAAGGCGATGATGAGGAGCACGAGGCCGCAGAAGGCGGCGAATTTCTGGATGAGTTCGCGCCGCCGGTCGCCCCAGCGGCCGCGCGCGGCGGGGGGGGCGGCCTTCTCCTCCGCTGGGCCGAAGCCCTGGGGGGCCGAGACCATCTCGCCCGGGGTTTCGCCCTTCATGCCTCGGCTCGCGCGGCTGGGGCCGGGCGGAGAGCGCCGCCGCGCCCGGATGCGTAGTGCATGATCTCTTCCTGGTCCGTCTCGTGGGTGTTGAGGATGGCAGCGATCCGCCCGGCATGGAAAACCGCGACGCGATCGGACATGCCGAGGATCTCCGGCAGGTCGGAGCTGATGAGCACGACGCCGACGCCGCGTGCCGCCAGCTCATCCATGATCTGATAGATCGCGTAGCGCGCGCCGACATCGATGCCGCGCGTCGGCTCGTCAAAGAAGAACAGGCGGGAGCCGGTGAAGAGCCACTTGCCGATGATGATCTTCTGCTGGTTGCCGCCCGAGAGCAGCCGCACCGTCTGCCGCGGCGATGGCGTACGGATGCCGAGCAGGTCGATATAGGATTGCGTGATCTCCGTCTCGCGGCCGTGGTTGAGCAGGCCGAGGCGGGAGGCGACGCCGCCGATATTGGCGAGCGTCATATTCGCCGAGACCGACATCTTCACCGCCAGCCCCTGGCTTTTGCGATCTTCGGAGAGATAGGCGATGCCATCGGCGATCGCCTGGCGCGGCTGGCCGATCGCGAGCGTCCGCTCCTCGAAGCGGATGCGGCCGGCATCGAGCTTGTCCGCGCCGAAGATCGCGCGCGCAACCTCGGTGCGGCCGGCGCCGATGAGGCCGGCGAAGCCCAGGATCTCGCCGCGGCGAAGGGTGAAACTCACATCCTGGAAGGCGCCGCGGCGGCTCAGCCCTTCGGCCGCGAAGATCGTTTCGCTACTCGGGCTCCGCGTCGGGGCAGGAAATTTCTTGTCGAGCGAACGGCCGACCATCAGCGAGACGATCTCGTCCGTCGAGGTCGCGGCGAGATCGCTGGTGCCGACCATTCGCCCGTCCCGCAGCACCGTTACCCGGTCAACGATCGCTGCCATCTCGTCGAGCCGGTGGGTGATGTAGATGATGCCGACACCCTCCGCCCGCAGATCGCGGATCACCCGGAACAGCACCATGGTCTCGGATTCGGTGAGCGAGGAGGTCGGCTCGTCCATGATCAGCACTTGCGCGTTGATCGAGAGCGCCTTGGCGATCTCGACCATCTGCTGCTGCGCGACGGAGAGCGAGCGCACCGAGGCCCGCGGGTCGATCGTAAGGCCGAGGCGGCGGAGGCAGGCTTCCGCCTCGCGCAGCAGCCGGCGGCGATCGACGAAGGGGCCGCGCCGCGGCTCGCGCGCGAGGAAGATGTTCTCCGCGACATCAAGATGCGGAACGAGGTTCAGTTCCTGATGGATGATGGCGATGCCGACGCGCTCGGCCTCCAGCGTCGAGGCGAATTGGCGGCGCGCGCCCTTGTAGAGGATCGTGCCGGCATCGGGCTTCTGCACGCCGCTGATGATCTTCATCAGCGTCGATTTGCCGGCGCCGTTCTCGCCGCAGAGCGCATGCACCTCGCCGGGCCGCAGATCGAAGCTCACACTGTCGAGCGCCAGAACGCCGGGAAAGCGCTTGGTTATCCCATCCAGTCGCAGAACAGGTTCAGCACCCGTGAGCGGGGCGCGGGCTTGGGGGCTGCCCAGGCCTGCTGCTTTCATGACAGTCCCCTCCCATGGTGCCGGCCACCAGGGCGATGGCGGCCGAACGGCGCCGCGGTTATCTAGACGGCGTTTGGAGGTGAGGCTAGGTATATTGGCCTTACCGGTCAAGCCGAAGCTGGCAATGCGTGGCCAAAAAAGGAGATGCCGTGCTCCAAGACGAGGAATTGGCCCGACCGCCTGAGGCGAAACGCCTCTATCAGGTGGTGGCGAGCCAGATTCGGCAGCTCATCGCGGCGGGGCATTTCCCGCCCCTTTCGCGCCTGCCGGCAGAGCGGGAGCTCGCCCAGCTTCTCGGCGTCTCGCGTCCTTCGCTACGCGAGGCGCTGATCGCGCTTGAAATCGGCGGCAGCGTCGAGGTGCGGATGGGCTCGGGCATTTACGTGACGAGCCGTGCCGAAAAGGCGCCGAGCCAGGAGGGCGGTCTTGGTGAGAGCCCGTCCGAGATCATGCAGGCGCGCATCGCGGTCGAAGGCGCGGTCATCGTCCTCGCCACCGCCCGCGCGAGCGAGCAAGCGGTCGCCGAGCTTGCCGCACTTCTGGAAGCGATGCGGCAGCGGATCGATGCCGGGGAGAGCCCGCTGGAGCAGGACCGGCGCTTTCACCTCGCCATCGCGGCACTCGCCGGCAATAGCGTGCTCGGCCGCCTGGTGGGCGATCTGTTCGATGCCCGCCACAGCGGCATTCACCAGCTGCTCAGCAGCAAGTTCGATTCGGATAAGACCTGGCGGGTGGCGCTTGCTGAGCATGAGGCGATCGTCACTGCGCTTGAAGCGCGCGATCCGCTGCGCGCCGAGGCCGCGATGCGCATGCATCTGCAATCCTCGGCCGACCGCTGGCTGATCAGCTAGGCGGATCCCGGAGGGACGACGACGCCGCCTGACCGCGATCCGCCCTACTCGCCCCCGGACTCCTGCCCGCGATCGGCGCCCGGCGCGCGCACGAGGTAGAGGAGCGCCGGCTCGAAGACGAAGGTCGCCACCAGCGTGCAGCCAAGGCTCAGCAGCAGCAGCAGGCCCATGCTGGCCGTGCCCGGATGGTGGGAGAAGGCGAGCGAGCCGAAGGCCGTGCCGGTGGTGAGGGCGGAGAACAGCACCGCGCGTGCCGTGGGGGAGGCGAGGAAGCTGCGCTCCCCCGCGCGCCAGTTCATCACGAAATAGAGGTTGAAGGAGACGCCCACCCCCTGCAGCAGCGGCAGCGCGATGATATTGGCGAAATTGAGCGGCAGCGGCAGCAGCACGATCACCAGCACCGTCATCAGCGAGGAGAGCACCAGCGGCGCCAGGATCAGCAGGACATGCATCGGCCGGCGCAGGAACAGGAAGAGGATGACGGCGATGGCGATGAGCGCCAGAACCGCCGCCTCGCGGAAGGCGCCAATGATGGTATGCGCGCTCTCGATCACCGCGACGGCCGAACCGCCGGCATTGGGGGCAACCGCCTTCACCTCGCGCACGAAGGCGCCGAGGCCGGTGCTGTTCATCGCCGATTGCTTGGGCAGCACCTGAACCCGCGCCCGCCCGTCCGGCGTCAGCCAGTCCACCGTCAGATCCTTGGGCAGTGTCGCGAGGGTGACGGGGGTCGCCGAGAGCGTGGTGCGGAGCGTCGCCAGTTGCTGCGGCAGGAAGGCGGTGAGCGCCTTGTTCGCCGCCATCAGTTGGGCATCGGTCTTGCCTTCGAGGATTTTGAGATCCTGCCCGATGGCAAGCAGCGGGCTATCCGCGGGCAGCTTCGGGCGGGCGCTGTCGATCGCCTTGAGCGTGGTCGCGAGCGCGATGCGGATATCGCCCACCACGACCGGCGCGGCCGGGCCGGGGTTGAGCGTCGGTGCCAGAATTTCGTTGGTATCGGCGATCGCGGCGAGCTTGGCCTGCTGGTCCCCCGGCACGAAGCTTTCGATCGAGAGGGCGTGATCAACCTCGGGCAGCGTGTCGAGCTTCTGCACCAGGCTGGCCGCCGCTGCGGGCGAGGGCGCCAGGATGTCGATGCTGTAGGGATTGGTGAGCGGATTGTCGATGAGGCTGCGCAGCGTCTGCATCGCTTCGGAATGCGGGTCCTGCGTGTCGAGCGGGTCGCTGTCGAAGGCGATGCGGGGAATGAGCAGGATGGCGGCGAGCGCGATGAGGCCGAACAGACCGACGACCCGGCGCCGATGCTGCCAGAGGGCCATGTCGGCAGATGCGAGCCGGCTCCAGCCGATCTCGCCGCCCTCGGCCGGCAGCCGCAGCAGGGTGATCAGCGCCGGCAGAACCGTGACCGTGCAGGCGAAGGCGATGAGCATGCCGAC
Organism: Acidisoma sp. C75; assembly: GCF_054665095.1. Lineage (NCBI taxonomy): Bacteria > Pseudomonadati > Pseudomonadota > Alphaproteobacteria > Acetobacterales > Acidocellaceae > Acidisoma > Acidisoma sp. C75. The sequence continues at coordinate 154,468 of NZ_BAAFHD010000002.1, forward strand.
CCCTGCGATAAGGCCGAGTTCGGCGACGCCCGCGAAGCTCGTCGGCACGAAAGCGAAGAATCCGGCGGCGATGGCGACGGCGGCGAGCAGCACGGAATTGCCGGCCTTGCGCATGGTGCCCATGAGGGCTGCCTCCGCATCCTCCGCGCCCCGCCGCTCGTCGCGGTAGCGCACGCAAATCTGGATCGCGAAATCTACCGCGAGGCCGACGAACAGCACCGCGAAGGCGACGGAGATGAGGTTGAGAGAGCCGATGGTGGCGGCGGCGAAGAAGGTGGTGAGCAGCAGGCCCAGCACCAGCGTCAACATGATGGCGAGGATATAGCGCAGCCGCCGCACCGCGAGCACCAGCCAGAGCAGGATGAAGAGCACGGAGAGCACGCTATCCAGCACCACGCCCTGGGTGAGCGAGGCGAATTGCTGGTCCGCCAGCGCGATCTGCCCGGTGATGCGAAAGCTCGCGCGGCCGTCGGCGATCGTCGGCACGGCGGCTGCGATCTTGCGGAGCGCGTCGGTCGCCGCCGCCCCGGGCTCGATCGCGCCATAATCCTGCACCGGCTGCACCAGGACGAACCGGTCCGGCCCGGCGCGGTCGCTCAAGGAGCCGCCGAGCAGCTTCTGCCAGGAGACCGGCTCGGGATGGCCCTGCGCCGCGGCGCGCAGGCCGCGATCGAAGGCGGCCAGCGATGTCCTGTAGGCGGAGAGATCGACCTGGCCTTGCGCCGCGCCCTGGCCGATGAGGCCGATCGCCGTCAGCAGGCCGCGCATCGAGGGGTCAGCCGCCAGCTGGCCGATGAAGGGCTGCGCCTGGACGAGGCTGTTCAGGAAGCTATTGAGGTCCTGGAGGCTGAGGAAGAGCAGCCCTTCCTGCTTGAAGAAGGCGAGATTGTCCGGCCGGCGGACGGTGCGGAAATGCTGCTTGTCGGCGGCGGCGGCGCGCGCGATGGCAGCCGCCGTCAGATCCGCCTCTTCCGGGGTCTTGGCCTGGATCACGCCCACCAGCAGATCCTGAAACTGGGGGAACTCCTTGTTCAGGGCGATCTCTGCCTGCCGCCAGCGCAGCTTGGGCGAGAAGAGATCATCGGTATTCGTATCGATGCCGAGATGGCGGGTGGTGAAGAGCGCGCTGCCCACGGCAAGGATCAGGGCGATGAGCACGACCCAGGGCGCGCGGCGGCTGCAAAGGCGTGCGACAGCCGCCAGCTTGTTCTGAACCCACATTGGCGCTTATCGGTCCTTATCCATCATCGTCGCAGCCATGGTCTCGGGTCATGGCCGGGGCCCCAGGGCTGCGGCAGGCCAAACACCGCACCGCAATACCGGATCGCCCGGCCAGGGTGAAGCGTGCCGGCGTACTCCTCCCTCTTTCCGCCGTTGGCAGGCGCGCCAAAGCCACCGATACTCCGGCCTGCGCGAAAGGCAGCGGCAAGGGGAGCGGGGACATGGCGGACGGCAGGGATATCGAGCGCCTCGGCATCGTAGGCGCCGGCCAGATGGGCAGCGGCATCGCGCATGTCGCCGCCCTCGCGGGGCTTGCGGTCTGCCTGACAGATGTGCGGGCCGAGGCGCTTGCCGCGGCACGGGAGGGCATCGCCCGCAACCTGGAGCGGCAGGTTCACAAAAGCATCATCACGCCCGAGCAGAAGGAAGCGGCGCTCGCCCGGATCAGTACCGAACGCGCGCTCGACCGCTGCGATCTCATCATCGAGGCGGCGACCGAGCGGGAGGAGGTCAAGATCGCGATCCTCAAGGATCTGCTGCGCGAGGCGCGGCCGGATGCGATCCTGGCGACCAATACCTCCTCGATCCCGATCACTCGCCTTGCGGCGGTGACGGACCGCCCGCACCGCTTCATCGGCATGCACTTCATGAATCCGGTGCCGGTGATGAAGCTCGTCGAGATTATCCGCGGCATCGCGACCGATGACGAGACCTTCGCCACGGTCGAGGCCCTGGCGCGGCGCATGGGCAAGGTGACGGCGGTGGCAGAGGATTACCCGGCCTTCATCGTCAACCGCATCCTCATCCCGATGATCAACGAGGCGGCTTATGCGCTGATGGAAGGCGTGGGCACGGTCAGCGCGATCGACACGGCGATGAAGCTTGGCACCAATCAGCCGATGGGGCCGCTGGAGCTGGCCGATTTCATCGGGCTCGATACCTGCCTCGCGATCATGCGGGTGCTGCATGAGGGGATGGGTGACAGCAAATACCGGCCTTGCCCGCTGCTGGTGAAATATGCCGAGGCCGGCTGGCTCGGGCGCAAGGCCAAGCGCGGCTTCTACGATTATACCGCCGACCCGCCGCGGCCGAGCCGGTAGCGCCCGCTCCCCGCGCGTGCGGGCTCGGTGGCGGTGCGCCTGCTGGGGATGGGCCGGGCGGCCTCGGCTCACAGGCCGACGGCGCGATAGACCTTGGCGAGTGCGGGGACGCTCTGTACCACCTGCGGCTCGAACAGGATGGCGCTGATCACCAGCAGGACGATCACCATCGCGGCAATCCAGATGCTCCAGCCGTTGATGCCCGAGCGGCGGCGGGTGGAGGGTGCGGGGTCGAACAGCGTATCATGCGCGAGCCGGCGCTCCTGGATATCGGGCATCGCGGCGGTGCGTTTGCCGGTCTGATGGCCTTCGAGCAGGGTGCGGGTAGAGGCAGGAATGGCGGAGACGGGCTCGGGCGTTATCGGCCGGGTATCGGAATCGGCGGTATCCCGCGCCGCGGCGGCAGGGGCCGCGGGTGGTGGTGGTTGCATCGGGGCGCTGGCTGCGGGCTGGGCGATCGGCGCCGGCGGCGCGGAAGACCCGCTCGCCGCGAGTGGCGGGGCAGCCGGCACCGTCCATTGATAGCCGCAGCGGTTGCAGCGCACCGCCCGCGGCTGCGCGCCGAACAGATCGTCCGGAGCCTCGTAGGTTGCCGAACATTCACGACAGATCAGCCGCATCCGCGCCCATACCCTTATTGGAGCAGAGCCCGCGCGGACCAGGCATCCGGTCGGGCTGGAAAGCCGCATGGCGCGCGCCCACGGGCGGGGAGCGGACGGGGCACAGCCCCGCCGCCCGATGGCTGCGCATGCCGCGCCGATTGTGGCCAAGAGCATGGCCGCGTGCAATCCTTATACGGAGGCTTCGCTGGCGCAGGCTGCGTTTATTCTTCATTATTCTCAAACAGATCGCCCGGGGCGGTGCGAGGGATGGTGGCCCGTCCGGTGCCGCGCCGTCCGCCCGCTTCGCGAAAGCGTGACGAGGGCGCCGCTTGCCGGAGGCGGGCGGGGGGTGGTCTGCGAGGCGCGGTGGCGGAGAATGGAGATCTCTTCAAGGATGACGGCTCCCGATGATCGAGCTTGAAAATGTCAGCCTGCGCTATCCCGCCGGGCCGCACGGCCAGACAGAGGTGCTGCACGATCTCAGCTTCGCCGTGCCCGAGGGCGGCTTCCGCTGGCTTATGGGACCTTCCGGCGCCGGCAAGACGAGCCTCATGCGCATGATCTATCTCGCGGTGCGCCCCTCGCGCGGGCGGCTGTCCATCCAGGGCATCGATATCGGCCGGGCGGAGCGGCGGGCGCTGCCGCGCCTGCGCCGGCGCATCGGCGTCGTCTTTCAGGATTTCCGTCTGCTTCCGCACCTCACGGCCTTCGACAATGTCGCCCTGCCGCTGCGCATCGCCGGCCGGCCGGAAGGGCAGATCCGGGCGGATGTGGTGGAGATGCTGCGCTGGGTCGGCCTTGGCGCGAAGATCGAATCCCGCCCCTACGAGCTTTCCGGCGGCGAGCAGCAGCGGGTCGCCATCGCCCGCGCGGTGATCAACCGGCCGGTGCTGCTGTTGGCGGACGAGCCGACCGGTAATCTCGACGATGCCCAGGCCGAGCGGCTCATGCAGCTGTTTCAGGAGCTGAACCGGATCGGCACGACGGCGATCGTCGCGACGCATAATGATTCCCTCACCGCGCGCTACCCCGCCCGCACCCTGCGGCTCGATGCCGGCCGGCTGGTGCATGATGGCTGAGGACGATTGGGAGGACTGGGAGGAGCCGCACCCCGCCGTGCCGCCGCCGCGCGGCGCGCGCGAACCGATGGGCCGCAGTTCCGAGCCCGGCCGCCCGCGCCGGCGGGGAGTGGCGGAGGCAGTGTCGGCCGAGCGCGCCGAACCCGCTCCATCTCGTTCTGCTGTCCCGCCCCGCACGCGGGAGCGACGCTCAGGCCTGCTGCGGCCGATGGGGTTCGACGATCTCGGCCTCCGCCGGGCGCTGTCGGACCGGCTGCTGCCCTTTCTCGTCGCTGCCATGGCTTTTCTCGCGGCGCTTGCCTTCGCCGGCGCCATGGCGACCGCGACCCTCGCCCATCATTGGCAGCGAGGCGCGGAGGCGGAACTGACGATCCAGGTGCCGACACCGCATGATCCGGCTGTCGGCCAGACGGGAGACCGGGTGAGCGCGGTGCTCGGCCTCCTGCGGGCCGATCCGGCCATCCGCTCCGCCCGAGCGATGACGGCGCAGGAGCTGAGCCACCTGCTCGAACCCTGGCTCGGCATGGGCAGCGGCAGCCTGGGACTTCCCTTGCCGGCGGTGATCGCCGCCGAACTCGCGCCCGGCCGCGCGGTGCCCTCCGATCTCGCCGCGCGGCTGCGCGCGGTCGCGCCCGAAACAGTGACGGAAAGCGCCGATATCTGGGCCGAACGCCTCTCGGCCCTGGCGCGCAGCCTGCAGGCCTGCGCGGCGGTCGCCCTCCTGTTGGTCATCGCGGTCGCGATCGCGGTCGTCACCGTCGCGACGCGGGCCGGGCTCTCCGCACGCCGGGAATCGATCGAGATTGTCCATGGCCTTGGCGCGACCGATTCCTATATCGCCGGGCGCTTCGCCCGCCGCGCCATGCGCCTCGCGGCGGCCGGCGGGGCAGGCGGGGCGATCGCTGCGCTGCCGGTGCTGCTCTGGCTCGCGGCGCTCGCCGCGCCTTTCGCCGTGGGTGGCACGACCGCGGCGGCGGGCGAGGGCCCGGCTCTCCTCGCGCTGCCACTCGCGATCTGGATTGCGCTACCGATCCTGCCGGTCACCGCAGCGCTGATCGGCTATCTCACCGCGGAACTGACCGTGCGGCGCTGGCTGAGACAGCTGCCGTGAAACGGCCGCGGCGCTTTGCGCGACGGCGGCATGCCGGGCCGTCGAAGCAGGCGCGCGGGCGGGCGCTCGCCGCCCATTCCACGCCGCCGCTGCTCCGCCGCCTTGCGGCCTTCCTCTGCCTGCTGCTGCTGACAGGCTGGTGCGCCGGCTTCCTATGGTTTCTCTACGTGACCTATCTGCCGTCCGAGCCGCCGGCGCGGGCGGATGGCATCGTCGTCCTCACGGGCGGGGAGGATCGGCTGGCCGCCGCCTTCGAGATGCTGAACGAGGGCCATGCCGACCAGCTGCTGATCTCCGGCGTGCCGCCGGCGGTGACGCTGCATGATCTCGAAAGCTCGGCGCATCTCTCCCGCCCGCCATCGGCAAGCCATGTCACCCTTGGCCATCGCGCCCAGACCACGGTGGGCAATGCGGAGGAGACCGCCGCCTGGGTCGCCGCGCATCACATCCGCTCGCTCATCGTGGTGACGGCCGGCTATCACATGCCGCGCGCTCTCCTCGAAATGTCCCGCGCCATGCCGGGGGTGATCTTCTACCCGATGCGCGTGCAGCCGGCGCTGATCTTCGATGGCGCCCGGCCGCATGTCTGGCGGCTGCTGGTCGGCGAATATACCAAGTGGCTGCTTGCGGAAGCGCGGGTCTCCCCGATCGCGAGCCTGTTCGAGAGGAACCGCCTGCCATGACGCGTGCCTGGCGTCTTTGCTCATCCCTGCTGTTCAACATCTGCTTCATCGCGCTGACCGCCTATTACAGCCTGCGCGCCTTCATCTGGCTGCATACCGGGCGGGCGGATCGGCTGGCGCTCTTCGGCAGGCTCTGGGCGGGGGCGGTGGTGCGGTGCCTGCGCCGTGTCGTCGGCATCCGGGTGCGTATCGAGGGGGTCGAGCATCTGCCGCTCGACGCGCCCTTCCTTATCGCCTCCACGCATCAATCCGCTTTCGATACGGTGATCTGGATGCTGCTGCCGCGGCCCTCCTACGTGCTCAAGAAGGAGTTGCTGAAGATCCCGCTCTTCGGCGCCTGCCTCGAACCCGGCGGCATGATCCCGGTGGACCGCAAGGCCGGCGCGCGGGCGATCCGCGATCTCATTCGGCGCGGCGAGGCGGCGCGGGCGGCAGGGCGGCAGGTCGTGATCTTCCCGCAAGGCACCCGGGCGGCACCGGGGGAGGCGCGTATCATCCAGCCCGGCGTGGCGGCGCTGGCGGGCGCCATGGCGGTGCCGGTCTTTCCCGTCGTCACCAATTCCGGGGCGCATTGGGGGCGCAATGCCTTCCGTAAATTCCCCGGCACCATCCGCATCCGCATCGGCCGGGCGCTGCCTTCCGGCCTGCCGCGCGCGGCCTTCGTCCAGGCGCTCGACGCGGCTTGGGGACAACTTGAGGATGAAATGGCCACCCCTGTGGATAACATTGTGGGTGAAGATGCCGAATCCCTCGACTCACGCACGAAGAAGATTTCTTATCGCTAGAATATATCGGCATTTTTCCTGTCCACAGGGTCTTGCCGGCGATTCCGGAGGAGCTTGGGGATGACCTTGGGAAAACCTGGGACGAACCAATTATCCGCGAAATGCCGCTTCCTTCCGCCCGCCGCTTGTCGCATTCTCCGCGCGATGCTCTTGCATGCCAGTTGCGCCGCCCGGGATGGCCTCGCGATCCTGCTGACCGGAGTTCCCGGCATCGGCAAATCGGATCTTTTGCTGCGGCTGATGGATCGCGGTTTCGCCCTGCTCGCCGATGATCAGGTGGAAATCGGGCCCGATGGCTGGGCGAGGCCGCCGGAACGCCTCGCCGGGCTGATCGAGGTGCGGGGACTTGGCCTGCTGTGCCAGACGTATCTTGCGCAAGCGCGGCCGGTGCTGGTGGCCGAACTCGCGCATGAGCCGCCGCCCCGCCTGCCGCAGCCACAGCGCCATGCGACGCTCGGCCTGCCGCTCATCCACCTCGATCCTCGTCCGGCCTCGGCCCCGCTGGTCGCGGCCTGGGCCTTCGCGGTCGCGGCGGGAGAGGCGCGGCTGCTCGCCGGGGCGCTGGCATGAGCCAGCCGGAGGCGGGCCGGCGCATCGTCCTCGTCTCGGGCCTCTCGGGCGCCGGCAAATCCTCCATCCTCCATACCTTCGAGGATCTCGGCTACGAGACGGTGGATAACCCGCCGCTCTCCCTGCTCGACGATCTGCTGAGCCGGACGGACCGCGCGCTCGCCATCGGCATCGACGCCCGCACCCGCGGCTTCGCGGCCGGCGCCGTGGTCGAGGCGGTGGGCCGGCTGCGCCGCACGGCGGGGCTCTCGGTCGCCCTCATCTACGCCACCGCCGAGGATGCCGCCCTGCTCCGCCGCTATACCGAGACGCGGCGCCGCCACCCGCTCGCCCCGCAAGGCCAGGTGCGGGACGGGGTGGCGGCCGAGCGCCGGCTGACCGAGCCGCTGCTCGCCGCCGCCGATCTCGTGATCGACACCTCGCGCCTGCCTCTGCCCGAGCTCCGCCAGACCATCGGCCAGCGCTTCGGGCTGAGCGCGCGGGAAGGGCTCTCCCTCACCCTCGTCTCCTTCGCCTATCGTGCCGGCCTGCCGCCGGAGGCGGATCTCGTCTTCGATGCCCGCTTCCTGCGCAATCCTCACTACGAGCCGACGCTGAGGCCCCGCACTGGATTAGATCCCGAGGTTTGCGCATATATCCGCCAGGATCCGGATTGCGCTACCTTCCAGGATGCCATTCGATCGATGGTCTTGCTATTGCTGCCGCGCTTCGTGCAGGAAGGTAAGAAATACGTCACCGTCGCGATCGGATGTTCTGGGGGGCGGCACCGATCTGTCTTCTTGATCGAAAGCCTGGGCGAGGTCGTGAGGGATGCAGGATGGCAGCCGCTGATCCTGCATCGCGAGCTCGGACGGGAAGAGGCCGGGGAAGGGCAAGGTCGGGCGGATGCTTAACAGCATGGCAGGCCATGGGAGGCCGCTGAAACTATCATGATTGGTCTTGTGCTCGTTACTCACGGCCATCTGGCCGAGGAGTTGCGCTCTGCGATGGAGCACGTCGTGGGACCGCAGGCCGGCGTCGAAACCGTCTGTATCGGCCCAGACGACAATATGGAGGATCGGCGGCGCGACATTCAGCGCTCGATCGACCGTGTCGATAGCGGGGACGGCGTGGTTCTGCTGACCGACATGTTCGGCGGAACCCCCAGCAACCTCGCCATTTCTCTGATGAATTCCCGGGATCTCGAAGTCATCGCCGGGGTCAACCTGCCCATGCTCGTCAAGCTCGCCAAGGTGCGCGGCCAGCAGAACCTCAAAAGCGCCGTCTCCTGCGCGCAGGAAGCCGGCCGCAAATACATCGCCTGTGCATCCCAGGTGCTGGCCGGCGTGCGCGGCCCCTGCCAGTGAGGCGCGCCGGTGAGTGAGGGGGGGCTTGAGGCCGACCCGGCGGCGGGCGGCGGGCTTAGCCGCAGCCTCGTCGTCGTCAACAAGCGGGGGCTGCATGCGCGTGCCGCCGCCAAGCTCGTCACTGCCGCCGAGCGGTTCGGCGCCGAGGTGCTGGTCTCCAAGGATGGGCAGGCGGTTTCCGCCCGCTCGATCATGGGGCTGATGATGCTCGGCGCCGGGCAAGGCTCGCGGGTGGTGGTCTCGGCCGAGGGCTGGGACGCCAAGGAGGCGATGGACGCCGTGGCCTCGCTGATCGAGGCAGGCTTTCATGAGGAAGAATGAGGCGCGGCCAGCCGAGAAGAGCCCGCCCGCCGGGCGCGCCAAGCCAGCCGCTGCCGAACGCGCATTCCGCGGGCTCGGTCTTGGCGCCGGCATCGCCGTCGGCCCCGCCTATCTGGTTGAGGACCGCACCCCCGATCTGAGCCCGGTTGCGATCGCCCCCGAGGCGGTAGAGGGCGAGCTTGCCCGGCTGGATGCCGCTGTCGCCAAGGCGCGGCGGCAGCTCGCCAAGCTCCGCGCGCAGATCGCCATGCTGCCCGATGAGGGGCAGGCGGAACTTGCCCCGCTGATCGAGGCTTATATGCAGATGATCGGGCCGACGCGCCTGCTGCGCGGCGTGCGCCGGCGCATCGAAGGTCTCGCCTCGGCCGAGACGGCGGTGCAGGAGGAGGTCGAGGCCCTCGCCGCCGCGGTCATGGCGGTGCCGGACAAGGACCGGGCGGGCCTCAAGCGGCGGGCCGAGGAAATCCACGAAATCGGCCGTCGCCTCATTCGCAATCTCACCGAAACCCCGTTCGAGAGCTTCGCCAAGCTCGCCCAAGGCACCATCCTGGTGCTGGAAAACCTCCGCCCTGCCGATGCCGCACTGCTTAGCCCGGCGCGGCTCGCCGGGGTGGTGACGGAGGAAGGCGGCGCGGACGGGCATACCGCGGTCATGCTGCGCGCCCTCGGCATCCCGGCCGTGCTCGGCGCGGAAGGGGCGACGGCGGCGATCCGCAGCGGCGATCTCCTGGTGCTGGACGGCGGCACCGGCAGTGTGACGCAGCACCCCGGCAGCGCGACGCTCGCCGCCGCCCGCCGGTCGGCCGCCCAATTCGCCCGGGAGCGGCAGAAGCTCGCCCAGCTGCGCCGCCTGCCGGCAGAGACGACCGACGGCCAGGCGGTGGAACTGCTCGCCAACCTCGAAGTGCCGATCGAGCTGCCGCTCATCGCCCAGGCGGGTGTGGAGGGGATCGGCCTTTTCCGCAGCGAGTTCCTGTTCATGAACCGCGAGGACGTGCCGGACGAGGATGAGCAGGCCGAGGCCTATGGCGCGGCGGTGGAAGCGATGGAGGGCGATCCCGTCACTATCCGCGTGCTCGACTGGGGCGGCGAGAAGGAGATCGAGGCCTTGCAGGCGCGCGGCATCGCGCAGGAGGTCGCAGGCATCAACCCGGCACTCGGCCTGCGCGGCATCCGCATGCTGCTGCGCCACCCCGAATTGCTGGAGACCCAGCTTGCCGCGATCTTGCGGGCCGCGCGCCTCGGCCCGGTGCAGATCCTGCTGCCCATGGTCACCTCGGTCGAGGAGGTGCGGGCCGCGCGCGAGAGCCTGCAGAAGGTGATCCGCCGGCTCAAGCGGCGGGGCGAGGAGTTGCCGGCGCGGCTGCCGCCGCTCGGCATCATGATCGAGACGCCGGCCGCCGCCCTTTCCGCCGATGCCCTGGCGCTGGAGGCGGATTTCTTCGCCATAGGCACCAATGATCTCACGATGTATGCGCTGGCCGCGGACCGTGGGGACGCCGAGGTCGCCAAGCTCTACGATCCGCTGCATCCCGGGCTGTTGCGCCTGGTGCAGTTCACGGTCGAGGCGAGCCTGCGGCTGCGCAAGCCGGTCTCCGTCTGCGGCGAGATGGCGGCCAATCCGAAGCTCACGCCGCTGCTGCTCGGCCTCGGGCTGCGCACGCTCAGCATGAATGCGAGCGCGGTACCGCGGGTCAAGTTCGTGGTGCGGAACGTCTCGAGCGCGGATTGCGCCCGCCTCGCCCGGCGGGTGATGGAGCAGACGGAGCCGGCGGAAATCCGCAGGCTGGTCGAGGATTTCGCCGAAAAGCTCGGCGCCGCCTGAGGCCCCAGCGCCTTCCGCCGCATGGCTGCCCGGCGGGCCCACACGCCGGGCGATGCTGGACTCGCGCGGCGCGATCCGCTATTGGCGCCGCCTCCATCGGAACGCGGGAGAGGCCGGGATGATCTCGGGCTCGAATGAACCGCGGTCCTTGTTCGCGTTCAACAGGAACGAGGGTCATGGCGAAGAAAATCGTCGGCTACGTCAAGCTGCAAATCCCGGCCGGCAAGGCCAATCCGTCTCCGCCGGTGGGCCCTGCGCTCGGCCAGCGCGGCCTCAACATCATGCAGTTCTGCAAGGAATTCAACGCCGCGACCCAGGGCATGGAGCCCGGGATGCCGGTGCCGGTGGTCATCACCGCCTATGCCGACCGCACCTTTACCTTCATCACCAAGACCCCGCCCAACACCTATTTCCTGATGAAGGCCGCGAACATCAAGAAGGGTTCGACGACCACGGGCAAGGGCGCGACGGTCGGCCGCGTGACGATGTCGCAGCTGCGCGAGATCGCCGCCCAGAAGATGGTGCATATGAACGCGAACGACGTTGAAGGCGCCGTCCGCATGCTGGTTGGTTCGGCCCGATCGATGGGCCTTTCGGTGGTGGAGGGCTGATCCGATGGCGAAGAACAAGCGTCTCGCGGCGGCCTACCAGGCTTTCGACCGCACCAAGACCTATTCCCTCGCCGAAGCGGTGAAGATCGTGAAGGCCAATGCTCGCGCCAAGTTCGACGAGACGGTCGAGTTCTCGATGAACCTCGGGATCGATCCGCGCCACGCTGACCAGATGGTGCGTGGGCTGATCAGCCTGCCGAACGGCACCGGCAAGACGCTGCGGGTCGGCGTCTTCGCGCGTGGCCCGAAGGCCGAGGAAGCTCTGGCCGCCGGCGCCGACGTGGTGGGCGCCGAAGACCTGGCCGAGCGCGTGCAGGCGGGCGATATCGCCTTCGACCGCTGCATCGCGACGCCGGACATGATGGCCCTCGTCGGCCGCCTCGGTAAGATCCTCGGGCCGCGCGGCCTGATGCCGAACCCGAAGCTCGGCACCGTGACGGTGGACGTGAAGGGCGCCGTGGCCGCCGCCAAGGCCGGGCAGGTCGAGTTCCGCGCGGAGAAGGCCGGCATCATCCATGCCGGCATCGGCAAGGCCTCCTTCGACGAGGAGAAGCTGCTCGAGAATATCCGCGCGCTCGCCGATGCGGTGCAGAAGGCGAAGCCCTCGGGCGCCAAGGGCACCTATGTGCAGAAGGCGGCGCTGAGTTCGAGCCAGGGGCCCGGCATCCGCGTCGATGTCTCGACGCTGGCCGCTGCCGCCGCCGAGTAAGCAGGCCGCCGCGAGCGGCTTGTTGCAGAATTCGCCTGGAGGCTTCGGCCTCCTGGCGCGCAGGAGGGGCGGCTTGTCCGCGCCTCCGAAACCTGTCCGAGACCAGACGTGCGTCGGCATGGGCCGGCGCTTAAAGGGCGAGCCCGCCCGCGCTTGGGAGACGGGGAAGCCGGCCTCTTCCACCCCCTTCCCACGAGGAAATGGGGCAAAGCGGCTTTGGCGGTTCCGGCTTGAAGGACAGGCGAACCGGGTGCCGGGCTGGGCGATGAGCCCAGGGCGGCGCCCATGGGAAACCCGGCGGCGGGAGCTGATCCTGTCGCCTTTAGGTTGCGGAGTTGAACGTGGACCGTACGGAGAAGCACGAGTTTGTCGCTTCGCTCGCGGCTGTGTTCGCCGATACGTCGATGGTCGTCGTCACCCGGAATAACGGGCTGACGGTTGCCGAGGTGACGGATCTGCGGCGCAAGATGCGGGCCGAAGGGGTGAACTTCAAGGTTGCGAAGAACCGTCTGGCCAACCTCGCCCTGGATGGGACCCAATTCGACGGCATCAAACCCCTGCTGAAGGGCCCGACCGCGCTTGCGTGGTCCAAGGATCCGGTAGCGGCGGCAAAGGTGGCCGTTGAGTTCGCCAAGACCAACGAGAAGTTCGTCGTCGTCGGCGGTGCGCTCGGCAAGCAGACGCTGGATGCGTCTGGCGTGCAGGCGCTCGCCGAACTGCCGTCGCTCGATGCGCTACGCGCCAGGCTGCTGGGGATGATCAACACCCCGGCGACCCGGATCGCAGCCGTCGTTCAGGCGCCGGCCGGCAACCTCGCGCGGGTCTTCGGGGCCTATGCCAGAAAGGACGAGGCGGCCTGACGCAAGCAGGCGTGCCCATCTTTCCATAATGTAATGCCGCTCACCGTGGCTTGCATTGAACCGACCAAAGTTTATATAGTAGGAAGTTGCAAATGGCTGACCTTTCCCGTCTCGTGGAAGAGCTTTCGAGCCTGACCGTTCTGGAAGCCGCCGAGCTCTCCAAGCTGCTCGAAGAAAAGTGGGGCGTTTCCGCCGCCGCTCCGGTTGCGGTCGCGGCTGCTCCGGCAGCTGGTGGCGCGGCTGCCGCTCCGGTTGAAGAGCAGACCGAGTTCACGGTCATCCTGGCCAAGGCCGGGGACAAGAAGATCAACGTCATCAAGGAAGTTCGCACCATCACGGGCCTCGGCCTGAAGGAAGCGAAGGACCTCGTTGAGGGCGCGCCGAAGCCCCTCAAGGAAGGCGTCAACAAGGACGAAGCCGAGAAGATCAAGAAGCTTCTCGAGGAGAATGGGGCCTCTGTCGAAATCAAGTGATTTCGGCCATCCCGGCTTCCGCGCCGGGATGGGCATCGCTGGCTGAAAAGGGGTGGGGATCGGCTGGATCTCCACCCTTTCCTTGGTTGCGGGGTAGAGTTGCCGCCTTTGAACGGCGGAGTGGCGTGAGATTGCGTAAAACGGCCCCGGTTTGCGGCGCCAGGCTGTTGCGGGTTCGGCTTCGACCGAGGCCGCTCGGGCAGCGGGCAGCGGGCGGGGCAAGGCGAGGCAGCATTCCGCTGGGCGGGGCTGCCAGAGTAGAGGTTGTCCGGCTTTGTTCCGGCGCCGGCATGATAATCGAGGGCTAAGGGCAAGCGATGAACGCTATTTCAGGTGGCTCGAACCATTCCTTCACCGAGCGGAAGCGTATTCGCAAAAGCTTCGGACGCATCCCGGAAGTGGCGCCGATGCCGAACCTGATCGACGTGCAGCGCGCCAGCTACGAGGCGTTTCTGCAGATGAACGTGGCGCCCGACAGCCGGACGCAGACGGGCCTTCAGGAAGTTTTCAAATCGGTCTTCCCGATCGACGATTTTGCCGGCCGCGGCCGGCTCGAATTCGTCTATTACGAGCTGGAAGAGCCGAAATACGACGTTGAGGAATGCATCCAGCGGGGCATGACCTTCGCCGCCCCGCTCAAGGTGGTGCTCCGCCTGATCGTCTGGGATCTGGACGAGGATACCGGCGCCCGCTCGATCCGCGACATCAAGGAGCAGCCGGTCTATATGGGCGATCTGCCGCTCATGACCGATAACGGCACCTTCGTGATCAACGGCACCGAGCGCGTCATCGTCTCCCAGATGCACCGCTCCCCGGGCGTGTTCTTCGACCACGACAAGGGCAAGACGCATTCCAGCGGCAAGTTCCTCTTCACCGCCCGGGTGATCCCCTATCGCGGCTCCTGGCTCGATTTCGAATTCGACGCCAAGGACCTTGTCTATGTCCGCATCGACCGCAAGCGGAAGCTGCCGGTGACGACGCTGCTCTATGCGCTCGACAGCCTGGCAACCGCGAAGCTGCGCGAAGCCCGCGCGGCGAAGGGCGAGAGCATCGATATCGGCGAGATCCGCGGGATGGATTCCGAGGAGATCCTCGGTACCTTCTACGGCACGGTGACCTTTACCCAGACCGCCAAGGGCTGGGCGCGGCCCTTCGAGCCGGAAGCCTTCCGCGGCATGAAGCTGTTCGAAAATCTCGTCGATGCCGAGACGGGCGAGATCGTCGCCAAGCCCGAGGAGAAGATGACGACGCGGCTTACCCGCCGCATCGCCGAGAAGACCAAGACCGTGCTCGCGACCCGGCTCGATCTCATCGGCCGCTTCATGGCGATCGATATCGTCAACGAGAATACCGGCGAGATCTTCATCGAGGCGGGCGAGGAGCTGACGGAGGCGCGTCTCACGGCGCTCGAAGAGGCGGGCATCACGGAGCTGCCGACGCTCGCGATCGACCAGACCAAGGGCCCGTGGATCCGCAACACCCTCGCGGTGGACAAGAATACCAGCCGCGACGATGCGCTGATCGACATCTACCGGGTGATGCGCCCGGGCGAGCCGCCGACCAGCGAGACGGCGGAAGCGCTCTTCCGCGGCCTCTTCTTCGATCCCGATCGCTACGATCTCTCGGCGGTCGGCCGCGTGAAGATGAACATGCGCCTCGGCGTGCAGGCGGAAGATACCGTTCGCGTGCTGCGCAAGGAGGATATTCTGCGCACCGTGCAGATCCTCTGCGAACTCAAGGACGGCCGCGGCTCGATCGACGATATCGACAATCTCGGCAATCGCCGGGTCCGCTCGGTCGGCGAGCTGATGGAGAACCAGTATCGCGTTGGCCTGCTGCGCATGGAGCGGGCAATCCGCGAGCGCATGGGCTCGGTCGATATCGACACGGTGATGCCGCATGACCTCATCAACGCGAAGCCGGCGGCCGCCGCGGTGCGCGAGTTCTTCGGCTCGTCCCAGCTCAGCCAGTTCATGGACCAGACGAACCCGCTCTCGGAAGTGACGCATAAGCGCCGCCTCTCGGCGCTTGGCCCCGGCGGCCTCACCCGCGAGCGTGCCGGCTTCGAGGTGCGCGACGTGCACCCGACGCATTACGGCCGCATCTGCCCGATCGAGACGCCGGAAGGCCCGAATATCGGCCTCATCAACAGCCTGGCCACCTATGCCAAGGTGAACAAATACGGCTTCATCGAGACGCCCTATCGCCTGGTCGAGAATGGCGAGGTCAAGGACGGCTGGAAATACCTCTCCGCCATGGAAGAGGAAAAACTCATCGTGGCGCAGGCGGATGTGCCGCTCGACGGCAACCGCTTCGCCGAAGACCTCGTCTCGGTGCGTCAGCAGGGCGATTTCCGCCTGGTGCCGCCGGAGCAGGTGACGGCGGTGGACGTGTCACCCCGCCAGCTCGTCTCGGTCGCCGCCGCGCTCATCCCCTTCCTCGAGAATGACGACGCCAACCGCGCGCTGATGGGCTCGAACATGCAGCGGCAGGCGGTGCCGCTCATCCGCGCCGATGCGCCGCTCGTCGGCACCGGCATGGAAGCCGCGGTCGCGCGGGATTCGGGCGCGACGATCGTCGCCCGCCGGGGTGGTATCGTCGATCAGATCGACGGCGCGCGGATCGTGGTTCGCGCCTCCTCTGGCGAGGGCGGCACCGGCGGCGTCGATATCTATCGCCTGCGCAAGTTCATGCGCTCCAACCAGTCGACCTGCATCAACCAGCGGCCGCTGGTGCGTGTGGGGGACCGCGTGCAGGCGGGCGACATCATCGCCGACGGACCGTCCACGGAGCTCGGCGAGCTCGCGCTCGGCCGCAACGTGCTCGTCGCCTTCATGCCCTGGAATGGCTACAACTTCGAGGACAGCATCCTCATCTCCGAGCGCATCGCGCGTGACGACGTCTTCACCTCGATCCATATCGAGGAATTCGAGGTCATGGCGCGCGACACCAAGCTCGGCCAGGAGGAGATCACCCGCGACATTCCGAATGTCGGCGAGGAGGCGCTGCGCAACCTCGACGAGGCGGGCATCGTCTATGTCGGCGCCGAAGTGCATCCGGGCGATATCCTCGTCGGCAAGGTGACGCCGAAGGGCGAAAGCCCGATGACGCCGGAAGAGAAGCTGCTCCGCGCGATCTTCGGCGAGAAGGCCTCCGACGTGCGGGATACCTCGCTGCGCCTGCCGCCGGGGGTTTCCGGCACCATCGTCGATGTCCGGGTGTTCAGCCGCCGCGGCGTCGACAAGGATGAGCGGTCGATGGCGATCGAGCGCGCCGAGGTCGAGCGCCTCGCGAAGGACCGTGACGACGAGAAGGCGATTCAGGAGCGTTCCTTCCTCAACCGTCTGCGCGAGAAGCTGCTCGGCCAGAAGGCATCCGGCGGCTTCAAGGGTATCCGCGCGGGGACGGAGATCACCGAGGAGGTCTTGGCCGAACATCCGCGCGGCGCGATGCGCCATATGGGGGTGCAGGACGATGCGGTGATGGCGGAGATCGAGACCATCCGCCGCGAGTTCGATGCCTCCGTCGCGCGGCTGCAGCAGCGCTTCGAAAACAAGGTGGACAAGCTGCAGCGCGGCGACGAGCTGCTCCCCGGCGTCATGAAGATGGTCAAGGTCTTCGTCGCCGTGAAGCGCAAGCTGCAGCCGGGCGACAAGATGGCCGGGCGGCATGGCAACAAGGGCGTTGTTTCACGTGTGACGCCGATCGAGGACATGCCCTTCCTGGAAGACGGCACGCATGTCGATCTCGTGCTCAACCCGCTCGGCGTGCCGAGCCGGATGAATGTCGGGCAGATTCTCGAGACCCATCTCGGCTGGGCCTGTGCCGCGCTCGGCCGCGAGGTGGGCGAGCTGGTCGAGGAATACCGTCGCACCGGCCAGGCGCAGCAGGAGCTGCACGACAAGCTGCGCGACATCTATGGCGAGCGCGTCTATCGCGACACCATCGCCAACATGTCCCCGCAGGAGCTGATCGAGCTTGGGCAGAACCTCAAGAAGGGCATCCCGATCGCGACGCCGGTTTTCGACGGCGCGCGCATGGGCGATATCGAAGCGATGCTCGAGAAGGCTGGGCTCGATACCTCGGGCCAGGTGACGCTGACGGATGGCCGCACGGGCGAGCCCTTCGAGCGCAAGGTCACGGTCGGCTATATCTACATGCTGAAGCTGCACCACCTGGTTGATGACAAGATCCACGCCCGCTCGATCGGCCCCTACAGCCTCGTGACCCAGCAGCCGCTGGGCGGCAAGGCGCAGTTCGGCGGCCAGCGCTTCGGCGAAATGGAGGTCTGGGCGCTTGAGGCGTACGGTGCCGCCTACACGCTGCAGGAAATGCTGACGGTGAAATCGGACGACGTGTCCGGCCGCACCAAGGTCTATGAGGCGATCGTGCGCGAGCAGGACAACTTCGAGGCCGGCATTCCGGAAAGCTTCAACGTGCTGGTGAAGGAGCTGAAGTCCCTGGGCCTCAATGTGGACCTGGACAATCAGCCGGCGTGAGCCTCGCGGTTAGAGACGAATAAAACGCGTTCGATGGAATCCCTCTCCCCGCGGCGGCCGGTGGCCGCAGCGGGGAAGGGTTTGAAGGTGAAGCCCGCATGAACGAGCTTATGAAAATCCTGGGTCAGACCGGTCAGCCGATGACCTTCGACCAGATCCAGATCAAGATCGCCTCGCCCGAGCAGGTCCGCAGCTGGTCCTATGGCGAGATCAAGAAGCCGGAAACGATCAACTACCGCACCTTCAAGCCGGAGCGGGATGGGCTGTTCTGCGCCCGCATCTTCGGCCCGATCAAGGATTACGAGTGCCTGTGCGGCAAGTACAAGCGGATGAAGTTCCGTGGCATCATCTGCGAGAAGTGCGGCGTGGAGGTGACGCTCGCCAAGGTGCGGCGCGAGCGCATGGGCCATATCGAGCTCGCCTCCCCGGTCGCCCATATCTGGTTCCTGAAGTCCCTGCCGTCGCGCATCGGCCTGATGGTCGACACCACCTTGAAGGATCTCGAAAAGGTTCTCTATTTCGAGAACTACATCGTCCTCGAACCAGGTCTGACGGATCTCAAGCTGCATCAGCTGCTGACCGAGGAGCAGCTTTACGCCAAGCAGGACGAGTTCGGTGAAGATGGCTTCCGCGCCGGCATCGGCGCCGAGGCGGTGAAGCAGATTCTCGCCAATATCGATCTCGACGCCGAGAAGACCCGCATGCGGGTCGAGCTGAAGGCGACGACCTCCGAGGCCAAGCGCAAGAAGCTCGTCAAGCGCCTCAAGCTGGTTGAGGCTTTCGCCGATTCCGGCTCGCAGCCCTCCTGGATGATCCTCGACGTCGTGCCGGTCATTCCGCCCGAGCTGCGCCCGCTGGTGCCGCTCGACGGCGGCCGCTTCGCCACCTCGGACCTGAACGACCTCTATCGTCGCGTTATCAACCGCAACAACCGCCTCAAGCGGCTGATCGAGCTGCGCGCGCCGGATATCATCGTGCGCAACGAGAAGCGCATGCTGCAGGAATCGGTCGACGCGCTCTTCGATAACGGCCGCCGCGGCCGCGCCATCACGGGCGCCAACAAGCGTCCGCTGAAGTCCCTCTCCGATATGCTGAAGGGCAAGCAGGGCCGCTTCCGGCAGAACCTGCTCGGCAAGCGCGTGGATTATTCCGGCCGTTCGGTGATCGTCGTCGGGCCGGAGCTGAAGCTCCACCAGTGCGGCCTGCCGAAGAAGATGGCGCTCGAACTCTTCAAGCCCTTCATCTATGCCAAGCTCGAGAAATACGGCCATGCGACGACCATCAAGGCCGCCAAGCGGATGGTCGAGAAGGAGCGGCCGGAGGTGTGGGACATCCTCGAAGAGGTCATCCGCGAACATCCGGTGATGCTCAACCGCGCGCCGACGCTGCATCGACTCGGCATCCAGGCTTTCGAGCCGGTGCTGATCGAAGGCAAGGCGATCCAGCTGCATCCGCTCGTCTGCACCGCCTTCAACGCGGATTTCGACGGTGACCAGATGGCCGTCCATGTGCCGCTCTCGATCGAGGCGCAGCTCGAAGCGCGCGTGCTCATGATGTCCACCAACAACATCCTGAGCCCGGCGAACGGCAAGCCGATCATCGTGCCGAGCCAGGATATCGTCCTCGGCCTCTACTATCTCTCCCTGGAGACGCCGGAATTCCGCGCGACCGAGGAGCGCGAGGCCCCGGCCTTCGGCACGATCGGCGAGTTGGAACATGCCCTCGCCGCCAAGCGCGTGAAGATGCACGACAAGATCCGCGCCCGCGTGCAGGAGAAGCTGCCGAGCGGCGAGGTGGTGCGCCGCATCGTGGTGACGACGCCGGGCCGCATGCTGATCGGGCAGATCCTGCCGCTGCATCCGAGCGTGCCCTTCGCGCTGATCAACAAGCAGCTGACGAAGAAGAACGTCTCGGACGTGATCGACGCGGTCTATCGCCATTGCGGCCAGAAGGAATGCGTGATCTTCGCGGATCGCCTGATGGGCCTCGGCTTCTCCAACGCGGCGAAAGCCGGCCTCTCCTTCGGCAAGAATGACCTCATCATTCCGGCCGAGAAGAGCGAACTCATCGCCAAGACCCAATCCGAGGTGAAGGAGTTCGAGCAGCAGTATCAGGATGGTCTGATCACGGCGGGCGAGCGCTACAACAAGGTGGTGGATGCCTGGTCGCGTTGCACGGACGCGGTTGCGGCTGCGATGATGAAGGAGATCTCGAAGCAGGAGATCGGCACGCCGACCAACTCGGTCTGGATGATGAGCCATTCCGGCGCGCGTGGGTCGCCCGCGCAGATGCGCCAGCTCGCCGGTATGCGCGGCCTGATGGCCAAGCCCTCGGGCGAGATCATCGAGCAGCCGATCATCGCCAACTTCAAGGAGGGCCTCTCGGTTCTCGAATACTTCAACTCCACCCACGGCGCCCGCAAGGGCCTCGCGGATACGGCGCTGAAGACGGCGAATTCGGGCTATCTCACCCGCCGCCTGGTGGATGTGGCGCAGGACAGCATCATCGTCCAAGAGGATTGCGGCACCGAGAAGGGGCTGACCGTCCGCGCCGTCATGGATGGCGGTGAGGTTGTCTCGTCTCTGTCCGAGCGCATCCTGGGCCGCACCTCGGCCGAGGATGTGGCGGACCCCGCCACCGGCAAGATCCTCGTCGCCAAGAACACGCTGATTGAGGAGCCGCAGGCCGAGCTCATCGAGAAGTCCGGCGTGGAAGCGGTGAAGATCCGCTCGGTGCTGACCTGCGAGGCGCCGGTTGGTTGCTGCGGCCATTGCTACGGGCGCGATCTCGCCCGCGGCACGCCGGTCAATGCCGGCGAGGCGGTGGGCGTCATCGCCGCGCAGTCGATCGGCGAGCCCGGCACGCAGCTCACCATGCGCACCTTCCATATCGGCGGTGCCGCCCAGCGCGGCGCCGAGCAGTCGAGCGTGGAAGCGAGCCATGACGGCACGGTGCAGGTGCGCAATCGCAACGTGGTCACCAACTCCTCGGGCGTGCCCGTGGTGATGAGCCGCAACTGCGAGATCGTGCTGGCCGATGCCAATGGCCGCGAGCGTGCCCGCTTCCGCGTGCCCTATGGCGCGCGGCTGCTGACCGATGACGGTTTGGCCGTGAGCCGTGGCCAGAAGCTCGCGGAATGGGATCCCTACACCCTGCCGATCATCACCGAGCGCGCGGGCGTGGTGGAATTCGCCGATGTGCTGGAAGGCGTCACGCTGGTCGAGCGGATGGACGAGGTGACCGGCCTCAGCTCCAAGGTCATCGTCGATTACAAGCAGACCTCGAAGGCGGTGGATCTGCGCCCGCGCATCCTGCTCAAGGATACCCGCGGCGAGGTGCTCAAGCTCACCAACGGCTCCGACGCCCGCTACTTCCTCTCGCCGGACTCGATCCTTTCGATCGAGAACGGCGCGACGGTCGCGGCAGGTGACGTGCTGGCGCGTATCCCGCGCGAAGGCTCCAAGACGCGCGACATCACCGGCGGTCTGCCGCGCGTGGCCGAACTCTTCGAGGCGCGGCGTCCGAAGGACCATGCGATCATCGCGGAGATCGACGGGCGGGTGGAATTCGGCAAGGATTACAAGGCCAAGCGCCGCATCATCGTGAAGAACGATGAGACCGGCGAGGAGACCGAGTATCTGGTGCCGAAGGGCAAGCACGTCTCGGTGCAGGAAGGCGATTTCGTGCGAGTGGGCGATCCGCTGGTGGATGGCCCGCGCGTGCCGCACGACATTCTGCGCGTGCTCGGGGTCGAGGCGCTGTCCGATTACCTCGTCAACGAGATCCAGGACGTCTATCGCCTGCAGGGCGTGAAGATCAACGACAAGCACATCGAGGTGATCGTCCGCCAGATGCTGCAGAAGGTCGAGATCACCGATCCGGGCGATACCACCTTCCTGGTGGGCGAGCAGGTGGACCGCGCCGAGTTCGAGACGGAGAACGACAAGCGGATGAATGCGGGCGAGCGCGTTGCCGTCGGCATGCCGGTGCTGCAGGGCATCACCAAGGCAAGCCTGCAGACGCATAGCTTCATCAGCGCCGCCTCCTTCCAGGAGACGACACGGGTGCTCACGGAAGCGGCGACCGCCGGCAAGATGGACCAGCTCCAGGGCTTGAAGGAGAATGTCATCGTCGGCCGCCTCATTCCGGCCGGCACCGGCAGCGTGATGAACCGTCTCCGCCAGGTGGCGACGGGCCAGGCCAAGGGGCAGACCCTGCGCCAGGAGGTCCGCAAGCTCGCAGGCCCGGACATCGCGGCGGAATAATTTCCCCGCCTGTCTTGAAACCGGGATCATACGGAGGAATCATCCTCCTATGGTCCCGGCGGTGGCGGGGCGAGAGGTTCGCTGAGATTTAATCATGGCTGGCTCGACGGGTGTTTTGAAACAAGGCATTATCCCGGTCCCAGCAACCACACTGGGCGGCGGCTCTGGCACACGATGGTCGTGAGGGTCTCCGTCGCTCGGCCGAGCGGCACGGAACCTTGAAGAGTGGCACCCCTGCAAAACGGCACTGATACAGATCTCATGGAGCGGCAATTCCCTGACGACAGTTTCGACCGGCCCGACGGCAATAGCTCGCGGATCGGCTCCGAACTGCGCGCCGCGCGTGAGCGGCTGGGTTGGCCGATCGATGGCGTGGCCGATGCGCTGCGGATCAAGGTCGTCTATCTGAAAGCCATCGAAGAGGGCGATATCCGCAACCTGCCGGGCACCGCCTATGCAGTCGGTTTCGTGCGCAACTACGCCCAGGCGGTGGGCCTCGATTCGAACGAGGCGATCCGCCGTTTCCGCGCCGAGCGCGCGGAGGTCAATCGCAAGACCGAGCTTGATTTTCCTGCCCCGGTGCCGACGCGGGGTGTGCCCGCCGGAGTGATCGTGCTCGTGGGCGTCATCGTCGCGATCGGCGGCTATATCGGCTGGTATCACTATTCCGGCCGCGGTGCTCGCTCGGTCCAGACGGTCGAGGCGCTGCCAGCCCATCTGGAGCCGCTCGCGCCGCCCGCGACGCCGAAACCGCCCGCCCTCGCGGTGGCGAAGCCCCCTGCCAGCGCGGGCACGAAGACCGCTGCGGCAGCTCCGGGCGTCGCCCTGCCGCCTGCCGATCAGAATGTCTCGCCCTCTTCGGCCGCCGCCGCCGTGCCCCCCGCGCCTGCCGCGGGGGGTGCCGCCACGGCCGGGCTTGCAGCCAATGCTGGCGGTAGTGCGCCCGCGGCCGGCGGGCAATCCGCCTCATCCCAGGCGGCGGCCATCGCCGCCAACGGTAGCGGCCCCGGCGCTACCGGCACGGCCGGCACCGGCTCGGCTGGCGCGGTCGCCCTTGCCCAGCCGGCCGTGCCGGGTGCGGCCGGCGGCGTCTCTCCCGCCGTCGATCAGGTCGGGCCCGCGGGTGGCGCTCCGATGGTCGTCCAGGCGACCGCCGATGCCTGGATCGAAATCAAGAATGCGCAAGGCCGCGTCCTCTATCAGGCGATCCTGCATCCGGGCGATAAATACACCGTGCCGGACCAGCCGCAGCTGACACTCACCACCGGCAACGCGGCCGGCACGGAGGTTGTGCTCGCCGGCAATGTCATCGGCCCGCTCAAGGGCCATGTGCTGCACAATGTTCCCCTCGATGCCCAGAGCCTCAGGGCCGCGAGCGGCGACAGCATGACACCCGTGAGCCCGGGCGCCGCGGCCGCACCCGCCGCCGCACCGGCGGCCCCCGCTTCCGCCCAGTAAGCCTTCCGGACCAGACGGCCGCCGCTTGTGCGGCAACAGGAGCCAGCCATGAACTACCGCGCCTATCAGCAGATCCAGCGCCGCAAATCGCGCCAGATCAGTGTCGGGCCCGTGAAGGTGGGCGGCGATGCGCCGATCTCCGTCCAGACCATGACAAATACGCTGACGACCGATGTGGCCGGCACCGTTGCCCAGGTGCGCCTGGCCGAGGCCGCCGGCGTCGATATCGTCCGCATTTCCTGCCCTGATGAGGAGAGCACGGCGGCGCTTCGGGAGATCATCCCGCAGCTTCGCGTTCCCGTCGTCGCCGATATCCATTTCCACTACCGCCGGGCGATTGAGGCGGCGGAAGCCGGTGCAGCCTGCCTGCGCATCAATCCGGGCAATATCGGTAGCGCCGACCGCGTGCGCGAAGTGGTGAAGGCGGCGCGCGATCACGGCTGCTCCATCCGCATCGGCGTCAATGCCGGTTCGCTCGAGCGTCATCTGCTCGAGAAATACGGCGAACCCAACCCCGATGCGCTGGTGGAAAGCGCGTTGGAGCATGCCAAGATCCTGCAGGATCACGATTTTCACGAGTTCAAGATCAGCGTGAAGGCGTCGGACGTCTTTCTCGCCGTCGCGGCTTATCAGCAGCTTGCCGAGGTCTGCGACCATCCGCTGCATATCGGCATCACCGAGGCGGGGGGCTTGCGCACCGGCACCGTCAAATCCTCGATCGGCCTCGGCTCGCTACTCTGGGCCGGCATCGGCGATACCATGCGCGTCTCGCTCTCGGCCGAGCCCGAGGAAGAGGTGCGCGTCGGCTGGGAGATCCTGAAATCCCTCGGCCTGCGGCATCGCGGCGTGCGCATCATCTCCTGCCCGTCCTGCGCGCGGCAGGGCTTTGATGTCATCCGCACCGTGCAGGCGCTGGAGGAGCGGCTGGAGCATATCGAGACGCCGCTGACGCTCTCGATCATCGGCTGCGTGGTGAACGGCCCGGGCGAGGCGCTGATGACCGATCTCGGCGTGACCGGCGGCGGCGCCGGCCGCCACATGGTCTATGCCGCCGGCCGGCAGGACCATACGGTGGATAAGGATGCGATGATCGACCATGTGGTCGAACTCGTCGAGCAGAAGGCCGCCGCGATCCGCGCCGCCGAAGTGACGCCGGAGCCCGCCGAAGCCGCCGAATAGCCGGCGTCGATAGCAGAGAAGGGTCTCGCTTCCCGTATAGGGGGGCGAGGCCTTTTTTGTTACACCACGCCCTTCATCCCGCTTCGAGGCTCATCCCTTGTCCAGTCTGCAACCCGCGCGCGGCACCCGTGATCTCATCGGCGAGGATCAGCGCCGCCACGCGCATGTGGTGGATCAGGCGCGGGGCGTCTCCGCCCTTTATGGCTTCGACGAGTGGTCCACACCGATCTTCGAGGATACCCGCGTCTTTTCCCGCACCCTGGGCGAGACCTCGGATGTGGTGACGAAGGAGATGTACACCTTCACTGATCGTGGGGGGGAGAGCCTCACGCTCCGGCCGGAGGGCACCGCCGCCGTCTGCCGCGCGCTGGTGACGAACGGCCTCACCCAGAGCCTGCCGCAGAAGGTCTTCTATGCTGGGCCGATGTTCCGCTACGAGCGGCCGCAGAAGGGGCGCTACCGCCAGTTCCATCAGATCGGGATCGAGCTGATCGGCCCGGCCGAACCGCAGGCCGATGCCGAGGTCATCGCCTGCGGCTGGCAGATCCTCTCGGCCCTCGGCATCGCGGGCTCCGTGGTGCTGGAGATCAACAC
Organism: Acidisoma sp. C75; assembly: GCF_054665095.1. Taxonomy (NCBI): domain Bacteria; kingdom Pseudomonadati; phylum Pseudomonadota; class Alphaproteobacteria; order Acetobacterales; family Acidocellaceae; genus Acidisoma; species Acidisoma sp. C75. The sequence continues at coordinate 179,759 of NZ_BAAFHD010000002.1, forward strand.
CCTGGGCGAGGCCGAAAGCCGCGCCGCTTATCGGGCCGCTCTTGTCGGCTATTTCACGCGCTATGAGAGCAGCCTGTCCGAGGAGAGCCGAATCCGCCTCGCCCGCAACCCCTTGCGCATCCTCGACAGCAAGGACGAAGGGGATCAGCGGATCCTGGCCGATGCGCCGAGCATCGGGGCCCATCTCACCCCGGCGGCTGCTGGCTTCTACGAGGCGCTGCGCGGCTATCTCACCGCGCTCGCCATTCCCTTCGTCGAGAATCCGCGCATCGTGCGTGGGCTCGATTACTACAACCACACCGCCTTCGAATTCGTCACCACCGCGCTCGGCGCGCAAGGGACGGTGATGGCCGGCGGCCGTTATGACGGGCTGGTGGAGGAGATGGGTGGCCCGCCGACGCCGGCCGTCGGCTGGGCCGCCGGGATCGAGCGGCTCGCCATGCTGGTCTCTGGCCTCGCGGCCGGGAGGCCGGCGGTCGCCGTCATCCCCGCGGGCGAGGAGGCCGAGCCTGCGGCCTTCATCCTGCTCCAGCAGTTGCGGGGGCAGGGCATCCGGGCCGAGATGGCCTATCGCGGCAATCTCCGGCGCCGCATGGAGCGGGCGAACAAGGCGGGCGCACGCGCGGCCGTCATCCTCGGCGCCGAGGAAGCGGGGCGGGGCGTCGCCCAGCTCAAGGATCTCGTCTCCGGCACCCAGGCCGAGGTGCCCTTCGCGCGCCTCGCGGAAGCGATCCGCGCCCTGGCGGCGGAGCCGAGCGCTTGAGCCTCGCCGATCGCTTCGAGGATATTCTCGCCCGCGCCGCGGAATTGCGGGATCGGCTGGCCTCCGGCGCGACCGGGGCGGAATTCGTCCGCGCCTCCCGCGAGCTTGCCGAGCTGGAGCCGATCGTCGCGCTGATCACCGACTTCCGCGCGACTGAGAGGGCGCTGGCGGAGACCGAGGCGCTGATGGCCGAGCCCGAGATGCGGGATCTGGCGGAAGCCGAGGCGGAGAGCTTGAGGCGCCGCCTGCCGGAGATGGAGCAGGCGATCCAGCTCGCCTTGCTGCCGAAGGACGAGGCGGATGAGCGTTCTGCGATTCTCGAAGTGCGGCCGGCGGCAGGCGGAGATGAGGCGGCGCTCTTCGCCGCCCAGCTCTTCGGCATGTATCAGCGCTATGCCGATGCGCAGGGCTGGCGCTTCGAGGTCATGGATTATGGCGAAACCGAGCTTGGCGGCCTCAAGGAAGGCATCGCCAGCATCACCGGCCGGAACGTCTTCGCCAGGCTGAAATTCGAATCCGGCGTCCATCGCGTCCAGCGTGTGCCGGAGACCGAGTCCCAGGGCCGCATTCATACCTCGACGGTGACGGTCGCCGTGCTGCCGGAGGCCGAGGAGGTGGATGTCGCGGTCAATGAAAGCGATCTGCGCATCGACGTCTTCCGCGCCTCCGGCGCCGGCGGCCAGCACGTCAACAAGACGGAAAGCGCCGTCCGCATCACCCATCTGCCGAGCGGCATCGTGGTCGCCATGCAGGAAGAGAAGAGCCAGCACAAGAACCGTGCCAAGGCGATGAAAATCCTCCGCGCCCGGCTCTACGAGCAGGAAAGGGCGAGCCTGCACGCGACGCGCGCGGCCGACCGCAAATCGCAGGTCGGCACTGGCGACCGTTCGGAGCGTATCCGCACCTACAACTTCCCCCAGGGCCGGGTGACCGACCATCGCATCAACCTCACCCTCTACAAGATCGACCGGGTGATGCTCGGCGAGCTCGATGAGATCATCGCGGCGCTGATGGCCGAAGACCAGGCGGCCCGGCTCGCGAGCTCACCGCCCAGGCGGCCTGAGCCGGCGTGGGCGAGACGCCGCTCGATCCGATGCTCGCGGAAGGGGCGGAGCTGCTGGCCGCGGCCGGCATCGCCGAGGCGCGGCGTGAGGCCCGCATCCTGCTCGCGGCGGCGCTTGGCACCGATCATGCCGGGCTGCTGCGCCGCAAGGGCGGCTGCCTCTCGGCCGACGAAGCGGCCCGCTTCACCGCCATGCTCGCCGCCCGCGCCGAGCGCCGGCCGGCTTCCCAGATCATCGGCGAGCGCGAGTTCTGGAGCCTGCCGCTGACCGTGACCGAGGCGACGCTGACCCCCCGGCCGGATTCCGAAGCGATGATCGAGATGGCGCTCGATCTCCGGCCGCAGCGGTCCGCGGTGCGGCGTATCGCCGATCTCGGCACCGGCAGCGGCTGTCTGCTGCTCGCCGCGCTGGTCGAATATCCGGCGGCCTTCGGCCTCGGCCTCGACTTTTCGGAGGCCGCCGCGCGCATCGCCCGCGCCAATATGCTTCGCCTGGGCTTCGCCCATCGCGGCGCCATCATCCTCGGCGATTGGGATGCGCCGCTCGCCGGCCGCTTCGATCTCATCCTCTGCAACCCGCCCTATATCCCGACCGCCGATATCGCGGGGCTGATGCCCGAGGTGCGGGCCTATGAGCCGCGGCTGGCGCTGGATGGCGGGGCCGACGGGCTTGGCCCCTACCGGCGCCTCTTCCCGGCGCTCCATGGGCTGCTGACCGCGGACGGGCTCGCGCTCTTCGAATTCGGCATTGGCCAGGCGCCGGCGCTCACGGCGCTTGCCGCCGCGGCGGGCCTCACCGTGCAGGGCGTGCGGCCGGACCTTGCAGGCCTCCCCCGCATCATCGCCGTCTCCCTCCCATAAAAAACGGTTGGCTTCGAGGGGCCCCTCGGGTTAGCCTGCGCTCGCTGGGTCGGGATGCAGAGACGCTATCCACCCGCAGCGTTCCCTGGCCCCCATGCTTTCGGCCAAGCCCGAGGCCCGGCCAGGAGAACCCAAAAGTCCGAAGCGTGCGACTTGGCTTGCGTTCACTGCGCCGGTTTGGAGCAGGCGAGCCCAGGTGGCCAACAGGAAAGCGGCTTGTCGTCAGGATGAACATCAAACGGATGCGTGGTCGTGGCCATCGGGGTAACGGCGCCGGTGGCGGCGGTGGTGGCGGTGGCAATGGCGGCGGAATGCGGCACCAGGGTGCGAATGCCAACGGCGTTCCGCTCAACCGCAACCATGTTTTCGACAGCAACGGCCCCGATATCCGCGTGCGGGGAACGGCGCAGCAGCTGTTCGAGAAATATCTCCAGCTCGGCCGGGATGCGACGAGCGCGGGCGACCGCGTGCTGGGCGAGGGCTATTTCCAGCATGCCGAGCATTACTTCCGCATCGTCACCGCCATGAACCAGGCGGCCGCCCAGCACCAGCAGCAACAGCAATCCGTGCATCAGCGGCGGGCGACGAGCGATGAGGCCGGTGGCGCGGACGAGACCGAGCAGGGTGAGGGCGAGGAAGAGATGCGCCCCGTCGCCGTCGAAGCGCGGGAAATTCCGATCGCGGTGGCCGCTCCCGAAGCCTGATCGGCTGCGCGCCGCAAAGCCCGGCCGGCTGCGGATCTCTCTCCCAAGAGAGGCCCGGTGCCGCGGCTTTGCCGGCAGCTCAGACGGTTGGCAAAATCTGGAAGCCCGGCTCGTGCGGCGGATCGCAGATCGCTTCCACGATATCGAGAACCTGGGCATGGCGCGGGCCGCGCCGACAGGCCCGGGCCATTTCCTCCACCGCATCGGCCGTGCCGCTGATCAGCGCTTCCACCGTGCCATCCGTGCGGTTGCGCACCCAGCCGGCGATGCCGAGCTCGGCGGCCCGCTCGCTCGCCCAGGCGCGAAAGCCGACGCCCTGCACCTGGCCCGCGATGATGAGGCGTTTGCAGCTCATGCTTGCTCCCTCGTCAGCGTGAAATAGCGCGCAGCGGCCGAAACATCGGCCGCCGCTGCCGCCCGCCGGGCCACCGCTTCCGGCTCCGCGCCCCAGCGCTCTTCCTGATACAGCGTATCGAGCACCGAGAGGCGGTAGGCCTCTACCGGGTCGAGCGCCGCCGCGATCACGGCGAGGCCGAGCACGAGGCTGCCATAGGCGGGCACCAGCACGCCGAGGGCCGCGAGCCCGTGCTGATCCTGCGCGCCGACCGCGCGGGCGAGGGCGGCGAGGCTTGCGACCGGCTGGTCCACGAAGGCGATCCCCTGCGTCACGCGCAGCGGCGCATCATGCTGACGACAGGCCCAGTCGAGCCAGGGCTGCCAGGCGGCCTGCTGACGTTCGGCGAGGGCCGCCGGTTCGGCCGCCCGGTAACAGAGCAGATCGCTGCGGCCATAGGCGGCGATACTTTCGGCGACCGCCGCCTCGCGGCCAGGGATCCGCAGCAGGGCGGTCGCCGCAAGCTGGGTGAGCGGCAGCTGCGCAGGCGTGATCTCGGCGCCCGGCGCCGGCTGGCGCCACTCTTCCGCCAGCGCCTCGGCCAGATCGCGGCTGCGGATCGGCAACACCTCGCCGCCCGGCAGGCGCATGGGCTTGCCGTCCAACAGCAGGGAGTGGTGCTCCCCTTCGCGTGCCACCGCCGTTTCGGTCCAAAAGCGCTTCATGTCACGATCGCCCCGCGGCGCCGGGCGCCTCTATCCGCCATGCAGGAGTTGCTGGAAGAGATCAATCGGCCGGTTGAGCAGGCTGCGGCCGCTGGCCGCATCGGCCGGCCCCGCGCCCGGCTGGCCGTTCCGCGCCAGGGAGAGCGCCGGGCCGCAGGCAGGCGATACGCCGTGGCGCGCCGCCTTGCCATGGCCGATCACCGATTGCAGGAAACCGCCGATGCCGCCACCGCCACCCCCCCCGGGCTGTTGGCTGATGACGAGCTTGCCGACCCGCCCGAACTTGGGCGCGTTGACCGGCCCTGTCATGCTGACCGGCACGGTCAAGTCCATCTCGCCGAGGAAGAGCTGCGGCATGAGCGCGAGATCGAGGCTTTCAGTGCCGAAATCGACGGTCCCCTGGCCCTGGAGTTCCATCAGGCTGGTATCGAGCAGCAGAGCGGTGACGCGCGCCTTGCCCTGCACCGCATCAAGCCGCAGCGCGAGGCAATGCACCGGCACCGCGCCTGCCGCCGTCAACACATTCTCCGGCAGGACGCCGGCGGCATGCACGGCGGGCGCCAGCAGCTGCGCCAGGGTGCGCCCATCCACCACGCTGTTGACCGAGGCCAGCCCGATCGCGCCGCTGGCATCGGCGACCAGCGCGCGGGTATTCGCGCCGTCCGAGACGAGGCGGGCGAAGGTATCGGCGAAACCCTGGGCGGCGGGCGGCAGGCCGAAGGCCGCAAGCAGCGGCGCGATCGCGAGGGACTGCGCCTGGAAGGCGAGGGTGACATGCGGGACGGTGGGGCGGGCATCGACGGTCACCGCGACCAGCACCCGCCCGCCCGGCAGCACGACGGAGGATGGATCGAGGGCAAAGACGCCGTTTTGCAAGCGGGCATGCAGCACGAGGGCGCGATAGGGAATGCCGCCCAGGCGGAGGCTGGCGAAAGCGAGGTTGACCGAGCCATCGGCCGCGTGCAGCAGCCCGACAGGCAGCGGGATCGCCGGCACCAGGGCGGGGCCCGGTGCCGGTGCCGGCGCGGGCGCCGGGAGTGCCGCCCCCGGCGCAGTGGCCGCTGGCGCGCCAGGTGCTGCCGCCACGGCCGCAGGTGTGGCGGGGGCGAACAGCCCGTCGAGATCGAGCTGGGCGGAGCGGAGATCGGCCGAGACGGTCAGCGGTTTGCCGAAGGCGAGGCCGATCGCGCCCTCCAGATCCCCCTCCGGCGCGGTGAGGTTGAGCCCGGTCAGGTTCAACCCATGGGCGAGGCCCTCCGGCCCGTCCCGCAGCAGGGCGGAGCCGGTGAGGCTCGGGATCGGCGGCAGGGGGAAGCCGAGCAGTGGGGACAAGGTATCGAGCCGCGCGATCTGCGCCGAGATTGAGAGGGAGAGGCCGCGCAGGGCGGCGGGATCGGCGAGCGCGCCTTGCAGATGCAGGTTGGAGCTGCCGGCGGTGAATTGCAGATCGATCGGCCATGGCGCCGCGAGCGGGGCGACCGGCCGTGATGCCACCGGCTGCGGCGCCACCGGCTGCGGCGCCCCCGGCTGAGCCGCCGCCGCCGGTGCGGCCGAGCTGCTGCCGGCCGGCTCCGCCGTGGTGGCGGGCGGCAGGAGTGCGGCCAGCGGCCCGGTGGAGCCGGCGAGCGTGAAGGCGAAGCCCTGGCGCGCGCCGAGCAGGTTGAGCGCGATTGGCTGATCCGGCCCCGGCGTCGTCAGCGCGAGGCTGGTGAGGCTAAGGCCGGGCAGCAGGCTGCCGAGGTCTGAATTGCCGGCCTGTAGGCTGAGATCCCGAAGCACGGGGCTGCCCGCGCCGGCATCGGCGACCGTCGCGCCGATCGCCACTTGCCGCAGCGGCGGCAGCACCATCCCGGGCGGCAAAAGCCCGGGCGGCAGCAGCGGTTGCAGCTTCTCCAGGGCCGGGATATGCGCCGTCACGATGAAGCGGTAGCCGGCCATCTTGGCAGGTGTGCCGAAGCCGCCATCAACGGAGAGGGTAGCGCCGGCGGCCGCCAGCTGCGCCTGCACCGGCCAATCCGCGCCTGCCGCCGGGGCGATGAAGCCGGCGATCGGGCCCGTGCTGCCGCTGAGGCTCACCGGCTGGTTCTGCCAGAGCAGATCGGCCTTGAAGGCGAGGGGGCTCGCGGTCGTTGTCGTTCCGGCCGCGCCCTCTGCCGTGACCGTCGCCGTCTTGATCGCCACCTGCCGCGAGACTGCGCCCGCCTGCCAGGTCACCGTGCCGTCGGTGATCCGGATCGCATGCACCGAAACCTGCCAGCCTCCGCGCCCCGGCGCCGGCGGCAGGGCCACCGGCGCGCCCGGCGCGGCGGGGGCGGGTGCCGCGGCACCCGGCGCCGGCGCCGCGGCTTCTGGGGTGAAGACCCAGTTCGGCGCCCCGTCCTTCGTCCGTTCCAGCAGGATGCTCGGCTGGTGCAGCGTCAGGCTGTCGATCTCGATCGCATGATGCAGCAGCGGCAGCAGGGCGATGGTGGTGCTGATGGAAGCGACGCGGATCATCTCCGGCGCCGATCCGCCGGGAAGATTGGCGATGCGGACGGCGTCCGCGGTGATGTGCGGGGTGAGGGAGAAGGCGAGGGCGATGCGCCCGTCGATCGCGACCGGGCGGCCGAGCGCCTCGGAAGCCGCCGCTTCGATCCGGCCCTTATAGCTATTGGGATCGAAGGTCAGATAGAAGACGGCCGCCGCGGCCAGTGGCAGCAGGATGATGACCAGGATGAAGGCCAGCAGCAGCCGGGGCCACAGGCGCCGCCGCCGCGGCGGGTGAGAGATCGGGGTCTGTTCGCGAGTCGCTCGGTCCATGGCACGCCTTTATCACGGCCGCGCCTCAGGCGCTCTCCCCTGGCCGCCGCGTCGCGCCCGGCAGCGCGCGCCGCTCGGCGGCCTTTACCTCCTGCCATTCGGCTTCCATGATGGCGAGCCCGGCCTCGCCCGGGCTCCGCCCCGCGGCCCGCAGGCGCGCTTCCATCGCCTGGAAGCGGCGGGTAAATTTCGCGTTAGCGGCGCGCAGCACCGTCTCCCCGTCGAGCCCGAGCTTGCGGCAGAGATTGGCGACGACGAAGAGAAGATCGCCCAGCTCGTCCGCGACACGGGCGGGGTCCGCCTTCGGGAGTTCGGCCTGCAGCTCCGCCACCTCCTCGGCCATCTTGGCGAAGAGATCCTCGATCCCCGGCCAGTCGAAGCCGACGCGCGCGGCGCGGGCGGAAAGCTTCTCCGCGCGGGTGAGCGCGGGGAGGGTAGTGGCGACACCGTCGAGCGCGCTTGGCGGGCCCTCTGCCCCGCGCTTGGCCGCCCGCTCCTCCGCCTTCTGGGCCTCCCAGGCGAGGGTTTGCGCAGGAGCGTCGCGCTGAGCGGCATCGGCGAAGATATGCGGATGCCGGCGGACGAGCTTGTCGTTGATCCCTTGAGCGACCTCGGCGAAGGAGAAGAGCCCGGTTTCCCGCGCGATCTGGGCGTGAAAGACCACCTGCAGCAGGAGATCGCCAAGCTCCTCGCGCAGCGCCGGCACATTGCCGGCTTCCGCCGCCTCGGCCACCTCATAGGCCTCTTCCACGGCATAAGGGGCGAGGGAGGCGAAATCCTGCTTCAGATCCCAGGCGCAGCCGGTAAGCGGATCGCGCAGCCGGGCCATGGTTTCGAGGAGGGCGCGCAGGCTCGCCTCGGCGCGCGCTGCCTGGATGTCGGGCTGGTCGTTCATGCGGTGAATTGTTCCGTGAGAATGCGTTCCGAAAGGCCCTGGTCGGGGTCGAAGAGCACGGTCGCGGACATCGAGCGCTCCTCGCTCACCGCGACCGAGACGACCCGCCGCACCTCGAAGGAATCGGCGACCGCCGCCACCGGGCGCTTGTCCTCCTCGAGGATTTCGAACAGCACATCGGCCGAACTCGGCAGCAGCGCGCCATGCCAGCGGCGCGGGCGGAAGGCGCTGATCGGCGTCAGCGGCAGCAGATTGGCCGAAAGCGGCACGATCGGGCCATGCGCCGAGAGGTTGTAGGCGGTGGAGCCTGCCGGGGTCGAGATCAGGATGCCATCGCAGATGAGTTCGGGCAGACGCACCCGGCCATCGACCGAGATGCGGATCTTGGCGGTCTGCCGCAGCTGGCGGAGGAGCGAAACCTCGTTGAGCGCCAGCGCCTCTTCCACCGCGCCCGTCTGCGTCACCGCATGCATGCGTAAGGGGTGCAGGGCCGCGCCCTGCGCCTGGGCGAGGCGCTCGGGCAAGGCCTCCTCGAAATAGCTGTTCATGAGGAAGCCGACCGAGCCGCAATTCATGCCATAGACCGGCAGCGGGCGGCCGAGCACGCTATGCAGCGTTTCGAGCATGAAGCCGTCGCCGCCGAGTGCCACGACCACCTGGGCTTCCGCCACCGGCACGTTGCCATAGCGCGCGGTCAGCCGGTCATGCCGGGCCTGCGCCTGGATGGACGAGGAGGCGACGAAGGCGATGCGCGTCGGCGGCACGCCGCCCAGCAGCTCTTCGAGCGGCAGCGGCGCCCCGGCGCGGCCGAGCGCCTGCGGCACGCTCACGCGAGCTTCCGATGAGCGAGCACCGGCATATCCTGCCGCACCCTTTCGGTCATGCTGGTGTCGATCCGCGTGGTGATCCAGCCGATGCCGTCCGGCGCGCAGGCGGCGACGAGCCCCCAGGGATCGCAGATCATCGAGCGGCCATAGGTCATCCGCGCCTGGCCGCTCGCGTCGAGATGGCGGCCCCAGCAGGCGGGGGCGACGAGCCAGCACTGCGTCTCGATCGCGCGGGCGCGGAGCAGCACCTCCCAATGGTCCCGCCCGGTCGGCACGGTGAAGGCGGCGGGCAGGAAGATCACCTCCGCCCCCTGGCGGCGGAGTGCCAGGAAAAGCTCCGGGAAGCGAAGATCGTAGCAGATGGCCAGCCCGCAGGTGACCCCGGCGATCGAGACCGTCTCCACCGTCTCGCCGCTGCCGAAGGTGGCACTTTCGCGATAGCCCTGGCCATCCGGGGTCACGATATCGAAGAGGTGGATCTTGCGGTAGCGGGCGATTTCCCGCCCCTCCGGGTCGAAGACGAGGGTGGTGTTGAAGAGCTGCTCGCCCACCCGTTCGGCGATCGAGCCGCCATGCACGAAAACGCCGTTGCCGCGCGCCACTTCGCGCAGGAACTCGTAAGCCTCGCCGCCGCTTTCGCCGCTGCCGGCGGCAGGCAGGCCCTCTGCCTCGGCGAGCTTGGTCGCGCGGTCGCCGCCGAGGCAGCTCCACATCTCCGGCAGGGCGATGACGCGCGGCCGGCCATCGGCCAGCGCGCCCTGGATCAGGTCGCGCGCCTGGGCGATGTTCTGGCGCTTGTCGGCGCCGGGGTTCATTTGGATCGCGCTCACACGCATCGGGGGGCTGCCTTGCTTTCGTCCATGGCGGTCAGCTTTCAGCGGTCGAAGCGGGGTTCGGCGCGGGGCGGCCGCGGCTCGATGCGCGGCTCCGGCCGCAGGGGGCGCTGGCCACGTTGGGCGCGGGGCTCCGGCTCATCGTCGTAGCGATAGGGATCGGGGGCGGGCGGCACCGGCGGCCGGGCGCGGAAGGCCGCGGCCGGGGCGGGGGCGGCACGCGCCGGCACGGGCGGAAGATCATAGGCATCCTCGTCCGGCCGGTAGGGGCGCACGGGCTCGCCCAGGCGCAGCGAGAGCGTGCGGATCTCGCCCTGTAACTCGTCCAGCCGCGCCTCGATCACGTCCAGCCGCGATTTCACTCCGAAGACGCTGAAGGGCATCAGAAGAAAAATCAGCAGGTAGAGGATGATCGGAACCAGAACGAGGATCGGCACCCACCAGGGCAGCCAGGGGGGAAGGGTGAATGGCAGGGTCATGTTCCTCTCCTTACCAGCAATTCCGCTGCTCTGCGATGCCGTCTTGGGCTGGATTCGGGGATGGCTCCATGCCAAGCGAGAGGGGCGAGAACTGGAGAAAGATCTGCGGCATGCTTCTGCTTATTCCCGGGCCGGTGATGACGCATCCCTCGGTGCGGCAGGCGGCCAACCGCGATGTCGCGCCTTGGGATCAGGCGGTGCGGGAGGAGATCGCCCATCTGCTGCAGCGGCTGCGCGCGCTGGCGGGCGGGGTGGAGGGCGCGCATGCCGCGCTCAGCCTGCAGGGCTCAGGCCATTTCGTGGTTGAGGCGGCGCTTCGCACCTTCCTTCCCGGCTCGGACAGCGCGGCGCCGGGGAAGATCTTGATCCCCGCCACTGGCCAGTATGCGGATCGGATGCTCCGCCTGGCGCGGGAAGCCGGGCGCCGCGTCTCGGTGCTGCCGGCGTCCCTCACCCGCCCGCTCGATGCGGCGGCGGTCGGCGAAGCGCTCGCGGCCGATCCTGCCATCACGCATGTCGGGCTGGTCTATAGCGAGACCAGTACCGGCATCGTGCATGACGTGGCGGCGATCGGCGAGGTGGTGCGCGCCCATGGCCGGCGGATGATCCTCGATGCGGTTTCCGCCTTCGGCGCGCTGCCGGTGCGCATCGCCGACCACCCGGAGATCGATGCGCTGCTCTTCACCGCCAATAAGTGCCTCGAAGGGCTGCCCGGCTTCGGCATCGCCGTCTGCCCCATTCCGCGGCTGGTCGCGGCCCGGGGCAAGGCCGGCAGTTGGACGCTCGATCTCGCCGACATCTACCGCAACGGTGAGGAGAACGGGCCCGGCGCCGCCCGCTTCACGCCGCCCATCCAGGCCATGGTCGCACTCGGCACCGCGCTCGACCGGCTGGAGCGGCGGTTCCAAGGCCCGATCATCGCCAATATCCGCGCCCCTGCGCATCCCGACTGGGATCTCCGCCACTTCGTCGAGGTCTTGAAGACCCACGGCGTGCTCATCAGCAATTTCCGCAATACCGAGGAGCCGAGCATGCGGATCGGCGCGATCGGGGCAATCGGGGTGGCGGAGATCCGCTTTGCCGTCGCCGCCATCGGGCAGACGCTGGATGAACTCGGCTGGCACGGGCAGGATGGCGGGGCGGCACCGCTGAGCGCAGGGGAATGGAAAGACGCATGAGCATGGGTCATGACGAGGCGATCGCCCGCGGCGCGGCACTCCGCTCGATCGCGGAGATCGCAACGAAGGCCGGCATCCCGGAAGCGGCGCTCGAGCCCTACGGACGCTTCAAGGCCAAGGTCGGGCTCGATTTCGTGACCGAGGCCAGCGCCCGGCCGCCGGGCAAGCTCGTCCTCGTCACCGGGATCAGCCCGACGCCGGCGGGCGAAGGCAAGACGACGACGACGATCGGCCTCGGGGACGCGCTCAACCGCCTCGGCGCCCGCACGATGATCTGCCTGCGGGAGCCGAGCCTCGGCCCCTGTTTCGGCGTCAAGGGCGGGGCGACCGGCGGGGGCCGCGCGCAGGTGGCGCCGATGGACCAGATCAACCTGCATTTCACCGGGGACTTCCACGCCATCACCGCGGCGCACAACCTGCTCGCCGCGATGCTGGACAACAGCCTCTTCTGGGATAATCCGCTCGGTATCGATCCGCGCCGCATCCGGCTGCGCCGCGCGCTCGATATGAATGACCGCGCGCTCCGCGCTATCATCAACGGCCTCGGCGGGGTTGCCAACGGCGCCCCGCGCGAGGATGGGTTCGATATCACCGTCGCCTCCGAGGTCATGGCGATCTTCTGCCTGGCGCGCGACCTTGAGGATCTCCAGGCGCGTCTCGGCCGCATCGTGGTCGCCGAGCGGCGGGACCAGAGCCTTGTCACGGCGGCGGATCTCAAGGCCGCCGGCGCCATGGCGGCGCTGCTGCGCGATGCCTTTCAGCCCAATCTGGTGCAGACGCTGGAAGGCTCGCCGGCGCTGGTGCATGGCGGGCCTTTCGCCAATATCGCCCATGGCTGCAATTCGGTGATGGCGACGCGGCTCGGCCTCGGGCTCGCCGATGTGGTGGTGACGGAGGCAGGCTTCGGCGCCGATCTCGGCGGCGAGAAATTCCTCGACATCAAGTGCCGGCAGGCCGGGCTCGCGCCGGATTGCGCGGTCGTCGTCGCCACCATCCGGGCGCTCAAGATGCATGGCGGCGTGGCGAAGGATGCGCTCGGCCCGCCGAACGTGGCGGCGGTGGTGCGCGGCGCGGCCAATCTGCTGCGCCATGTCGAGAATATGCGCAAATTCGGCCTGCCGGTGGTGGTCGCGCTCAACCATTTCACGAGCGATAGCGAGGAGGAGCGGGCGGCGCTGCGGGGGCTGCTCGAGCCCGCCGGGGTGCGGCTCGTCTCCTGCACGCATTGGGCCGATGGCGGCGCCGGGGCAGAGGAGCTTGCCCGCGCGGTGCGCGGCGTGCTCGCTCAAGATGCTGCGCGATTCGCGCCGATCTACGCCGATTCGCTGCCCCTGGCCCGCAAGATCGAAACGGTCGCGGCCGAGATCTACGGCGCCGAGGGGGTCGATTTCGCCCCCACCGCGGCCCGCCGCCTTGCCGCCATCAGCGAGGCAGGCTTCGGCCATCTGCCCGTCTGCATCGCCAAGACCCAGTATAGCTTCAGCGCCGATCCGAGCCTGCTCGGCGCGCCGAGCGGCCATCGACTGCCGGTGCGGGAGGTGCGGCTGTCCGCCGGGGCAGGCTTCGTCGTCGTGCTGGCCGGCACCATCATGACGATGCCGGGCCTGCCGCGGGTGCCCGCTGCCGAGCGGATCGGGCTAGACGCCGAGGGGCGAATCATCGGACTATTCTGAACGCGGCCCCGACGAGGGCTGACCAGGGAGACGCCAGTGACGAGAAAGATTGCCATCATCGGTCTGGGCAAGATCGCGATCGACCAGCATGTGCCCTCCATCCTCGCCAATCCGGCCTTCGAGTTGGCCGCCATCGTGAGCGGGCGTGGTGCGACGGTGAACGAGTTGCCGAGCTTCCGCACCCAGGAGGCGCTGTACGAGGCGATGCCGGAGGTGGATACGGTGGCGATCTGCACGCCCCCGGCCGGCCGGTTCGAAGCGGTGCGGGCGGCCTTGCTCGCCGGGCGGGACGTGCTGATCGAAAAGCCCCCGGCGGCGACCTTGGGCGAGATCGCGGAACTGGCGGCGATCGCCGAGGCCGAGCGGCGGGTTTTCTTCACCACCTGGCATTCCCGCTTCAACCCCGGCGTGGAGGAAGCGCGCAAGCGCCTCGCCGGGCGCCGCCTCGCCCGGCTCGCGGTCGATTGGCGGGAGGATGTGCGCCGCTGGCATCCGGGCCAGGCCTGGATCTGGGAGCCGGGCGGCTTCGGCGTCTTCGATCCGGGGATCAACGCTCTCTCGATCGTCACCGAAATCGCGCCCGAGCCGCTCTTCGTCACCGCGGCGCGGCTGGAGGTGCCTGCCAACAGGCAGACGCCGATCGGCGCCACCCTGCGCTTCACGACCGCCGATCCGGTGGCGGGCGCCGATCTCGGCGCCGTCTTCGACTGGCGGCAGGAGGGCGAGCAGAGCTGGACGATCACCGCCGAGACCACGGAAGGCACCGTGCTGAGCCTCACCGATGGCGGCGCGACCCTCGCCGTCAACGGCGATACCGTCATCGCTCAGGCGATGCAGGAATACCCGCGCATCTACGAGATGTTCGCACGCCTGCTGGAAGAGGGGGAGTCGCATGTCGATATCCGCCCGCTGCGCCTGGTGGCCGATGCCTTTCTGCTCGGCGAGCGGCAGATGACGGCTGCTTTCGAGGATTGATCCGCCCCTCCGGTCGGCGTCACCGCGGGCGCCGCCCGGCTTTGCGGCTTACCGGCCCCGCAGGCGCTGGGCGCGGCGGGCAAGCGCGATGATCGCGCCGTGCGCCACCGCCTCCGCCGGCAGGCCGGTGCTCTTGCATTGGATCTCGGCCTCGCGCAGCGCGCGCTGGGCGGCGCCCACCGCCGCCTCGCTCCAGAGCCCGGCCGCCTCGATCAAGGCGCGCTCCCGCCGGAAGAAGACCGGCGGCCGCAGCGCCTTCACCGCTTCCTGAGGCCCGGCGCCGGTGCTGCGCAGCGCCGCAAGCTGCGCCAGCCGGTCCATATGGCCATGCGCCGCGCGGATGAGACCCACCGGCGTCGCCCCTTCGGCGAGGGCGATGGCGGCCGCGCGCTCAGCCTCGCCGACGGCGCCGCGGGTCGCCGCATAAAGCGCGTCCTCGGCCGAAAGATCGCTCTGATCGGCGACCACCGCCTCGATCGCCGCCATATCGATAACGCCCCCTTCGCCGACATAGAGGGCGAGCTTGAGGGCCTCGGCGCGCACCAGCCCGCGATCGCCGCCGAGGCGGGCGGCCAGCCAATCGAGCGCCTCGCCACTCGCCGTCACCCCCTCCGCCTCGAAAAGGCCGCGCAGCGTGGTCTTGAGCGCCGCCCCTTCCTCGGGGTAGCAGGCGAGCGCCCCGGCCCGCTGGTCCTTCTCCGCCCAGGCCCGCAGCTTGGAGCGCGGGGTCAGCTCCCCGGCTTCGAGAATGATGAGCGAGCCTTCGGCATCCCGGCAGAGCGCGGGGAGGGCGCCGGCCAGGCTATCCGTTGCCTCGCGCACGCGGAGCACCCGGCGGCCGCCGCCGAAAGCGATGGCCGTTGCCTCCAGCGCCAGCGTGCCGGCATCGGGGCGGGTGAGTTCGATGAAGCGGAAAGGATCGTCCAGCGTGCCGGCCGCCGCCCGTGCCAGGGCCTCGCCGCGTTCGCGCACCAGGCCGGCATCGGGGCCGTAGAGCAGCAGGGCGCGCAGCCGTGCGGCATCCCGGCAGAGGCCGGGGAACTCCCGCGCGTCGATCTTCATGCGCGGCCCATGCGGCAGCTCAACCCTGCTTCTGGGCAGCCTCGAGGCGCCGGCCGCTCGGCGTGAAGTAATGCGCGAGCCGGGTCACGATCTGGTCGGCGACCATATCGGCCAGCCGACGATCCACCACCGAGGTTTCGAGTTCCTGGCCGAAGGGCTGATTGTCGAAGGCATTGAGGCTATCCGTCGCCTCCGCCACATTGCGCAGCAGCACCTTGTCCGGCTGGTCCTGGCTGGTGAGGGTCCAGGGGGCGGTGGCGATGAACCGCACATAGGTGATCGTGCTGTCCTGCTGGATGCCGAGGCCGACCTGGGTGACGTTGAAGGACAGCGCGAGGGTGTAGCGCGTCACCGTCGGCACCTCGCCGCCATAAAGCCGCGCCTGGAGTGCCTGGCGCAGCACCTGGCCGACGCGGTCGCTCAGCAGCGGCACGGCGACCTCGCGGAGCTGCGCTTGCACCGATTGCGCGCCCGCCGGCACGTTGCCGAAAGCCCCCGGTGCGTAGAGCGGATGCGGATCGCAGCCCGCGAGCCCGCCGGCAAGGCCGAGCCCGAGGGCGGAGCCGCTGAGCGAGAGGAATCTCCGGCGGGGGATCGGGCTCATGCCGCGCTCAACCTGCGATGACGAAGTTGACGATACGATCCGGCACATGCACCCGCTTGACGATGCGCTTGCCTTCGAGCGCGCGGGCGACGTTGGGTTCGGCCTCCGCCGCGGCGATGACCGCATCGGCCGGGCTGCCGGGCGGAAATTCGACCGTGCCGCGCAGCTTGCCCATGACCTGCACGGCGATGATGACGCTTTCCGCCGCGGTCAGGCTTTCGTCATGCGCCGGCCAGGGCTCATCCGCGACGAGCCCGCCGCCGGGGTTGAGCAGGGCGTTCATGCTCTCCGCCAGATGCGGCATCATCGGCGCCGAGAGGCGGATCATCATGCCGAGCGCCTCGCGCCGGGCGGCGGCCAGCGAGGTATCGGCCGGTGCCGCGGCGGCATCCTTCTCCGCCTCCGTCATCGCGCCGGCAAGCTCGTAGAGACGGGCGACGGCGAGGTTGAAGCCGAAACCCTCGATCGCCTCCGTCACCGCCTGGATGGTGCGGTGCGTGCTGCGGCGGAGCTTGCGCGCGGCAGAACTCCATTCGGCCGGGGCGGAGACCGGGCCGAGGGCCGCGATCGTCTCCGCCAGGCGGTAGAGGCGCTGGGTGAAGCGATAGGCGCCGGCAACCCCCGCCTCGGTCCATTCCATGTCGCGCTCGGGCGGATTGTCCGACAGGATGAACCAGCGCGCGGTATCGGCGCCGTAGCGTTCGATGATGGCGCCCGGATCGATGGTGTTGCGCTTCGATTTGGACATCGCCTCGATCCGCCCGATCGTCACTGGCTCGGCCGTCCCGGCGACGACGGCGGTGCCATCGGACCGGCGCTCGACCTCGGTCGGGTAGAGCCAGCGGCCATCGGCGCCGCGGTAGCTTTCATGCGTCACCATGCCCTGGGTGAAGAGGCCGGCGAAGGGCTCGGCGGTGCCGATATCCCCGAAGGAGGCCATCGCCCGGGTGAAGAAGCGGGAATAGAGCAGGTGCAGGATCGCATGCTCGATCCCGCCGATATACTGATCGACCGGCATCCAGTAATCGGTCGCCGCGCGCAGCACGGGCTCGGCCGCCTGCGGGCTGCAGAAGCGGGCGAAATACCAGGAACTATCGACGAAGGTATCGCAGGTATCGGTCTCGCGCCGGGCGGCCGCACCGCAGGCGGGGCAGGCGACGTGCTTCCAGCTCGGATGATGGTCGAGCGGATTGCCCGGCCGGTCGAAGCTGACATCCTCGGGCAGCACCACCGGGAGTTGCTCTTCGGGCACCGGCACGATGCCACAGGCGTCGCAATGGATGACCGGGATGGGGCAGCCCCAGTAGCGCTGCCGGCTCACCCCCCAATCCCGCAGGCGCCAGTTGGTTTCGCCCTCGCCCCAGCCGATCTCCTTGAGGCGGGCGATGGCGGCGGCCTTGCCATCCTCGACGCCAAGGCCATCGAGGAAGCCGGAATTGATCAGCGTGCCGGGGCCGCTATAGGCCTCTCCGCTCGGCAGGTCGCCCTGCGCCGGCTTCACCACCGGCCGAATCGGCAGCCCATAGGCGGTCGCGAAGTCGAAATCGCGCTGGTCATGCGCGGGGCAGCCGAAGATCGCGCCGGTGCCATAGTCCATCAGCACGAAATTCGCGATCCAGACCGGGATTTCGGCATCCGCGATGAAGGGATGGCGGACGCTGAGGCCCGTCGGCAGGCCGCGCTTTTCGGTCGTCTCGATCGCCGCGGCGGTGGTGCCGAGGCGGCGGCACTCGGCGATGAAATCGGCCGCCGCGGCGTTCTTCTCGGCGATCGCAAGCGCCAGCGGATGCTCGGGCGCGAGTGCCAGGAAGGACATGCCGAAGAGCGTATCCGGCCGCGTGGTATAGACTTCGATATCGGCGATGCCGCCCTCGGGCGCGGTCAGCGGAAAGCGGATGCGGGCCCCTTCGCTGCGGCCGATCCAGTTCGCCTGCATCAGCCGCACCCGTTCGGGCCAGCGATCCATCCCATCGAGGGCAGCCAGCAGCTCAGGCGCGAATTTGGTGATGGAGAAGAACCATTGGGAGAGTTTCTTCTTTTCGATCAGCGCGCCGGAACGCCAGCCCCGCCCGTCGATCACCTGTTCGTTGGCGAGCACGGTGCCATCCACCGGATCCCAGTTGACCCAGGACTCGCGCCGTTCGACGAGCCCGGCTTTCATGAACCGCAGGAAGAGCTTTTGCTGTTGGCCGTAATACTCCGGCTGGCAGGTGGCGAATTCGCGCGACCAGTCGATCGAGAGGCCCATGCGCTTCAGTTCGCCGCGCATGGCGCGGATATTGTCCCAGGTCCAGCGGGCGGGGTGAATGCGCCGTTCCCGCGCGGCATTTTCGGCGGGCAGGCCGAAAGCATCCCAGCCCATGGGGTGCAGCACGTTGAAGCCCCGCGCCCGGCGATAGCGCGCGACGACGTCGCCGAGGGTGTAGTTGCGGACATGGCCCATGTGGATCTTTCCCGAAGGGTAGGGGAACATCTCCAGCACGTAATATTTCGGGCGGCCGTCTTCCGGCACGTCCGGCGCGGCGAAGCAGCCCCTGGCGTCCCAGGCTTGCTGCCATTGCGGCTCCAGGGTGCGGAAGTCGTAACGCGGGCTTTGCGGTTCGGGCGAGGTAGGATCGGTCATGGCCTGTCTATCCGGCACTTCCCGCGTCGGGGCAAGTCGCGGGTGAGGACGGGCGGTTTGCGCCGGCGCCAAACCTGCCCCCAAGGCCGGTCGGCGCCGCTGCGCGGGCGGAGAAGGAGAGGCGAGCGGGCTGCCCGCGGCTGGCTGGTCGCCGCGGGCAAGCGCCTCAGTTGGTCGCGGATTCGACGCGCAGCTGTCGGGCGCGGGCGAGCACCTTGTCTTCCAGCTCCTGATCGGTGCCGGGGGCCACCTGGGCATCGGTCCACTGCCCGTTCTGCAGCACCTGCTTGAAGACGGTGACGCGCACGCCATCGGCCTGGAGATCCTGGCCGAGGATATAGGCGGTTGCCTTGTAGCGCTCGGTCGCGTCGCCGGGCGGCTGGTACCAATCGGTGATGATGACGCCGCCGAAAGGATCGGCCGAGGAAAGCGGCATGAAGGAGAGGGTATCGAGCGCGCCGCGCCAGAGATAGGCGTTGACGCCGATGCCGGTGGCGCCTGCGCCATTCGTCGCATGCGGATTCTTGTTGATGCCGAAGGAGAGCCCGTTGGCGCCGAGCAGTCCGCCGCCCTGATCGCGATAGCCGGGGCCGGAGACTTCGTCGCCGTTCAGCACCGTGGGGTTGACCGGCTTCACCGTCCCGCCGCAGCCGGAAAGCGCGGCCAAGCTGAGGATGATGGCGGCGGAGAAACCGCGCGCTAGAAAAAGGGAAGTCCTGTTCGTCGATGCCATTGCGCCTGCCCGGAGAAGGAGACCGCACCAATGCGCGGGGCCTTGTCTCTAACCTTCACCGTCCCGCCTGCCAAGCATCAAGCAGGCTCAGGGATCAAAGAAAAGGCGGCGGGGAAAACCCCGCCGCCTCTTCATACCTAGCCGAAGCCAGTCAGCTTACCACTGGATCTGGGTGCCGACGCCGAAGAGCTGAGCCTGCACGCGGTTGTTCGCCGTGCCGGCATTGCCCGTCAGGAAGTCGTAACCACCCTGCTGGCGCCAGCCATAGAGGTAGTCGACGAACAGGTTGACGCCGGGAACCAGGGTGTAGGTGCCGCCGGCCGCGAAGCCGTTGTCCACCTGCTGGCCCGGGGTCAGGCCCTGGGAGGTGATCACGCCGCCAGCTTCGGTGCCGCCGGGCAGGTTACCCGTCGTGTTGAAGCGGAAGTAGCTCGCACCAAAGGTCATCGGGCCAGCGGTGTACTGCGCACCACCGAGCCAGCCGACCGCGTTGCTGCCGCCATCGGGCTCCAGCTGGAAGGAGGAGGTGTTATAGGCACCGTAAACCGCGTTGCCGCCGAAGGTGAAGCCGGCAACCGTCATCGTGGCGCCGCCGGACACGACGCTCAGGGCCTTGTAGTTCAGGCCGTTAACAGCGGCGCTGCTGCCGGTGTAGCCGACCTTGCCGCCATACTGGTAGTCGAGGCCGAGCTGGATGCCGACCGGGCCGAAGGTGTGCGTGAACTGGCCACCGATATCGATGACGTTCTTGGCCTGGCCGCCATTCGCCTGGAAGACCGGCGAGGGGGTGGAGGTGATCGCCGGGCCGTAGTTCTCAGCCGTGTTGTTCGGCGTGAAGCCGAGCGCGAACTGGAAGCCGCCCATCGTCGGGGACAGGTAGACGATCTTGTTCGAGGTCTGGTTGAAGCCAGAGTCGACGAAGGGATAGGTCACATAGGCAGCGCCGGGAAGGAGCGCCGGGATGTCACCATTCCAGCCACCGTCGTTGAAGCCTTCAAAGGTGCCGGTCTCGAACAGCACGGTCGGGCCGTTTTCCTGACCGAAGCTGACCTGGCCGAGCTGAGGCAGGCCGAGGTAGCCATAGGCCTGGAAGACATAGAGGGTTTCGGTGTTGGCGCTCGTGCCGGTGCCGGATGCGCCGTTCTCACGGATTTCGGCGGCAGCACCGTAGTGCAGGCCGTTGGCGGCGACGCCGTCGAAGCCCGGGTAGAGGCGCATATAGCCCGTGAAGCCGGCGGTCGAGGTCTTGGTGCCGTTGATGTTGTCAGCCGTAGAGCCTTCAACGCCCGCGTACCAGTTGACGCGGCCGTTCAAGCGAACCGTGACGGAGCCCGGAGCCGCGGTCTGCGCGCTGGCCATGGAAACCAGCGCCATCGAGGCGCCCACGGTCGCAACCGTCGCGAGTAGGAGCTTACGCATTTATTCCTCCTGGTTAAAGCCGGAGACCGGCCATCAATATTCCGCCCCTACCGTCAACCTGTGCTCATGCAGAAGATGCCGAGCGGCTTTAGGAGTAGCGCGGCGAATAATGGTCATCCACCTGTCAAAACCGCAACCGGAACGCAGCCGCAGCATGACATTTACGAAACACTGTGGCAAAAAAACCACAAGCACTGCGCGGGTGAAGCGATCTCGCTGAGGGGCACGGTTTCGCAGGGCATCCAGGAGTGGCGCAGTGGCCGATCACAAAAAAAGCGGCCGGATCCGGCCGCTTTTCTCGTCCGCCGCCGGCCGGAGCAACCACCCCGGCCGGGAAGTGAGGCGTTCCTGGCTTACCAGTAGAGCCAGGTGCCGACGGCGAAGACCTGCGCCATCGTGTCGTTGTTGGAGGCGCCAGCCTTGCCGGCCAGGAAGTCGTAACCATGCTGGTGACGGCCGCCATAAAGGTAGGAGGCGAAGAGCTTCATGCCCGGCACCAGGAGGTAGGTGAGGCCGGCGGCCGCGCCGTATTCCCGGCGGGTGCCTTCCGTCGTCGGCGAGGACCAGTCGCCCTGGCTGTCATAGACGAAATAGCTGGCGCCGACGGTCAGCGGGCCGGTGGTGTAGGAGCCGCCGGCGAGCCAGCCGACCGCTGTCGCCCCACCCTGGTAGTTCGGCTCGAACTGGCCATTCATGTTGCCGAACTTGGTGTTGCCGCCGACGACGAAGCCGGCATAGCTCAGGGTCATGCCGAAGCTGCCGACATTGACCGCCTGATAGGGCAGGCCGGCCTTGGCCGCGCCGGTATAGGCGACGGCGCCGGAGCCCATGTAGGCTGCGGACATATTGAGGCCGAGGCCGCCGAACTTCTGGTTGTAGCGCGCGCCGACTTCGACCGTGTTGCGGCGCAGGTCGTTGGCGGTCGGGCTCGAGGTCACGGCCGGGCTGTAGTTCTCGGCCGTCTGGTTCGGCTCGAAGCTGAGACCGAAGCTCAGGCCGCTCCAGCTCGGGCTGATATAGTCGATCTTGTCGGTCGTGCGGGTGTTGTTGCCCCAGGTGAAGGGATAGATCGGGCGGGCCGGGGCATTGACGAAGTAGTTCTGCACGTCGCCGTTCCAGCCGCCGTCGTTGAAGCCCTCGGGGCCACCTTCGAAGCGGCCGGTATCGAAGAGGTAGATCGCGCCTTCCTGCTGGCCGAAGCGGACGAGGCCGAGCTGCGGCAGGCCGATATAGCCGAAGTCACGCAGGACATAGAGCGTCTCGCTGCTGGCGCTGGTGCCCGGGCTGGAGGCAGTGTTCTCGCGGATTTCCGCCTGCGCGCCATACTGCAGGCCGTTCGCGGCGACGCCATCGAAGCCGGGGTAGAGGCGGAAATAGCCGCCAAAGCCGGTGCCCGCGTATTTCGTGCCACCATAGCTCTGGCCGGTGAAGCCGCTCACGCCGGCCCACTGCGCCACGCGCCCGCCGAGGCGGACGACGACGCTGCCGGGCGTGATCTTCTTGGTGAAATCGGGGCTCGAAACCTGGGCCTGGGCGGCACTGGCAAGGCCCAGGGCGGCGGTGAGGGCGGCCGCGCCGGCCAAGAGATACTGTCGCATGAAAACTGCCATCCTTCGTTAAAGCCGAGCGCCAGGAGGCCGCCGGCGTGGCGGAGGCGTGCCATTCCCGCGAATGGCCGGGTCTCCGCCAAACTATGGTTTCAATCGTCGTCAAACGCCTGTTGCGTCCCTGTCGGGAGAGAGCCCGAGGCGCGGTCTGGCCGACGCCTCAGCAATCCTGACATTTTTGCAACAGCTGCCTGTGGGGCTTTTGCCACAGCCCTCCCGGAGCTTGTGTTAAGCTTGCGAGACAAGCGTGCCCCACCGCGACACTTGACCGCCGGGGGCCTTGGGCGGATTTTGCCGCTCATGACAGAGCCCGCTGAGCCCGCTCCGGTCGCCGCCGGTTCCGCCGCGGCCATTGCTGCTGCCCTCGGCACGGTGCGCGCCGCGATCGCGGCCGCCGCGGCAGCCGCGGGGCGCGATGCCGCGGCGGTTACACTGGTTGCCGTGTCGAAATTTCATCCGGAGGGCGCGGTGCGGGCGGCCCTCGCCGCCGGCCAGCGGGTTTTCGGCGAAAACCGGGTGCAGGAGGCGGCGACGAAATTCCTCCCGCTGCGGGCCGAGGCGGACTTCACGCTCCACATCATCGGCGGTTTGCAGACCAACAAGGCGCGCGATGCGGTGCGGATCGCCGATGTCATCGAAACGTTGGATCGGCCGAAGCTCGCCGATGCGATTGCCGATGCGGCTGCCCGCGAAGGGCGCTGCCCAGGGCTCTTCGTGCAGGTCAATGTCGGGGACGAGCCGCAGAAGGGCGGCGTGCCGCGGGCGGAGGCGGATCGCTTCATCGCCGCCATGCAGGCGCGTTTCGGGGAGAAGCTGCAGGGGGTGATGGCGATCCCCCCCGCCGAGGCCGATCCGCTGCCGCATTTCCGCTGGCTTGCCGATTGCGCGCGGCGGCATGGGCTGGCGGGCCTCTCCATGGGCATGTCGGCCGATTTCGCCACGGCGATTGCCTGCGGCGCCAGCTATGTCCGTATCGGCACCGCGATCTTCGGCCACCGACCGGCAGGACCGGCCCTTGGCCCCGCGCCGGCTCACTGAAAAGGAGCGGGCCGAATGGCTGGGCTTTGCCCAGACCATCGGCGCCAAGCCGCTGCATCCGGCCGAAGCGATGGCGCTCGCCGCTTTCGCCGTCCCGGCCGAGCCGCCCGCGCCGCCCGCGCCGCCACCCGCCGCCGCCGCGGTGATCGAGGCGCCCGGCAAGGCCCCGCCCCGCGTGGCACGACGTCTGCCCGCCGGCGCCCAGGCGGCTGCTGAAATCGCCGTCGGTGCGCCGACACCCGGGCTCGACCGCGCCTCCTGGGACAGGTTGCGGCGCGGCCGGCTGCGGCCGGAACGCCAGCTCGACCTGCATGGCCGCACCGCCCAGGCGGCCTTCGCCGCCTTCGAGCAGTTCATCGCCAGCGCCCGCAGCGAGGGCATCCGTTGCGTCGAGATCGTCACCGGGCGCGGCGCCGGCGAAGGCGGGGTCTTGCGGCGGGAATTGCCGCACTGGCTCAACCTGCCGCAGATCCGCGGCGGCATCCTGGCCGCCGTCCATCCCCACCGCGCCAATACCGGCGCCGTACTGCTGCTGTTGCGGCGCCGGACATGACGCCCTTCGGCGCGCGGCTGCGGGCGCTGCGCCAGGCCCGGCATGTGACGCTCGCGGCCCTCGCCGCCCAGCTACAGGTCTCGCCCGCCTATCTCTCGGCGCTGGAACATGGCCGCCGCGGCCGGCCGAGCGCCGGGCTCGTCCATCAGGTCTGCGAGTTCTTCGGCCTCATCTGGGATGACGCGGAGGAGCTGGCGGAACTCGCCCGGCTTTCCCATCCGCGCGTGACGGTCAATACCGCCGGGCTGTTGCCGGAGCAGACGGCGCTGGCTAACCGCCTCGCCCAGACGATCCACAGCCTCTCGCCCGAGACCATCGCCGCCATGCACGCGCTGTTGGACGCGACCGCCCCGCTGCCGAAGCCACGCTTGCGCAGACGCGCCGCCTCCCGCGCGCAGGACGGCGAGAGGGGCGCGGTCAAACCGCGCTGAGCAGGCGTTCGATCTCCGCCATGGCCGGCGCGCCCGCCCCGGCCGGCGCCTGGCAGGCGGCGGCGAGGCCAGCGAGGCCCGGCACTTCCCCTGCTTGCGAGCAGCGATCAAGCAGCTCGGCGATCAGAATGCCGAAGGCGCGCCGGTCGATACCGGCGAGCGCGGCTGCTTCGGGCCCGGAGGGCAGGCGCGATGCGGCGCCAAAATCGCTGAGGATCGGGCGCTGCCCATCCCACAGGATATTATGCGCGTAGAGATCGCCATGCGAGAGGCCGGCGGCATGCAGATGGCCGGTGGCCGAGGCGACCCCGCGCGCGATGGTGCGGAGCATGCCCAAGGTGAAGCGGCTCCCGGGCGGGTAGATGTCGCGCGTGCAGCTATCGAGGCTGGGTGGCGCGGCAAGCGGGCGGGCATCGGGGCTGAGGCGCGGCATCACCAGCGCCTCGGCGCCTTCGGGGTGGCCGCGAACCGCACCGAGTGCCGAGAGAAGATGCGGGTGGCGGCCGGCGGCCAGCATCGCCGCCATCTCCTGGCCGGGCAGCCCGTCGCTCGTCATCCGGCCTTTGAAGAGCTTGACCGCAACCGCTGCCCCCGTGGGCCGCAGCCGCATGGCTTGCACCGTGCCGGAGGCGCCTTCGCCGAGCGGCCCGCTGGCTTGCGGATCGGGCCGCAGGCGCGCCCAGGCAATAGGCGGCTCGGCCGGCAGGTGCGAGGCTGGACCGAAGCTATTGCCCGCCCAGGACAGCCAGGCGAGGCGGGGGAGGGTGCCCAGCCAGCCGGGCAGCCGCTCCAGCCGATTGGCGGAAAGCCGCAGCAGTTCGAGCTGGGTGGCGCCAGCGAGGCTTTCCGGCAGCGCCGTCAGCTGGTTGCCGGAGAGCAGCAGCTTCTGCAGATGGGGCCGCGCGCCGAGGGCTGCGGGCAAGCGGTGAAGCGCGTTGTCGGTCACGGTCAGCCAGCGGAGCCTCGGGGGCAGCGCGGTCTCCGGGATCTCTTCGAGGCCGGCCGCGCGGATGCCGATCTGGGCGAGGGCGGGGCAGCTGCCCAGAACCTCCGGCAGGCGGCGGAGGCGCGTGCCGGAGAGGAAGAGGATGCGCAGGCGGCGGAAGCGGGCGAGGTCGGCCGGCAGTGCCGTCAGCGGATTGCCGGAAAGATCGAGGAATTCGAGCGTGTCGGCGAGCGCCGAAAGCTCAGCGGGCCAAGTGTCGAGACCCGCACCCGCGAGATCGAGCCGACGCGCCCCGGAGAGATCCCCGCGGCGGAGTGCCGCGAGGCTCACTTCGCCGGCGCTCATCGGGCGGCTGCGCGCTGAGCGGGAAGGTTCGGCGCGGCACCGCCCGGCACTGCCACCGGCAAGGCCCTTCGCTTGGCCGGGCGAAAGGCCTGTCTCGGATCAGCGGCGGTAGGAGCCGGCGGCGACCGCCGGGATATCGAGGCGGCTGAGGCCGAGTTCGCCGAGTTCCTCATCCGAGTAGGTTTCGAGTTCGCGGACGAGGCGGGCGCGTTCACGGCGCGCCTCGACGAAACGCTCGAAGCGGAGACGCAGCGCCTGGATGCGCCCGTTCAGGCTGTGGCCGAGGCTGGAAGACTGGGAATGGGCGAGAAGGGCCATGGTCATGCTCCTCAGCATTTGTGATGCGATGCAACATAAGCCCGTCCTTCGGCAGATTCCATTGCGCAGTGCAGCGTGGTGACATGCAATTCCGTCACATGTTCGTTATACCGAGCATTCGGGCGAGGCCAGCATTTCCGCATGCCGCGCCGAGGCGGCTCTCCCCCGGCTCGTATCGCTGCCTATATGAGAGCGGCAGGCCGCGCATCGCCCAATGCCGGCGGATGATCCGGAGGACGGGCCGATGCTCATGCGGCGTGAGCGCAGCTATACGGCAGTGGCGGTGATGCTCGATATCGGCTGGCATGCCGGGCGCGAGCGGCTTGAGAGCGCGGGCGATATCGCCGACCGCCTCGCCATGGCCCGGCGCGGCATCGAGCCTGTGCTGCAAGTGCTGACCAGGGCCGGGCTGCTCGAAAGCCTGCGCGGCCCCCGGGGCGGCTATCGCCTCGGCCGCAGCGCCGCGCGCATCACGCTCTCCCAGATCGTCGCCGCCGTGACGGCGGAGGAGGTGCCGCATGGCGAGGCCGCGGGCGGGGCGCTGCGTGCCGCCGCCCTTGAGCCGCTCTGGCAGGAACTGGAGGCCAATTTGCGGCGGCAGTTGAGCGGCGTGACGCTGGCCGGGCTGATGCAGCGGGCCGAAGCCCATGGCGCGCGCCGCCGCGGGCCGGGCGCGGCCGCCCTCGTGCTCTGACCGCAGGCGGCGCGTCAGGCTTCCTCTTCCCCGACGCCGAGGGCGAGGAGCAGCGCTTCCCAGCCGAGCAGGGCGCAGGGAATGCGGGATGGAATCGCCCCGAGCGGCTGAAAGCAGGCGAGGGGGGCGAGCGCGGCATCATCGCCGATCGGCTGCCCGCCCCGCAGGCTGCGGGCAAAGCGGCGGAACAGCCCGGCGGACTCTTCCGCCGTGCGGTCCACCACCAGTTCGGCCATCAGATCGGTGGCGGCGGCGCAGATCGCGCAGGCGCGGCTCTGATGCCGCACCAGAGCAATCCGCCCATCCGCATGGCGGCTGAGTTCGAGGGAGACGCGATCGCCACAAAGCGGGTTGCGCGCCGCGCCCGCGGCATCCGGGGCGGCGATATGGCCCTGGTGGCGCGGCCGGCGCGCACGCTCCATGATCGTCGCCTGATAGATCGCCTCAGGCGCCAGCCTCTCCGCTGCCGGACCGCCAGGCGCCGGATCGCCGCTCACGCGGGCATCATCGGCCAGCGCCTGTCAGACCGTGGCGCCGAGCTGCCAGGGGGCGAACTCGTCATCACCGAAGCCCATCTCCTCGCTCTTGGTGCGGGTGCCGGATGCGACGCTGAGGATGGTCTCGAAGATGCGCTGGCCGCACTCCTCCACCGTTTCCGCGCCATCGGCGATGGTGCCGCAATTGATGTCCATGTCATCCGGCTGGCGCTCGTAGAGCGGCGTATTGGTGGCGAGCTTGATCGAGGGCGTCGGCTTGCAGCCGAACACGCTGCCGCGGCCGGTGGTGAAGCAGAGGATATTGGCCCCGCCCGCGATCTGGCCGGTGGCGGAGACCGGATCGAAGCCTGGCCCGTCCATGATCACGAGGCCTTTTTCCGTCACCGGTTCGGCATAGCCGACGACATCGACGAGGTTGGTCGTTCCCGCCTTGGCGACCGCGCCGAGCGATTTCTCGACGATATTCGTGAGACCGCCGGCCTTGTTGCCGGGGGAGGGGTTGTTGTCGATCTCGCCGCCATTGCGCCGGGTGTAATCCTCCCACCAGGCGAGACGATCGAGCAGCTTCTGCCCGACCGCAGGGCTCACCGCCCGCCGGGTCAGCAGATGCTCGGCACCGTAGATCTCGGTCGTCTCGGTCAGGATCACCGTGCCGCCGTGGCGCACGATGAGATCGGAAGCGTGGCCGAGCGCCGGATTGGCGGTGAGGCCGGAGAAGCTGTCCGACCCGCCGCATTGCAGCGCGACGGTGAGGTTGGAGACGGGAACCTGAACCCGCGTCACGCTATTCGCCTCGGGCAGCAATTCCCGCACGCGGGCGATGCCGGCTTCGATGCTTTTGCGCGCGCCGCCCGATTCCTGGATCACCATGGTGGCGAGCCGGCTGTTCGGCTGGATGCCACGGCTCTGCATGATGGGGCCGATCTGGTTCGTCTCGCAGCCGAGGCCGATGACGAGGACGGCGGCGAAATTCACGTGTTGCGCATAGCCCGCAATGGTGCGCCGGAGCGTATCCATCCCCTCCCCGGCGATCGCCATGCCGCAGCCGGTCTTGTGGGTGAGCGCCACCACACCGTCCACGTTCGGGTAATCGGCCAGCAGCCCGGCATCACCCGTGAAGGGATTGCGGCGGAAGGCCTCGGCGATATAGCGCGCGGTGCCGGCCGAGCAGTTCACCGAGGTCAGGATGCCGATGTAGTTGCGCGTCGCCACCCGGCCATCGGGGCGGATGATGCCCTGGAAGGTCGCCCGCGGTTCGATATACGCGGTCGGCTTGGCATCGACGCCGAAGGCATGATCCCGCGCGAAATCATGGATCTCGCAGTTCTGCACATGGACATGGCTGCCGGGGGCGATATCCTCCCTGGCGAAACCGATCACCTGGCCGTAGCGCAGGATGGGCTCGCCCTTGGGGATCGGCCGGAGCGCGATCTTATGGCCGCGCGGGATGCGCTGCAGCGCGGCGAGGCCGCGATCCGGCAGGCTGGTTCCTTGCGGGATTTCGACGCGCGCGATCGCGACATTGTCGCGCGCATTGAGATGCATGGTGGCGGAGAGCGTATTCAGCATGGTTCCAAACCCTTGGGCGGCCGATGTGCCCCGGCCGCTCGTTCGCGCTGCCGCCCAGCCGGGCGGGTGGATGAAAACGCAATCTTGCGCCCTTGCGCCAGGCCGCGCCAGCGATGAATGGCGCCCGCGGCTGGCCCTGCCGCGCATGGCGCGATGATCACGGCGCGGGGCCGAGGACGGCCGCGGTATAGTTCTCGATCACCTGGGAGATGGGGGCGCCGCCTTCCGCCGTCAGCAGCCCGATGTTGCGGAGCACGTGCTCGGGGATCGCAAGCCTCGGCCCCGGCGGGGTGGCCTCTGGCCGCCACAGCCGCTCGCTCGCGAGCGTGCGGCGGGTGAAGTGCAGGCTCTTCACGGCGAGGCCGAAGGGCGTGTCGGTATGGTCGAGCAGGGCGTTCATCGCCGGCGTCAGCCTATCCGGCACATACCAGTTCTCGGCGTCCGACAGTACGAGCGCGCCGCAGAGCAGCCGCACGCGCCGATAGCCGAGCGCCTCGCCCGGCCGTAGCGCGAGGTTGTGGCGCACGCTTGCCGGCGCCGCATGCGGCGCGCCCTTCACCTGGATCGCGACGATCTGGGGATCGGGCGCCAGGTGATAGCGGGCGCACCATTCGCCGAGCACGCGGGTGGCACTCGGCTGATGCGCGAGTGCCGCTTGCAGGCTGAGGAGGCGGGCTTCCGCCTCGGCCCGCGCCGCCGGGCTATCTGGCCAGGTGAAGGGCGGTTCAGCCGCGGCCATGGCCGCGCCCCCGCCGAGGCCCGGGAAGAGATCCGCGCAGAGCCCGGGGCCGAGGATGCAGGCGAAGACCAGCGCGGCGGGAGCGGCGCGCCACCGCAAGGCGCTCACGCCTCTCCGGCGACGAACTTCTCAAGCCAGTGAATGGTATAATCACCTGCCTGGAAGCCCGGATCGCTGAGGATGCGCTGATGCAGCGGCAAAGTGGTCTTGACCCCGATGACCGCGAATTCCTCGATCGCGCGGCGCATGCGGGCGATCGCCTGCGGACGGTCCGGCGCATGGACGATGAGCTTGGCGATCATTGAATCGTAATAGGGCGGCACGCGGTAGCCGGCATAGATCGCGCTATCCACCCGCACGCCAAGCCCGCCGGGGGCGTGGAAGGCGGAGATGACGCCCGGGCTCGGCGTGAAGGTTTCGGGGTCTTCCGCCGTCACCCGCGCCTCGATCGCATGGCCCGAGAAGGTGATGTCAGCCTGGGTGTAGCCAAGCGGCTCGCCGGAGGCGATGCGGATCTGCTCGCGCACGAGATCGACGCCGCAGACCATCTCGGTCACCGGATGCTCCACCTGAAGGCGGGTGTTCATCTCGATGAAGCAGAACTGCCCGTCCTGATAGAGGAACTCCAAGGTGCCGGCGTTGCGGTAGCCGAGCCCCTTCAGTGCGGCCGTCACCGTCTCGCCCAGCGCATCGCGCTCGGCCGGGCTGATGGCGGGCGAGCCTGCCTCCTCCAGCAGCTTCTGGTGGCGCCGCTGGAGGGAGCAGTCACGCTCCCCGAAATGCACGACGCCGCCGTGGTTGTCGGCCAGCACCTGCATCTCGATATGGCGCGGCCGATCGAGGTATTTCTCCATATAGACGGCATCGTTGCCGAAGGCGGCCTTGGCTTCGGTGCGGGCGAGCTTCCAGGCTTCCGCCAGCTCGTCCGCGGTGCGGGCGACCTTCATGCCGCGCCCGCCGCCGCCGGCGGCCGCCTTGATGAGCACGGGATAGCCGATGCTGGCCGCGACCTCGGCCGCCGCGCCGAGATCCGGCAGCGCGCCCTCCGAGCCCGGGACGAGCGGCACGCCGAGCGCCCGCATCGTATCCTTGGCGGCGATCTTATCGCCCATCACCGTGATGTGCTGGGCGGTGGGGCCGATGAAGGTGATGCCGTGCGCCTCCACGATCTCGGCGAAGCTGGCATTTTCGCTGAGGAAGCCGTAGCCGGGATGGATCGCATCCGCGCCGGTGATGGCGGCGGCCGAGAGGATGGCGGGGATGTTGAGGTAACTATCCCGCGCGGCGGGCGGGCCGATGCAGACGCTCTCATCGGCCAGCCGCACATGCATGGCATCGGCATCGGCCGTGGAATGGACGGCGACGCAGGCGATGCCCATTTCGCGGCAGGCGCGTTGGATGCGCAGCGCGATCTCGCCGCGATTGGCGATAAGGATTTTTTTGAACATTACCGGTCCGGCGTCCTCAATCCAGGATCATCAGGACTTCGCCGAACTCCACCGGCGTGCCACTGCCGATGATGACGCGCGAGACCGTGCCGGCGCGGGGCGCCTTGATCTGGTTGAAGGTTTTCATCGCCTCGATCAGCAGGAGCGTCTGCCCCGCCTCCACCCGTTGGCCGACGCTGACGAAATTGGCGCTGTCCGGATCGGGCGAGAGATAGGCGACGCCGACCATCGGGCTCGTCACCGCGCCGGGATGGCTCGCATCGGGCAGCGTGGCGGCGGCCTCCACCGGCGCGGCGCTCGGCGCGGCGATGGCGGCGGCCGGTGCCGCGGCAGGGGCGGCGGTCTGCGCCGCCTGCACGTAATTCACCGGGGCTGGCTTGCGCGCCAGGCGGATGCGGCGGTCCTTGTCGGAGAGTTCGATCTCGCTGAGGCCGGTGGCATCGAGAATGGCCGCAAGCTCGCGAATATCCTCTGGATCAAAAGACAGCGGGTTCATAGGCCTCCCTCCAGAATACGTGCCATCGCGGTCAGCCCGAGAGCGTAGCTGTGGATACCGAAGCCACAGAGCACGCCGGTCGCGACCTTAGAGACATAAGAGTGGTGCCGGAATTCCTCCCGGCGGTGAATGTTGGAGATATGGACCTCGACCACCGGCAATTCGGCGGCGAGCAGGGAATCCATGAGCGCGATCGAGGTATGGCTGAGGCCCGCCGGGTTGATGACGATGCCGCTGGCCCGGCCGCGGCATTCCTGAACCCAGGAGATCAGCTCACCCTCGCTGTTCGTCTGCCGGAAATCAATAGCGAGCCCGAGCAGCTCCGCGGTTTCGGCGCAAAGCTGCTCGACATCGTCGAGCGTCGCCGAACCATAGACCTCGGGCTGGCGCAGCCCGAGCATATTGAGGTTGGGGCCGTTGAGCACGGCGATCAGCGGCAAGGTGGTCATATTGCCCAGGCTAGCATAGGGCGCCGCGGCGGCCAATGCCCCACCGCGCATGCACGCGAGCCAGGATCACAGGATCTCGCACGCTTCCTCGAACATCAGGCGCGGGTTGCGCGGCCCTTCGACCGGCTCGGCATAGCCGATATTGAGCAGGAAGTTGGACCGCCAGCCCCGCCCGTCGAGGAAGAGGGTATCGACGCGGGCATTGTCGAAGCCGGACATCGGCCAGCAATCGAGCCCGAGCAGCCGGGCCGCGAGGATGAGGTAGCCGCCCTGCAGGCTGCCGTTGCGCAGGGCGGTCTCCTGCGCGAAATCATGATTCCAGGCGAACCAGTCCCGCGCATCCTCGGCCTGCGGATAGAGGCGGGGGAGGAAATCGTAGAAGGACGAATCATAGGCGACGATGATGGTGACGGGCGCCTTCATCACGCCATCGAGATTGCCGGGGGTCAGCGCCGGGCGCAGCTTCTCGCGCGCCTCGCGGCTCTTCAGGAAGACCAGCCGAGCCGGGGCGCAATTGGCCGAGGTCGGGCCGAGTTTCATGAGATCGTAAAGGTGTTGCAGCGTCTCTTCCGCGACCGGCCGCGCCGTCCAGGCGCGGGGCGTACGGGCGGCGTGGAAGGCGCGTTCCAGCTCGGCGGCGGTCAGATCGTAGCCGAGTGCGGCCGGCGCGGCCGCGTCATGGGTTGCGCCAGGACCGGCGCCAGCCAGATCCTCCGCACCGTGCTCGGCCGCAGCTGCCTCGGCCGCCGGCGCTTCCGCCGCATGCGGCAGAGGGGGCGCCTCGTGCGAGGCGTCGGCCGCCGCCACCGCGTCGCCCGCCGCATGCTCCGCCTTCTGTTCCGTCACATCGGTCATCCGCCCGTCCTTCGGCCTGCGGCGCAGACTTGGCTCGGAGGTCCGATCCGCAAGCGATGCGCGCCCGTCATCTTGGCCGAGTGATAGCACGCGCCCGGGCGGGATCAACGGCCGAGCGGCGGCCTCGCGCGCCCAGGGACCCGGTTTCGGCTGCGGTAAGGACAAGCGGGGCGACGCGGCGGATGCTTGGCCGCGTGATTTAATGTAACAGTCGCGGCCTCCGCCGCCTTTTGCCGAGAGAGAGCTTCGCCTTGACCGAACGATTGCTGATCTGGGTACTGCTCGGCATGCTCGTCGCGGGTTGCCTCGCGGTGCTGCAACCCTTCATCGCCGCCATCGCCTGGGCCGCGATCCTCACCTTCATCACCTGGCCGATCTATACCTGGCTGCGGATGCGCGGCCGGCTGCCGCGCGGGGTGGCGGCGCTGCTTGTCATCGTCATGACCGCGCTTCTGGTGCTCCTGCCGCTGTCCCTCATCGCCCAGAGCGGGCTGCAGAACGTCGCCAATCTGCGGCGGATGATCAACGAGGTGCTGATCTTCGGCCTGCCGCCGGCGCCGGGCTGGGTTTCGGCCTTTCCGATCTTCGGCGGAACCATTGCCGATGTCTGGAACAAGTGGTCGGCGGATCTCGAAAGCCTGCTGGCGGCGCTGCATCCCTATATGGGCTTCGCGGCCAAGGAGGGGCTGCACGTGCTCCTCGCCGTGACGGATGGGGTGGTGCGCATGGGGCTCGCGCTGTTCCTCGCCTTCTTTCTCTTTCTCTATGGCGAGGGGCTGGCGCGCGGCATCAGCGGCATTCTCTATCGCATCGCTGGCGCCCAGGCGGAGCGGTTGCTGCGCATCGTGGGCGCGACGGTGCGCGGCGCGGTCTATGGCATTCTCGGTACCGCCGTGGTGCAGGGGCTGCTGCTCAGCCTCGGCCTCTGGCTGAGCGGCGTGCCCAATGCGGGGATGCTCGGCCTCGTCGGCACCTTCTTCTCGCTGGTGCCGGGGGGCGGCGCGCTCATCTGGGTGCCGGCCGCGATCTGGCTGCTCAGCAGCGGCGCGGATGTCGCCGGCGTCGCCCTCGGCCTCTGGTGCGGCATCGGCATCTCCATCGCCGATAGCCTCATCCGCCCCTGGTTCATCGCCCGCGGCGCGCATCTGCCCTTCGTGCTGACCCTGCTCGGCGTGCTCGGCGGGGCGCTCGCCTTCGGGCTGCTCGGCGTCTTCCTCGGACCGGTGCTGCTCGGCGTCGGCTTCATCCTGGCGGAGGAATTCGCCCGCGGCGTGCCGGCCGAGACGGTCGCCGCCATCGAGGCGGCGAGCCAGCCGGAGCGGAAGGCGAGAACCGTCGCGGCGCTTACGCCGGGGCCGCGGCGATAGGGCGGCCGGCGATAGACGCGGCGCGGGCCCCGCCTGCCGCCGCGGCGCGCGATCAGTAAGTGACGACGGTGCGGATCGATTCGCCGCGCTTCATGAGGTCGAACCCCTCGTTGATCTGCTCGAAAGGCAGGACATGGGTGATGAGATCGTCGATATTGATCTTGCCGTCCATGTACCAATCGACGATGCGGGGCACGTCGGTCCGCCCGCGGGCGCCGCCGAAGGCGGTGCCGAGCCACTGCCGGCCCGTCACCAGCTGGAAGGGTCGGGTGCTGATCTCGGCGCCGGCCGGTGCCACGCCGATGATGATCGACTTGCCCCAGCCGCGATGGGCGCATTCCAGCGCCTGGCGCATCACCTTCACATTGCCGATACATTCGAAGCTGTAATCGGCCCCGCCCTTGGTGAGGTTGACGAGATAGGGGACGAGATCGCCCTCGACCTCCGCCGGGTTGACGAAATGCGTCATGCCGAACTTCTCGGCCATCGCGACGCGGCCGGGGTTGAGATCGACGCCGACGATCATCTCCGCGCCGGCCAGCCGCGCGCCCTGCACGACATTGAGCCCGATGCCGCCCAGGCCGAAAACGACGACGCGCGCCCCGGGCTCGACCTTCGCCGTGTTGATGACGGCGCCGATGCCGGTGGTGACGCCGCAGCCGATGTAGCAAACCTTCTCGAAAGGTGCGTCTTCCCGAATCTTGGCGAGCGCGATTTCCGGCAGCACCGTGAAGTTCGAGAAGGTCGAGGTGCCCATGTAGTGGTAGATCGGCGCGCCTTCGCAGGAGAAGCGGGAGGTGCCGTCCGGCATCAGGCCGCGGCCTTGCGTCGCGCGGATGGCGACGCAGAGATTGGTCTTGCGGCTGAGGCAGTATTCGCAGTTGCGGCATTCCGGCGTGTAGAGCGGGATGACGTGGTCGCCCTTCTTCAGGCTGGTCACGCCCGCGCCGACATCGACCACCACGCCCGCGCCCTCATGCCCGAGGATGGAGGGGAAGATGCCCTCCGGATCGGCGCCGGAGAGGGTGAATTCATCCGTGTGGCAGATGCCGGTGGCGCGGATCTCGACGAGGACTTCGCCCTCGCGCGGGCCTTCGAGATCGACCGTTTCGATGCTGAGCGGCTGGGCCTTGGCGCGGGCGACGGCGGCACGGGTTTTCATGCTTTTGCTTCCTGAACGAGAAGGTCGGAGGTCTCTGCGGCAGGCTTGGCCTGCGGCATCCTGTTGTGGCCCAAGGCGAGGCATTTGGCCATCAGGCTCGGCAGCGCCTGCGCGCCAAGCTCGCCCGGTGGGCAGAGAAATCCCTTGGCCGTAGCCGACGCCGGAAGGGATGGAAGCGACGCCGCATAGACATCGACGATAAGTTCGAAATGGGTGAAGACGTGCCGCACTTGGCCGAGGGCCGCCCAGGGTGCTGCAGGTAGGGGGCTGGCGGCGATCGCCTCGGCCATCGTCCAGGGCTCGGCCCGCCATTCGGTGCCGGGGATTTCCACCATGCCGCCGAGCAGCCCGCGCGCCGGCCGGCGGCGCAGCAGCATCTGGCCGGCGGCGTCGGTCAGGCGGAAATGCGCGCCGTGGCGGCGCGGCCGGGCGGGCTTGGGGGCTTTGCGCGGCAGGCTCGCGGCAATTCCTTGGCGCCGGCCGGCGCAGGCTTCCGCCCAGGGGCAGAGAGCGCAGGCCGGATTCGCCGGCGTGCAGAGCGTGGCGCCGAGATCGAACAGCGCCTGGGCGGTATCGGATGGCGCGGCGCGGGCCGCGGCCTGCTCCATCAGCCGCGCCGCCTCCGCCCGGATGCGCGGCTTGGCTGCCGGCAGCGGCGTCTCGATGGCGAAGAAGCGGCTCAGCACCCGCTCGACATTGCCGTCCACCGGCACCGCGGGCAGGTTGAAGGCGATGGCGCCGATCGCGGCGGCGGTATAGTCGCCGATGCCAGGCAGCGCGCGCAGCCCGGCGATGCTGGTGGGAAACTTGCCGCCGGCGGCCGCCACGGCGCGGGCGCAGGCGAGCAGGTTGCGGGCGCGGGCGTAGTAGCCGAGCCCCGCCCAGGCTGCCATGACGGCGCCATCCTCGGCCGCCGCCAGCGCGCCCACGCTCGGGAAAAGGCTTAGAAATCGTTCATAATAAGGGATGACGGCTTGCACCGTCGTCTGTTGTAGCATGACCTCGGAGAGCCATACGCGATAGGGCTCCGCCGCCTCGCCTGGAAGCGCCCGCCAGGGCAGAATCCGGCGGTGGCGGCCATACCAGGCAAGCAGGCGGGAGATGGAGGGCGGCGCTGCCATGGACGAGGATGAACTCACCACGGATGGCGGGGACGGTCGGGAGGGGCGGGAGGCGCGCGGCACAGGGCGGAGCATGGCGCCGCGGGCGCCGGAGGGCAAGGCGCGAGCCCAGCCCGATGCCGCGGCCCGCAGCTTTGCGATGCGGCCGATCGGCGGCCTCATCGCGCGGGTGACGCGCCTGAGCTATCGCCGCCGCTCCCCCGCTGGCGCCCAGCTGATGATCGATTGGCCGGAGATCATGGGCCCGACGCTCGCACCCCTCACCCTGCCGCAGAAGCTTTCGGCCGGCACGCTGACGATCGGCGCCCAAGGGCCGGTCGCCATGGAATTGCAGCATCTCGCGCCGCAGCTCATCGAGCGGCTGAACGCGCATCTCGGCGCCGGGCGGGATCGGCCGCTGGTGCAGCGCCTTCGCTTCGTGCCGCTGGCGCCCGGCGCGCTCCGCCCCGCCGCGCGGCCGGCAAAAGCCGCGCCGCTGCCCCCGCCGCCCCCTCTGCCCGGCATCGCGGCGGGCCCGCTGCATGAGGCGCTGGCCCGCCTCGGCCAGGCGGTAGAGGCCCGCCGGAAACCCCGCCAGTCCTGACGGTTGCTCGCGAGACTCGACGCGAATATCGACAGCTAGTTGCCACCTCTGCTATTCACCACAAGATATAGAAGGTTCTGCTGATGATCTCTCGCCGCTTTTTCACCGTCGCCGGTGCAGGCCTGGCCGCCGCCATGGTGGCCCCCCGCCTCGCCCGGGCGGACCAGACGCCGCCGACCGAGACCGCGCGCTTCATCGGCTCGGCCACCGCGCCGGTGACGGTGGAGGAGTTCTTCTCCCTCACCTGCACCCATTGCGCGCATTTCTCGATGACCACGATGCCGGAGGTGATGGATAAGCTCGTCAAGCCGGGCAAGCTGCGCATCGTCTATCATGATTTCCCGCTCGATGCGGTGGCGCTGGAGGCGGCGATGATCGCCCGCTGGCTGCCGACCGACCAGTATTACCCCTTCGTCACCGCGCTTTTCGCGAGCCAGGATACCTGGGCCTTCGCCCCCGGCGTGAACTATACGGACGAGCTGTGGAAGATGGCGGCGCTCGCCGGGATGGACCGGCCGACCTTCGACAAGGCGGTCGCCGACAACGCGCTCAAGACCTGGATTCAGACGCAGCAGGTGGAGGACGAGAAGCTCTACAAGATCGAGGCGACGCCCTCTTTCCGCATCAAGGGCAAGACCGTCGCCGGCGATATGAGCTACGACGAGTTCACCGCCGCCATCGGGCTGGCCGGGTAGCAGCGGATGCCCGCCCGGGTCGCCCGCCTGCGCATCGCGGGCTTCAAGAGCTTCGCCGACGCGACCAGCCTCGACATTCTGCCGGGGCTCACGGGCATCATCGGGCCGAATGGCTGCGGCAAATCCAATATCGTGGACGCGCTGCGCTGGGCGATGGGGGAGGGGAATGCCCGCTCCCTCCGCGGCGGGGAGATGGACGACATCATCTTCGCCGGAACCACCACCCGGCCGTCGCGCAACATGGCGGAAGTCACCGTCCAGCTCGAGGATGCGGCGGGGATGGTGCCGCCGCCGCATCACGAGCAGGCGGATCTCGAAATCACCCGCAAGATCGAGCGCGGCTCCGGCAGCGGCTACCGGCTGAACGGGCGGGACGTGCGGGCGCGGGACGTGCAGACGCTGTTCGCCGATATGGCAAGCGGCGCGCGGAGCTGCGCCATGGTCGGCCAGGGGCGGGTGGCCGCGATCGTGGGTGCCAAGCCCGAGGAACGGCGCGCCATCCTGGAAGAGGCTGCCGGCATCGCCGGGCTGGCGGCGCGGCGGCATGAAGCGGAGCTGAAACTGCGGGCGGCGGAGGCCAATCTGCAGCGGGCCGAGGATATGCGCGGCCAGGTCGAGATCCAGCTGCAGGGCTTGCAGAAGCAGGCCCGCCAGGCCGCGCGCTACCGCTCCATCTCGGGCCTCATCCGGGCGGCGGAGGCCGAATTCCTCGGCATCCAGCATCTTCGCGCCGAACGGGGCCGCATCGCCGCCCGCGCCGCGCTCGCCGAGGCCGAGGCCCGCGCGGCGGAGGCTGCCGCCGCGGCCCGCCAGGCGGAGGCCGCGCATGGCGAGGGGCATGATCTGCTGCCCGCCTTGCGGGCGGCGGAGGCCGAGGCCCGCACCGGCTTCGAGCGGCAGAAGGTGGCGGCCGAGCAGATCGCCGCCGAGGAGGCGCGAGCCCGCGCGGCCATCACCTCGGCTGCCGCACGGCTGGAGCAGGCGACGCGCGATCTCGGCCGGGCCGAAGGCATGATGCGCGATGCGGCGGAGGCGGAAGCGCGCCTCGCCGCCGAGGATGCGGCTTTGGCCGCCGCCGAGGGCGAGGCCGACGCCCGGCTGGCCGAGGCCGAAGCCGCCATGGGCGCCGCCGCCGAGGCGGCGCGCCAGGCCGAAGCCGCGGCCCAGGCGGCGACCGAGCGGCATGCGACGCTGACCGCGGCGGCCCAGGCGCTGACCGGCCGCCTGTCCCAGGCTGAAGCGCGCAGCCGGCGCGCGGGCGAGCAGGTGGCGCGGCTGACGGTGGAGCGCGAACGCTTCGCGGCCGACCTCATCGCCCCGGAGAAGCTTGCCGAGGCGAAGGCCGCGGCGGAAGCGGCGGAAGCGGCACGGCGGGATGCCGCGACCCGGCAGGAAAGCGCCGAGCGGGCGCGGGTTGCAGCCCAGGCTGCCCTCGCGGCGGCGCGCGAGAAGGCCAATGCGGCCGAAGCGGCGGCGACCCGGCTGAAGGCCGAGATCCGCGCGCTGAGCGAGGTGCTGAGCGTGGGTGAGAATGCCCGCGGCGCCGCCTCGCTGGTGGATGAGCTTTCCGTGCCGCCGGGGCTGGAATCCGCCCTCGGCGCCGCCTTCGGCGAGGAGTTGAGCGCCGCGACCGAGGAGAGCGCCGCCCGCTATTGGCGGGCGCTGCCGCCGCTCGACCAGGAGGCTCGGCTGCCCGAAGGCTGCCAGCCGCTCGGCGCGCTGGTGCAGGGGCCGGCGGCGCTGGCGCGCGCCCTCTCCCACATCCTGCTTTGCCCGGCCGAGGCGGCGCCCGGCCTGCAACCGCATCTCCACCCCGGGCAGATCCTGGTTTCGGAGCAAGGCGGCGTCTGGCGTTGGGATGGCTATACCATCAAGCCGGGCACGCCGACCGCGGCGACCGTGCGGTTGACCCAGCGCAACCGCCTGCGCCGGCTGCGCGACGAAGGTGCGCTGGCGGACCAGGCGGCCGCCGAGGCGAAGGCGGCACAGGATGCGGCGCAGGCGGCCGATCGCGCCAGCCTCACCGAGGAACAGGCGGCGCGGGCTGCCCGTCGGGAGGCCGATCAGGCGGCCGAGCGGCTGCGCAATACCGCAGCGGCGCTCGCCACCCGGGCAGCGGCCGCGGAAGCCCGCCTCTCCGGCATCGTCTCGCAGATCGAGGCGGCGGAGCCTGAACGGGCCGAGGCGGAGGCTGCCCTGGCGGCCATACGGGCCGAGGCGGCAGCCTTGCCCGATCTCTCCGCCATGCGGACCGAGGTGGAGGCCGCCCGCAGCGCGCTGCAACGCGCCCGGCGCGAGGAGAGCGACAGCCGCGCCCGCTGCGATGGCCTGATCAGGGACGGCAAAAGCCGCGCGGAACGCCGCGCGGCGCTTGCCCGGGAGCGGCAGGGCTGGGCCGAGCGGGCGACCGCCGCCCGCAGCCATATCGCCGATCTCGGCGAACGCCAGGCCCAGGCGCAGGCCGAGCATGCCGCCCTCGTCGCGGTGCCGGAGAAGCTCGCCGCCGAGCGGGCGGCGCAAGTGGCCCTGCTGGCCGAGGCGGAAGCCGCGCACCGCACCGCCTCCGAGCGGCTGCGCACGGCGGAGGCCGAAGCGCGGGCGGCGGAAAAGGCGTCTCGCGCCGCCGAGACGGCGCAGGCGCTTTCGCGCGAGAATCTGGTGCGCGCCGAGGCGGCGCTCGAAGCCGCCGACCATCATTGGGGCACGGTCGCCGAGCGGGTGCTGGAGCGGCTCGGCGCCAATCCTGCTTTCCCCGAAATCGCCGGCGAGCCGAGCCAGGAGGCGGAAGAGAAGGCCCGCCGTAAATTCGAGCGGTTGACGAAGGAGCGGGAGGAGATGGGCCCGGTCAATCTTCGCGCCGAGATGGAGGCGGAGGAGATCACCCGCCAGCTTGAGCTGATGGACCGGGAAAAGGGCGATATCGTCTCGGCGATCGCCAAGCTGCGCGGCTCGGTCGGCCATCTCAACCGCGAGGGGCGCGAGCGGCTGACAGCCGCCTTCGCCGAGATCGACCAGAATTTCCAGATGTTCTACGCGCGCATGTTCGGCGGCGGCCGCGCCCATCTGGCGCTCGTCGGCGCCGATGACCCGTTGCAGGCGGGCCTCGAAATCTATGCCCAGCCGCCGGGTAAGAAGCTCTCCACCCTCTCCTTGCTCTCCGGTGGCGAGCAGGCGCTGACGGCGCTCTCCCTCATCTTCGCGGTGTTTCGCAGCAATCCCGCGCCGCTCGCCGTGCTCGACGAGGTGGACGCGCCGCTCGACGATGCCAATGTCGAACGGCTCTGCACCCTGCTCAACGAGGTGGTGCGCGAAACCGGCACGCGCTTCCTCGTCGTCACGCATCATCACCACACCATGGCGCGGATGGACCGGCTTTATGGGGTGACGATGATGGAGCGCGGCGTCTCCCGCCTGCTGTCGGTCGATCTCAACCGCGCCGTGGCGATGACCGAGCCGCCGCCCAAGATGGCCGCGGAATAGGCGCGGCCCGCGCGGGGCGGGAGGTTCTGGGCTGCGCTGGCATGCTCTTGCCCTCCGGTGGCGCCCGGGCGGACACTCGACGGCGCGGCGGCAGGCCAAGCCGCCCTGGGGGAGGATGAGGGCATGACACCGCTGGTAACGACCGCCTGGCTCGCCGACCATCTCGCCGAGCCCGATCTCGTCATCTGCGACTGCACCTTCTTTTTGCCGAACGATCCGCGCAACGCCCTGGCGGGCTTCGCCGAGGCGCATCTGCCGGGCGCCGTCTTCTTCGATATCGAGGCGATCAAGGATCAGACGAGCGACCTGCCCCATATGCTGCCCGCGCCGGCGGATTTCGCCACGATGGTCGGCCGGCTCGGCATCGGGGATGGCAAGCGCGTCGTCTTCTACGATCAGCTCGGGCTGTTCTCCGCCGCGCGCGGCTGGTGGATGATGCGCGCCATGGGCCATGCGGCGGCGGCGGTGCTGGATGGCGGCTTGCCGAAATGGCGGGCCGAAGGCCGGGCGGTGGAGCCGGGCTTGCCCCTGGCGCCGCTCATCGCCGCGCGCTTCACGCCGCGCTTCCGGCCGGAGGCGGTGCGCGATCTCAGCGAGATGCGCCGGATCGTCGAGGATCGTTCGGCGCTGATCCTCGATGCACGCGCCGCCGCCCGCTTTGCCGGCGCCGCGCCCGAGCCGCGCCCCGGCATGCGGGGCGGCCATATGCCGGGCGCCCGCAACCTCCCCTTCTCCGACCTTCTCGCGGCGGACGGGACGATGCTGCCGCCGGACGCGCTGCGCGCCCGCTTCGCCGCGCAAGGCGCCGATGGCACCCGCCCGGTGGTAACGAGCTGCGGTACCGGCGTTACCGCCGCGGTGCTGGCGCTCGGCCTTGCCGTCGCGGGCTTGCCGGAGCCCGCGCTTTATGATGGCTCTTGGAGCGAATGGGGCGGCCGCCCCGATACCCCAGTGGAAACAGGACAGAATGGCTGACCAGCACGACGCCTCCTCGCCTTCCCGCGCGCGCTTCGCGACGCGGCTGACCCAGCTCGGCCGGCCGGGCCCGCGCGTGCATGGCTTCGTCAACCCAGCGGTGGTCCGCGGCTCGACCGTGCTGCACCCCGATCTCGCCCACCGCGCGAGCGAGGGCGGCAAGCGGCTGGAGCAAGCGCTCATCTACGGCACCCACGGCACGCCGACGCATTTCGCGCTGGAAAACGCCGTCGCCGATATCGAGGGCGGGACGCGCTGCCAGATCGTCTCCTCGGGCCTCGCCGCTATCACCACGCCGCTGCTCGCTTTCCTCAAGACCGGCCAGCATCTGCTGGTGCCCGACAGCGTCTATGGCCCGACGCGGCGCTTCTGCGACGGCATGCTGAAAGCGATGGGCATCAGCACCACCTATTATGATCCGATGATCACGGCGGAGGAGTTGGCACCGCTCTTCCAGCCCGAAACCCGCGTGCTCTTCCTCGAAAGCCCGGGCAGCCATACCTTCGAGGTGCAGGACGTGCCGGCGCTGGCGGCCGTCGCGCATCAGCGCGGCGCCGTCGTGATGATGGACAATACCTGGGGCATCCATTTCTTCCAGCCGTTCCGCCACGGTGTCGATGTTTCGATCCAGGCGCTGACGAAATATATCGGCGGCCATTCCGATATCATCCTCGGTGCCGTCACTGTC
The DNA here is from genome assembly GCF_054665095.1 of Acidisoma sp. C75. Classification (NCBI taxonomy): domain Bacteria; kingdom Pseudomonadati; phylum Pseudomonadota; class Alphaproteobacteria; order Acetobacterales; family Acidocellaceae; genus Acidisoma; species Acidisoma sp. C75. The sequence goes on from NZ_BAAFHD010000002.1 coordinate 222,365, forward strand.
GCCGATCACGCGCATTGGCAGGTGGTGCGCGATGGCGCGATGGCGCTCGGCCAGTTCGCGAGCCCGGATGATTGCTGGCTGGCGCTGCGGGGCGTGCGGTCGCTTGGCGTGCGGCTGCGCCATCAGATGGAGCAGGGGCTGCATATGGCCCACTGGCTGGCGGCTCGGCCGGAGGTTCTGCGCGTGCTGCACCCGGCACTTCCCGACTCACCCGGCCACGCTATCTGGAAGCGGGATTTTACCGGGGCCTGCAGCCTCTTCGGCGTCGTCCTTCGCCCCGAATTCGGCCCCGATGCCGTCTCGGCGATGATCGATGGCATGACCCTCTTCGGCATCGGCGCCTCCTGGGGCGGGTATGAGAGCCTGGTTCTGCCGACCTCGGGCACCATCCAGCGCAGCGCCGGCACCGGCGCCTTCGGCGGCGAGATCATGCGCCTGCATATCGGGCTCGAGGATCTGGAGGATATCAAGGCCGATCTCGAGCGCGGCTTCGCCCGCCTGAATGAGGTGTCCGGTGTCTGAGGCGCGAGGCTCCGCCGCGGTTCTCGCCGCCATCGCCTTCGATGCCGCGGGGCTGGTGCCCGCCATCGCCCAGGCGGTGGGCACGGGCGAGGTGCTGATGATGGCCTGGATGAACCGCGCGGCGGTGGAGGAGACGCTCGCCACCGGCCGGGTCTGCTACTACAGCCGCAGCCGCCAGGCGCTTTGGCGCAAGGGCGAAACCTCGGGCCAGGTGCAGCATCTCCGCGAACTGAGGCTCGATTGCGATGGCGACAGCCTGCTGCTGATCGTGGAGCAGCAGGGGGTCGCCTGCCATACCGGCCGCCGCTCCTGCTACTACCGAGCGGCGCGGCCGGAGGGGCTCGTCACCATTGCCGCGCCCGAAATCGCCCCTGACCTGCTGTATGCGCAGCAGCGCCCGGGCGACGGCGCGTCTTAGTCCGCACGGCGCCGGAGCGCGCGCGTCATCCTGTCCGAGGCGTGGCTTGCGCTTCGGCCTGGCGGTGCGGCCAGTTGGCAGAGCCCGTCATCGCCGAGCCGGCCAAGGACGGCGCACAGCGCGAGCCAGGGCCAGCTCATCAGGCTGAAATGCGCCATGATCAGCATGAAGCCGATGCAGCAGCGCTCGCCGCTCGGTACGATGATCGTCAGCAGCAGGCCGATGAAAAGCGGCGCGGCGGCAAGTGCCGCTGCCGTCGCCGTATCGGGCGCACCCATCGCCGCCATGACGGCAGCCGCGTCGATCAGTGCGAAGAGGGTCAGGCCGATGACCCAGAGGCCGAGCCGCGCGAGGCCGAACCAGGCGGCGAGGCAGGCCGGGCGCGGAATGAGTACCCCGACGAGCGCCATCAGCACCGCCATCTGCAGCGCCATGCCGGGGTGCATTGCAGTGCCCATGGCGCCCGCCGGCCGCATCATGGGGGCAAGGCCTCCGAGGCCGAGGGCGCGGCTCAGCAGCCCGGCGCCGATCGCAGTGGAGGCCACCAGCCCCGCTTGCCCGAGCAGCGCCTGCCGGCTTTGCCCCGGCGCCACGGCGGGGCAGGTGATGCCGCGGCGCCTCATTTTCGGCTCGTCCAACTGAGGCTGCTGCCGCGCCGCACGGCGACGATCTCGGCCGCGATCGACAGCGCGATTTCCGCCGTGGTGATGGCTTCCAGCGGCAGGCCGACCGGGCCCCTGATGCGGGCGAGGGCGGGCGGGGCATGGCCGAGGGCTGCCAGCCGATCGAGCCGCGCGGCATGCGACCGGCGGGAGCCGAGCGCGCCGATATAGAAGGCGTCCGAGCGCAAGGCGCGGTCGAGCGCCGGATCGTCGAGCTTCGGATCATGCGTGAGGGCCAGGATCGCGCTTCGCGCATCGGGCTCGGCGCGATCCAGCGCCTCATCCGGCCAATCGGTCATGATCGGCACGGCGGGGAAGCGCTCGGCGGTGGCGAGGGCGGGGCGCGGGTCGACCAACACCGGCGTGAAGCCGAGCGGAGCGGCATGCGGCAGAAGCGCTTGCGCGAGATGCACCGCGCCGATGAGGAAGAGCCGCAGCGGCGGCGGATAGGCGTGGAGGAACCAGGCGTCGCCCTGATGCGGCAGGGTGGTGCTGCGATCCTCCGCGAGTGCCTGGCGCGCGGCCCGCGCGAGATCCGCGGGCAGTTCGTCGCGCGGCCAGAGCAGCTGCCCGCCGGTTGCGAGGTTCGTCGCCAGAACCACCGGCTGCCGGGCGGCGCGCGCCGCCAGCAGGGCCGTGCGGATCTCCGGCCTCACGCCAGTTCCTCGACGAAGATCTGGAGGCGACCGCCGCAGGCGAGCCCCACCTCCCAGGCGCGTTCGGTGGAGACGCCGAATTCCAGCAGCTGCCCCCGGCCATCGGCAAGGGTCGCCATCGCCGCCTCCATCACCGCGCTTTCGACGCAGCCGCCGCTGACCGAGCCGAGAATGCGGCCTGAGGCCGTGAGCGCCATCTGGCTGCCGACGGGGCGGGGCGAACTGCCCCAGGTGGCGATGACGGTGGCGAGCGCCACCCGCTCCCCAGCTTCGCGCCAGGCATGGGCCGTGGTGAGGACATCCTCGGGGTCAGGCATCATGGCGGGTGCCAGGATCGGTGCGGGCGTTTCAGCTGGCATCGGCGGCGGCTTCCGGTTTCAGCGCATGCACGAGACCCTGCCACGGCAGGAGGGCGCAGCGGATGCGCGAGCGCGCCGCGTGCAGCGGAGCAAAAATCTGCAGAGGGGCGAGCCGTGGCGGCCAGGCGCTCTCGCCCTCGCCCTCGCCCTCGCCGCCGGAGCGGAGCGCCGTTGCGAAGCCGGTGGCGCAAGCCTCCGCGTCCGCCCCTGTCATCCCCTGGGCCATCTCGGCCATGAGATCGGCCGATGCGATGCAGATGATGCAGGCGCGAAGCTCGCCGCCGATCGCCGCGATGCTGCCGGCCGCATCGCAGCGCAGGCGGAGCGTCAGCCGGTCCCCGCAGAGGGGGTTGATCTCCCGTACCTCCCGATCGAACTCTGCCAATGCGCGGAAGAAGCGTGGCTCGCGGCCGCGCGCCATGATGCTGTCGTGATACAGGGCGGCCAGGTCAGTCATCCGCGCCACCCTCCACGTCATCCTTCCGCTGGGGCGCCGGGCAGCGCCGCGCGCGTACCATTTCGGCAAGGATCGAAAGCGCGATCTCCTCCGGCGTGGCGGCGCCGATGGGCAGCCCCGCCGGCCCATGCAGCCGGGAAAGTGGCCCGGGCGGATGCCCCTCCGCCAGCAAGGCTGCCTTGAGGCTTTCGACCTTTTGCTGAGAGCCGACGAAGGCGGTGTAGGACGCGCCGAGCCCGAGTGCCGCCTTGAGGGCGGCAGCATCGCCGCGCCCCTGGGTGGCGACCACGGCGAAGCCCGCCGTCGCTTGGCCCTGCTGCGGCGTCTCGCTCCCCTCCGCCGTATCGCGGATGACGGTGAAGCCGCATTCGGGGGCGAGGCGGGCGAGCGTCTCTGCTACCGGCGAGGCGCCGAAGAGGCAGAGCCGCGGCGCCGGCAAGACGGGTTCGATGAAGATATCGACGCTTCCCCGGCTCGCGCAGCCATTGCGCGCGAAATGGATGCCGTCCCGCTCCTCCCCAGGGTGGACGGCGAGGGCGGCGAGCGCCTCCTCCGGCTGTATTGAGATGAGGCGCGGCTTGCCTTCGCTGAGCGCCGCGCGGGCCGCGCGGAGGGCCGCCCCCTGCACACAGCCGCCGCCGATCCAGCCGGCGCCGAGGGAGCCATCGGGGAGGATCACCGCTTTCGCCCCCGCCCGGGCCGCAGTCGCCGCCCGGCTGCGCACGACGGTCGCCAGCGCGAAGGGCTGTGCGTCGCGGGTAAGGCGTGTGATGAGGGCGGTGAGCGCGGCCGTGCTCATCATGCCAGGCCCTCCGCTGCGCGGCCGAGATGGGCGCGGAGCGCGGCGTAATCCTCTGGCGTATCGCAATCGCGAATGAAGGCGGGGTCCGCCATCTCTACCAACGCCACCTCCTCGGGATACATTTCGATCAGCTTGCGGCAGCCAAGCCTGAGGGCGCCGGTGGCGATTGCGGGAATATGCCGGGCGGCCACCATCACCGGATTGCCGCGAGTGCCTTGGTAGAGTGGCACCAGCATGGAGCGGTCGGCGGGCATCGCGCCATAGGCGGCGAGGAGGCGGGCGAGCGCCGCGGGGGTGAGCAGCGGCTGGTCACCGAGCATGATCATCACCGCCGCGCAGGGCGCAGCGAGCGCCCGCATGCCGGTGGCGACCGAGCCCGCCTGCCCCGCGGCGTAATCGGGGTTGTGGACGAGGCGAAGCGGCAGGCCGCCGAGCGCCGCGCCGATCTCGGCCGCGCGATGGCCGGTAACGACAACCACCTCGGCCGGGCCCAGGGCCAGCAGGGCGGAGACGACGCGGCGAAGCACCGGTTCGCCCCCGAAATCGAGCAGCAATTTGTGCGGGCCGCCCATGCGGGTGGAAAGCCCGGCGGCCAGGACGACGGCGGAGAAGGCAAAGGGCGCGGTCATAATACGTCAAGCACCTCGGTCAGCGCCGCTTCCATGGTGGCAAGGGACTGCGCGGCCGTGAAGAGATCGATGAAGGGCAGCGCCTCGCGCATGCCGCGGGCGAGCGGCTGGTAGCGCGGATCAGCTTTGGCGGGATTGAACCAGACGACGCGCCGGGCGCGCCGCGCGATCGCCGCCATCTCGGCGCCGAGCAGCCCCGCCCGGCCGGTATCGTAGCCATCGCTCGCGATGATCACCACTGTGCGGCCATGCAGCAGGCGACCGGCATGGAGGCGGTTGAAGGCGGCGAGGCTTTCGCCGATGCGGGTGCCGCCCGCCCAGCCGGCCGAGAGCAACTGCAACCGCTCCTGCGCGGCCCAAGGATCGGCCTCCTTCAGCGCCTCGGACACGTGGGTGAGATGGGTATGGAACAGGAACACGTGCACATCGCCGAGTTCGAGGGCGAGCGCGCGGGCGACCCGCAGATAGAAGAAGCTGGTGAGGGACATTGAGCGGCTGACATCGAGCAGGAGTATCAGCCGCGGCCGCCGGCGGCGCGGCGCGCGAAAGCGCAGCGCCTGCGGCGATGCCCCGCCCGAGCCCAGGCTGCGCCGCATCGTGCGCCGCAGATCGATCCGCGCGCCGCGCTGCGCGGCCCCTTCCCGCCGCAGTCGGAGCCGCTTGAGGCGGCGGGCGAAGCGGCGGATGGCGGCTTCGATCGCGTAGGTTTGTACCCGGTCGGTGAGCGAACGGAAATCGGCCTGCTCGGCGCTGGCGGCAGCACTTGCCCCGGCCTCGGCGGCATCGCCCGGCACGCCGCTGTCCTCCGCCCCCGGCTCATGATCCAGCACCGGGCCGGGCCGGCCACCGGGAGCGCCCGCCGCATCGCTCCGCTCGGCGAGGCCCGCGCCGCCCGCCCGCGTCTCGACCAGGGCCCGGCGGTTGGGCGGCAGCCAGTAGCTCTCGAACAGATCGTCGAAGCGGGACCAATCCTCCGCCCGGGTGCAGAGCAGGCTGCGCCAGCCCCAGCGGAGCGGCTGCTTTTCCATCACCCCAATGGCAGCGGCAAGGCGCAGCGCATCCGCCTGCTCCTGCATCCCGACAAGGAAGCCGTTGGCCCGCAGGGTACCGACGAAGCCCGTGATCCGCGCGGCGAGCGCGGCCCCGAGCGCGTGGTTCGGGGGGCGCTCCGTCATGGCGGCTAACCCGCGATCGCCAGCAGGCGCTCAAGCGCCGGCGGCTCAAGCGCCTGAACATCCTCCCGCGTCTTGAGCAGCGCGGCGAGGGTTTCGCGGATATCCTCAGGCGCTGCGGTATCGAGGCCGGCGATGCCGAGGCCGAGCAGGGCTGCCGCCCAATCCAGCGTCTCAGCGATGCCGGGCGGCTTCTTGAGGCCAAGCTGGCGCAGGGCCTGGACGAATTCCACGATCTGCCGCGCCAGCCGCTCCGGCAGGTCGGGCAGGCGGAGAGCGAGAATCGCGCTCTCCTTCGCGAAGCTTGGGCTTCCGAGATAGGCGTAGAGGCAGCGGCGGCGGAGCGCGTCGGAGAGTTCGCGCGTGCCGTTCGAGGTCAGCACGACGAGGGGGATGCTGGTCGCGGGGATCGTGCCCATCTCCGGGATGCTCACCTGATAGTCGGAGAGCACTTCCAGCAGGAAGGCTTCGAAAGCCTCATCCGCCCGGTCGATCTCGTCGATCAGCAGCACGGCGGGGCTCGGCTGCAGCAGTGCTTCGAGCAGCGGGCGGCGCAGCAGATACGGGGTGGAGAACAGCGCCTCCTCCGCGAGGCTGCCGGGGCCGGCAGTCTCCGCCAGGCGGATCGCGAGCAATTGGCGCTGATAGTTCCACTCGTAAAGGGCGTGGTGCTGGTCGAGCCCTTCGAAGCATTGCAGCCGGATCAGCCGCGTCTCGTGACTTTTGGCGAGTGCCTTGGCGATTTCGGTTTTACCGACGCCGGGATCACCCTCGACCAGCAGCGGGCGGCGCAGCTCGCCCATCAACATCAGCGTCGCCACGAGATCGCGCTCGGCGATATAGCCGGCAGCCTCCAGCCGATGCTGCATCGCGCCGATGGCGGCCATGCGGCCGCCGGCCCTCCTCTCCGTCATGTCGCCTTTGAGCGGCGAAAGAGGTTCGCCAGGAAATCCTTGATGATCGCCCAGAGCAGCGTCAGCGCATTCAGCTTCGTCTCCGCCGCCGGTGCGGGCATCGGCGCGGGCATGGTAGCCGATGCCGTGGTGGATGCGGCCATAGCGGGGGGTGCGCTCACCTCGGCGGCTGTTGCCGGCTGGGCCGCGCGCAGCGCCTCCGCCCGGGCGGCGAGATTGGTGAAGAACTTCTGCAACAACACTTCCGAGACGCTGTTCATGAGCCGCGCCCCGAAGGTCGCCACCTTGCCGGTCACAGTCACATCCGAGACGCCGCTCAACCGCGCGCCGCCTCCGGGCAGGGCTATGATGGAGGCGTGGAGATCGAGGGAGGCGCCCGAGGTGCCGCCCTGATCGGAGCCCTTGCCGATGATATGCAGCGTGCCGGCCGCTTCGTCGCGGCCGGCGATTTCGATCTCGCCTTTGAAGCTCACCGTCGCCGGGCCGAGCTTCACGGAGACCGTGCCCTTGTAATGCGTCTCGTCCAGCTGCTCGGTGATTTTTGCACCCGGCAGGCAGGCGGCCACGCCTTCGATATCCTGCAACATATCCCAGGCGAGCGCCGGGGAGAGCGGCAGGTCGAGGCTTTTCTCGATCGTGATCTTCATCCGGCAACCCCAAGCGCGTTCAATTGCTTCCAGGTGCGATAGGCGTTGTGCGGCATGCCGGTATGCGTCACGCCAAGATGCGCGAAGGCATCCACCACCGCATTGCTGAAGCAAGGGATGGAGCCGACATGCGGCGATTCCGCGACACCCTTGGCGCCGATCGGATGATGCGGCGAGGGGGTGACGGTATAATCCGTCTCCCAATGCGGGGTTTCGACCGCGGTCGGCACGAAGTAATCCATCAAGGTGCCGCCGAGCACGTTGCCTTGTTCGTCGTAAGGCAATTCCTGCCCGAAGGCGACGGCGAAGCCCTCCGTCAGCCCGCCATGGATCTGCCCCTCGATGATCATCGGATTGATGCGGGTGCCGCAATCATCCAGCGCGTAGAAGCGCCGTACCTTGATCTCGCCGGTCGCCTTGGTGATATCGACGACGGCGAGATAAGCGCCGAAGGGGAAGGTGAAATTTGGCGGATCGTAGTAATCCACAGCCTCCAATCCCATTTCCATGCCTTCGGGCACGTTGTTGTAGGCCGCCCAGGCGATTTCCTTCATGCCCTTTGCGCGCGAGGGATCGCCCTTGACGCGAAACTGATCGAGGTCGAATTCGAGATCGTCTGGCGACACTTCGAGCAGATGTGCCGCGATCTTGCGTGCCTTCTCGCGGATCTTGTGTGAGGCGCGGGCGACGGCTGCCCCCGCCACCGGGGTCGAGCGTGAACCATAGGTGCCGAGGCCGTAGGGCGCGGTTGAGGTATCTCCTTCCTCGACATGAATGACGGAAGCCGGGATTCCCGCCTCGGTCGCGATGATCTGGGCATAGGTCGTCTGATGTCCCTGGCCCTGGGTGATCGTGCCCATCCGCGCAATTGCCGAACCATCGGGATGGACGCGGATTTCGCAGCTATCGAACATGCCGATGCCGAGGATGTCGCAATTCTTGGACGGCCCGGCGCCGACGATTTCAGTAAAGGTGGTGATACCGATGCCCATCAGCACCGGGCAGTTCGGATCGGCCCGCTTGGCGGCTTGCTCCGCCCGCAGCGCGTCGTAATCCACCGCCTTCATGACGCGCCGCAAGGCCGGTGCGTAATCGCCGGAATCGTATTCGAGGCCGAGCGGCGTGTGATAGGGGAACTGCTCCTTGGCGATGAAGTTGCGCAGGCGGATTTCGGCCTTGTCGATCCCGAGCTTCTGGGCCAGCACGTCGATCATGCGTTCGACGAGATAGACCGCCTCGGTCACCCGGAAGGAGCAGCGATAGGCGACGCCACCGGGAAACTTGTTGGTGTACACGCCATCGACCGAGACATGCGCGGTCGGGATATCATAGGAGCCGGTGCAGACATGGAACATGCCGGCCGGCCATTTGGTGGGATCGGCGCAGGCATCGAAGGCGCCGTGATCGGCCGTGACATTGACGCGCAATCCCTTGATGCGCCCATCGGCGTCGGCCGCGAGTTCGCCCGTCATCCAGTAATCGCGCGCGAAAGCGGTCGTCGTCAGGTTCTCGTTGCGGCTCTCGATCCACTTCACCGGCCGCCCCAGCACGATGGAGGCAACGATCGCCGTGACATAGCCCGGATAGACGCCGACCTTGTTGCCGAAGCCGCCGCCGATATCGGGCGAGATGATGCGAATCTTGGATTCCGGAATGGAGGAAAGCAGGCCCACCACCGTGCGCACGACATGCGGCGCCTGGGAGGTGATCCAGACCGTGAGATCGCCCTTGACCGGATCGTAGCTCGCGACCGACCCGCAGGTCTCCAGCGGACAGGGATGCACGCGGGGATAGAGCATATCCTGCTTCACCGTCACCGCCGCATTGGCGAAGGCCCGATCCGTCCGGTCCCGATCGCCGATCTGCCAGTTGAAGATGTGGTTGTGGTGCCGCCGCGGCCCGTGCGCGCCGACATCCTTGCCTGCCAGATCCTCACGGATGACGGGTGCGTCCGGCTCCAGCGCGCGGAAAGGATCGACGACCGCCGGCAGTTCCTCGTAATCGACATCCACAAGCTCCGCCGCATCCGCCGCGATGTAGCGATCCTCGGCGACGACGAAGGCAACTTCCTGGTTCTGGAAGCAGACCTTGCCATCGGCGAGCACCGCTTGCACGTCACCCGCGAGCGTCGGCATCCAATGAAGCTTGAGGGGTTTCAGGTCTTCCGCCGTCAGCACCGCATGCACGCCCGGCATCGCCTTGGCGCGGGCGGTGTCGATCGCGCGGATGCGCGCATGCGCATAGGGGCTGCGCACCATCACGCCGAACAGCATCCCAGGCAGGTGGATATCATCGACATAGGTGCCGCGCCCCTGGATGAAGCGCGGGTCTTCGCGCCGCTTGCGCGCGCAACCGATGCCTTCGAGCTTTTCGAGACGGCCGAGATCAGGCGAGATTTCGTTCATCAGCCGGTCACCTCTGCCATCAGGGGATGCGAGGTTTCCACCGCCTCGCCGCGTAGCTTGGCCGCCGCATATTGGATGGCCTTGACGATGTTCTGGTATCCCGTGCAGCGGCAGAGATTGCCGGACATCCAGTAGCGGATCTCCTCCTCCGTCGGGCTCGGGTTATCCTGCAGCAACCGATAGGCGCGTGTGATCATCCCCGGGGTGCAGAAGCCGCATTGCAGCCCGTGCTCCTGCATGAAGGCCTCCTGCAGCGCATGCAACTGGCCGCCCTTGGCAAAGCCCTCGATCGTCAGGATCTCGCGCCCTTCGCACTGCACGGTGAGCACGGTGCATGCTTTGACGGAGATGCCGTCCATATCGACCGTGCAGGCACCGCAATGGCTCGTCTCGCAGCCGATATGGGGGCCGCGCGTTTCGAGCCGTTCGCGCAAGGTGTGGATGAGAAGCTCCCGCGGCTCGACAAGCATATCGACCGGCTTTTCATTCAGCCTGAAGCTGACGACGGTTTTTTTGGTCATGCGCGGGTTCCTCAGCCGGTGCAGCGAGAAAGGGCGGTGCGGAGTGCGCGTGCGACCATCTGGCCCGCCATGGCGCGCTTGTATTCCTCATCGCCGCGGAGGTCGGCGGAAGGCTCGCAAGCCTCTTGGGCCAGCCGCGCGGCATCGGCGATCGCCGCCTCGTCCAGCGCGCGGCCCAGCAGAGCGGCCTCCGCCGCCGCGGCCCGCATGGCGCAGGGCGCGACATTGGTGAGCCCGATCGCGACATGAGCCACGCGCCCCGCCTCCATCCGCAGCACGACAGCGGCGGCCGCGGTCGCGTAGTCACCGGTCTTGCGTTTCAGCTTGGCGTAGCATGTGCCGCTGCCGGTGGCTGGCGGGGTGATACGGATCTCCGTCATGATCTCGTCGGGTTCCAGCGCCGTCATGTAGGTGCCGAGGAAGAAATCCGCCGCCGCGACGCGCCGCGTGCCACCCGGCCCCGCCAGGGTGAAGGCGGCATCGAGTGCCAGCATCACCGCCGGATGGTCGTTCCCCGGATCGCCATGAGCGATATCGCCGCCGATCGTGCCCTTCGACCGCACCTGCGGATCGGCGATCTGCCGCGCGGTTTCCACCAGCAGCGGCAGGTGTTCGGCGAGCAGCGGCGAGGCGAGGATCTCCCGCTCCGTCGTCATCGCGCCGATGCGGATCTCCGCGCCATCGCGGGCGATGCCTTGCAGTTCGGCGATGCGCCCGAGGTCGATCAGATGCTCGGGCGCGGCGAAGCGCAGCTTCATCATCGGCAGCAGGCTGTGGCCGCCAGCGAGCAGCTTCGCCTGGTCGCCATGATCCTGCAGCAAGGCGATGGCGGCGGCGACCGATTCCGGCGCGTGATAGGCGAAGGGACGCGGGATCATAGCTCCTCCCTGATCGGCAGACTGTCTTCTGACAGCGGTTGGGCCATGCGGAAGCATCCGCCGGGCCTGCGGGGCCAAGCTCCCGGAAGCGGATCGCAGCCGGCAACGGGAATTGCACGAAACATCGTTTTGATAGCGTGAGGGAGGGGCCTGGCGCCGCGAGCGGGCGCCGGAGCGCGCAAGCGGCACGGAGCCTGCGCATGCGGCCGCCGCGCTTGCTCCGCCGCGCGAAGCTCCATAGGCTTGCACGCAAGGCCGGCAAAAAACGGCCGCGGGGCAAAAGCGCAAGCCTTATCGAGCGTTATTCCCGAGAGACGTGAACCACGGAAGGCCGGCGGCGTGAAGACCTCAACCCGAGACGACCGATCCGCTCAGCGGGCTGCCGGCGCTGCCGCCGCGCCGCGCCCACGTTCGCCACGCGAATCCTTCCAGCACAAGCTCGAACAGTTCAATCCCGGGATCGTCTGGCTGGATGCGGAGCGGCGCGTGACGGCGCTGAACGATGTGGCGATCCAGGTTCTGCAGCCGGCCGCTCAGCCATCGCTCGGCGTGGCGCTCGAGGCGATGTTCGGCGTGGACGTATTGGCGCTGCATCCGCCGAAAAGCCGAGAGAAGATCGCCTTTCTCCTTGGGCAGGGCGAGGGCGGCCCGCATGGCAAATCGCCGCCGCCGCAGGCGATGATGATCAACATCCCCGATCGGATGCTCATGATCAAGGTATCGCCGATGATGGCCGCCGACGGCCGCGCCGGCTTCTGCATGATCTTCTACGACCTGACGGATTTGACGACCGCGCCGGCGGTGGCCGAAGGCGAGCCGGAGACGGCGGCGGCGCCGATGCGGCTCATCTCCCGCATTCCGGTTTATCGCCATAACCGGATCGTGCTCGTGGATGTCAAGGATATCGGCCGGTTGGAGGGGGAGGGGCATTACACCACCATCGTCGCCCTGCAGGATCGCTACCTCTCCAACCTCTCGCTTTCGGTGCTCGAAAGCCGGCTCGATCCCGCGCGCTTCCTGCGCGTCCATCGCAGCCATATCGTCAATCTCGACTACGTGACCGAGATCCTGCGCCAGGACGAAGGCTTCCTGATCGCCTTGCCCGAACCGCTGGGCCCGCCGGTGCCGGTCAGCAAGCAGAAGCTCCCGGCGCTCAAGGAACGTTTCGGCCTCGCTTGACGGTGGCGGTGGCGATCAGGGCCGCTCGCCGCGGGCGAGCCGGCCTTCGATCTCGAACAGCACCGGCATGAGATCCGCCACGCCATCGATCACGTAATGGGCGCCGGCGGCGTGCAGCCGGCTTGCCGCCGCGGCCCGGCGTTCGGCGAAATCGGCCGGGGCCAGGGCGGCCGCTTCCTCCGCCGAGAGGCCGAAGGCATTGCCCGTTACCGCGACGCCGATGGACCAGGCGCCCGCATGGATGCCCTCCGCGACGCCGACCTCGGTATCGTCGATCTTCACCGCCCGGCCGGCCGGGTAGCAGCCGAGTTCGGCCAGCACCCGCCACATCAGGAAGGGGCTCGGCCGGCCTTCGGGGGCATCGCCGGTGCAGGCGATGGCGTCCGCCGTGAAGCCTTGGGCGGCGGCGCGGGGCAGGATCTGGGCCATGATCTCCCGCGTATAGCCGGTGGTGCTGCCGATCTTCGCCCCCTGCGCGCGGATGGCGGCAGCGGCCTCGGCCGCGCCGGGGATGAGATCCGCGTAATCGGCGGCCACGGCGATGTTCTTCGGCACGAAGACCTCGTACACCGCGTCGATCTCCGCCTCGCCCGGCCTTTGGCCGTGGCGCGCCGCCCAGGCGGCGGCGATCCGCGGCATGGCGAGCAGCGCCGCGACATGCGGGCGCTTGGCCATGCCCATCGGGATGCGCGCCTCGGCGATGGTGATGGCGACATTGAAGGCGGCGAAGGCTTCGACGAAGGCGCCCATCGGCGCGCGCGATCCGAAATCGACCACCGTGCCGGCCCAGTCGAACACCACGGCGCGGAGATGGGTGAAGGGCATGGCGGTCATCCGTTTCCTGAAAGGGCCCGCGCGGTGAGGCGGGACAGTGCGGTCAGCATCAGAAGGGTTGCGAAGCCGAGCAGCGCCGTCAGCGTTGCCGCATCGAAAATCGCACCGCGATCGGAGAGGGCGAAGATCTGCACCGGCAGCGTGACCCAGCCTGGCGGGTAGATCATGATGGTGGCGCCAAGCTCCCCCATCGAGAGGGCGAAGCTCAGCGAAAAGGCCGAAATCAGATAGGGGCCGAGCAGCGGCAGTGTGACCCGGCGCAAGCGGTAGAAGGGGCGCGCGCCGAGGCTTTCGGCGATCGCCTCGCATTCCGCCGGAATGCGCGCGAGGCCGGCACGGAGATTGCCATAGGTGAAGGCGCTGACGAGGACGAAATGGGCGGCGAGCACGATGCCGGGCGTGCCGTTGAGGAGCAGCGGCTTCTGGCTGAAGGCGACGAGCAGGCCGAGACCGACGGAGACCGAGGGAACCGCGCTCGGCACGAAAAACACTGCATCCAGCCAGCGGGCGCCGCGGCGCGGCAGCCGGCGCAGGGCGAGCGCCGCCCAGGCGCCGCTGACGAGGGCGGCGAGGCTGGCGATGAGGCCGGTCAACAGGCTGGTGACGAGGGCGTTGAGCGAATCGCCATGCAGGGCGGCGCCGTAATGGCTGAGGGTGAAGGCGGCGGGCAGCACGCCGTTCCAGCTCCGCGCCAGGCTCGCGAGCAGGATGACACCGATCGGCAGACCATAGACGACGAGGAAGAGGGGCACCATCACCGCCCAGATGGCGAGGCGGGCGCTTCTAGACCAGACGAGCATGGCTGCCTGCGACATGGCCGAGGATGAAGCGGTAGAGCGCATAGAGGCTGAGGGAGAGCAGCACGTTGACGACGGCGATGGTGCAGGCGCCGCTATAGTCGAACTGCTGGATCGCCTTCTCGTACACGAGCATGGGGAGGGTGATCACGTCCTTGGCGCCGATGAAGAGGACGATGCCGAATTCGTTGACCGTGAGCAGCAGGCAGAGGCTGCCGCCGGCCAGGAGGGCGGGCAGCGCAGCCGGCAGGATGATCTGCCGCACGATGCGCCAGGGCCTGGCGCCGAGGCTGCTCGCGATTTCGAGCTGGGCGGCTTCGAGCGTGGCGAAGGCCGCCAGCAGCGGGCGCATGACGAAAGGCGTATAGACGGTGATTTCCGCCAGGATGACCCCCCATTGCGAATAGAGGAAATCGGCGGGCGGCAGCGGCAGGGCCAAGGCGTGCATCAGCGCCTCGTTCAGCAAGCCGGCCGAGCCGTAGAGGAAGGTGAAGGCGAGGGTGACGAGAAAGGTCGGCAGCGCGATGATGGTGTCGATCACCCGGGCGGCGAGGCGCGCGCCGGGGAAGGGCAGGAAGGCGATCGTCAGCGCCAGGACGAAGCCGAGGATAAGGCAGCCGGCGGTGGCGGTGAGGGCGATGGCGAGGGTGTGCTCCAGCCCGTGAGCGAACTGGCGGGAGGCGAGAACGGCGAGGAAGCCGCCGGCGCCCTGGCCGAGCGCCGAGCCCGCGATGAGCGCCAGGGGATAGAAGAAGAACAGCAGGAGCAGGAGAAGCGGCGCCGCGACCCACAGGACGGGGCCGAGTCTTGCGCCGCGCCCGGCGGCTGAGAGCGCCAAATCAGACACTGTCCGGCTCCTCCGGCACGAGCGTGACCTCGGCAGGATCGAAGAAGAGATCGAGCGGCGCGCCATAGGCGGGATGCGCGGGCATCGGCGGGCAGGTGAGGCGCAGCACCTGACCCTCGGCCTCCAGCGTGATGTGCAGCGCATCCCCCTGCCATTGAGTAGCCGAAACCTTCGTCGAAAGCCGGTTCGTGAGGCCAGGGCCGGGGCTGAGGCGGAGATGATGCGGGCGGATGCAAAGCAGCGCCTCCCCCGGCGGCAGGCCGCGCGGATTGGCCGCTCGCAGCGGCGCGGCGCCGAAGAGCAGGCTGCCCTGGCCGAGATGGCGCACCGGCAGAAGATTGGCGCGGCCGAGGAATTCCGCCGCGAAGCGCGAGGGCGGCGCCTGGAACAGCGCCTGCGTCTGGCCGAAGGCTTGCAGCCGGCCATCCCGCATGATGCCGATATGATCGGCGAGCGTCAGCGCCTCGCCCTGATCATGCGTGACATAGAGCACCGTCAGATCAGGAAGATCGCGATGCAGGCGGGCGATTTCCTCGACCATGCTGCGCCGGATCTGGGTATCGAGGGCGGAAAGCGGCTCGTCGAGCAGGAGCACCTGCGGCCGCACCGCGAGGGCGCGGGCGATGGCAACGCGCTGCTGCTGGCCGCCCGAAAGCTCGCGCGGCAGGCGTTTGGCATAGCGCGCCATGCCGACCATCTCGAGACATTCGGCGACGCGGGCAGCGATCAGCCGCCGCTCGGCCCCCTGGGCACGCAAGCCGAAGGCGACATTCTCCTCGACCCGCATATGGGGAAAGAGCGCGTAGTTCTGCACCACCATGCCGATGCGGCGCTCATAGGGGGGCAGATCCGTCACGTCCCGCTCGCCGATGAAGATCCGGCCGCGCGAGGGGCGGACGAAGCCCGCCACCGCCCGCAAGGCGGTGGTCTTGCCCGAGCCCGAGGGGCCGATGAGAGCGACGATCTCGCCCGGCTCGGCGGTGAGGCTGAGATCGGCGAGCACGGTGAGGCCGCCATAGGTGACGCTGACATCCGCGAAGCGGATACCGCTCGCGCCCGCCGCCGCCGCCGTAGCCGCCACCACCGGGGCCGCGACCGACGGCGCGGCAGTGGAAGCGGATGCGGCAGCGGCGTGCAATCCGCGCCCCCCGATGGCGGCCTCGCTCATCAATTCGCCGTCGCGTTGTTGTAGGCGGCGATGTCGCTCTTCAGCTCGCTGAGGATCGCCGTCCAATCCGGCTGCCAGATCGTCACGCCTTGCAGCATCGCCTGCAGCTTCTGGTAGTTGGCGTCCGTCGGCGTGACGTCCGAGCGCACCGGCACGCCCTGCGCGATGGTGCTGACATCGGCCTGGGCTTGCTTGCTGAGCAGGAAATCGATCAGCTTGCGGCCGTTTTCGGCATGCGGCGCATGGGCGACGAGCGCGATATCATAGGGCAGCGCGAAGGCGCTCTTCTTGCCGTCGGGGCCGGCGAGGAAGAACACCTTCACGTTCGGATTATCGGCCATCTGGGCGAGGTTCATCTGCAGATCGCCGTTGGCGACATAGAGTTCGCCCTTGTTGACAAGCGCGGTGAGCTTGCCGGTGGAAGCCGAGGGGCCGCGATTATTGGCTTGCAGCTTCTTGAGGAAATCGAGCCCCGCCGCTTTGCTGCCGAAAGCATGGAAGACCTGCAGCATGAAGGCCGTGCCGTCACCCGCCTGGCCGGGGGTGGAATATTGCAGCTTGTTCTTGAATTCGGGCTTGAGCAGATCGGCATAGGTGGCAGGCGGCTGCTTGAGCACCGCGGCGTCGTAGATGAAATTCGGATAGTTGTTGATCATGGCGTAGTATTCGCCCTTGGGGTCCTTGTTCGCCGCCGGCATCGCCGCGGCCGCGGCCGGGGTATAGGGGGCGAGCAGACCATCTGCCGCCGCCTTCTGGATGAAGGGCGGCAGGGTGACGAGAACATCGGCCTGGGTATTGGACTTTTCGCGCTCGATCCGATCGACCACGCCGCCCGAACCGCCTTCGACATACTGGACCTGAATGCCGGTCGCCTTGGTGAAGGCGGCGAATTCCTTGCCGTACCAGCTGGGGTTGCCATCGTGCAGGCCGTCCGCACTGTAGATGGTGACGACCCCGGAAGCGGCCTCGGCCGAGGCACCGGCCAGAGTTGCCAGGAGAAGACCCGCAGCCAGAGAGAATCCTGCGCGCATGACGATGCCCCTTTTTCAGGAGGGAGCGGCCTGCGGCTGATCCACCGGCCATGTCCCCAAGATTGCCGGCGATGGCTTGCCGCTTGAGACGCATACCTGCCGCGAAAGGAACTTTAAGTAAAATCTATTTAATTTATGAAATCCAAAAATAAACTGATGGACTTATTTCAATCATATTGGGCAGTTGGACAAATTGCAACAGTATTGTCATAAAACGAGACTATGGACCGTGCTTCTCTGCTGGCAATTGGTCGCATCCTGCGCCCTGCGCGGCCGCCGCTTCTCCCAGTGAGAGACTGACCCTGTGGCGCGGAACAGCCCGGCAGAACAGCCGATATGATCGGCCGCCGGCCGCCTCGTTTCCGTCAATCGCTTTCGGCGCGAATGGCCTGGGTGATGATATCGAGCGCATGATCGAGATCGCCGCGGGCGATGACGAGCGGCGGCGAAAGGGTCAGCACATTGCCCTGGCTGATCTTGAAGCTCAGCCCCGCTTCCAGGCAGCGATAATAGATGCGCTCGGCCCGCGCATTGTCCGGCGTCATGCTCTCCCGGTCGGTCACGATCTCGACGCCGAAGAGCAGGCCACGTCCGCGCACCTCGCCGATATGCGGCGCCCGCGCCATGAGATCGCCCATCCGGCCGAGGGCATGGGCGCCAAGCTCCGCCGCGCGCCCGACGAGCCCTTCTTCGCGGATGATCGCGAGCGTCGTCAGCGCCGCCCGCGCGGTGATGGGGTTCTTCTCGTGCGTATAATGGCCGATGGCGTAGTCGCCCGCGACATCGAGCGCCCGCCGCGCGATGCAGGCGGCGATCGGCAGCATGCCGCCGCCAAGCGCCTTGCCGATGACGAGGATATCAGGCGTCACACCGTCATGCTCGGAAGCGAAGAGCCGCCCGGTCTTGCCGAGCCCGGTCGGGATCTCGTCGAAGATCAGCAGCGTGCCGTGGCGATCGCAGGCCTCGCGCACGGCGCGCCAGAAGCCGGGCGCGGGCGGGTTGGGCGTCGCTCGCATCGGCTCCGCCACAAGGGCGGCGAAATCACCCTCGCGCGCCAGCACATAGGCGATCATCGCGGCGCAGGCGCGCGCGGAAGAGGCGAGCGAGGCGGTGCCATAGGGGCAGTGGTGGCTTGCCCAGGGCGCGACATGCTCGGCCCCAGCCAGCAGCGGCCCGGCGATGCCGGAGCGGAAGGTCGCCTCCCCGCCCACGCTCGCGGCGCCGAAGCCCGCGCCGTGGAAGGAATCCCAGAAGGAGAGCGTCTTGAAGCGGCCGGTGGCGGCGCGGGCGAGCTTGAGCGCGACCTCCATCGCGTCCGACCCGCCGGTGGTGAAGAGCACCTTGCCGAGATCGCCGGGCGCCAGGGTGCCGAGCGTCTCGGCCAGTTCCACGGCGGTTTCGCAGGTGAAGCGGCGGGGCGCGAAGCTCAGCCGCTCCATCTGGTCGATGATCGCGGCCTTCAGCCGGGGGTGGCCATAGCCGATGTGATGGACACTGTTGCCATGGAAATCCATGTAGCGGCGGCCGGCGGTATCCTCGATCCAGATGCCGTCCGCGCGCGCGATGGCGCTGAGGCAAGGGCTGGAGAGGCTTTGATGCAGGAAGGCATCCGCATCGCGCCGCAAAAGATCCTGCGTCGCCGGATCGGCGAGGCCGGCAGACCAGCGCGCCCGCGCATCCGAGCGGTTGGATTCGCCCTCGGTATGGATGATCGGCATGCGCGACCTCAAGCCGCGAGGCGGGCGCGGGCGGCGATGGCGGCGGCCGGCGGCGCCGCGCTCGCCACCCCCATGGCGGCGAGCGACTCCACCGCCGCGACCACGACGCGGCGCATCACCGGCGGGTCCATCTGGCCGATGCAGCCGATGCGGAAACTCTCCACCGCCGTGAGCTTGCCTGGGTAGATGATGAAACCGCGCTCCTTCATCAGCGTGTAGAAGCGGGCGAAATCGAAGGCCGGGTCGCCTGGGCAGAAGAAGGTGACGATAATCGGAGAGAGCCATTCATCCGGCAGCAGCGTTTCGAACCCGGCCGCCCGCATGCCGGAGACGAGGGCCGCGCGGTTGGCCGCATAGCGCGCGCCCCGCCCGGCGATGCCGCCTTCCGCCGCATGTAGGCGCAGCGCCTCGACGAAGGCGGCGACGACATGGGTGGGCGGGGTGAAGCGCCACTGCCCGGTCTTTTCCAGCGTCGCCCATTGCGCATGCAGATCAAGGCTGAGGGAGTGGCTGCGCCCCTTGGCGGCTTCCAACTCGGCCTTGCGGGCGATGACGAAGCCGAAGCCCGGCACGCCTTCGATACATTTATTGGCCGAGGAGACCAGCGCCTCGTAGCGGAAATCCGTCTCCACCGCGCCGAAGGCGCTCATCGAATCGACCAGGAGCTTGCGCCCGGCGGCATAGACGGCCGCGGCAATCTCGCTCACCGGGTTGAGGATGCCGGAACTCGTCTCGCAATGGACGACGACGACATGGCTCAGCGTCGGGTCCGCGGCGAGGGCCGCCGCCACCTCCGCCCCGCGCGGCGGCAGGTAGTCCCCCTTGTCGATCACCCGATGCGCGCGGCCGAGATAGGTCAGAATTTCCGCCGCGCGCTTGCCATAGGCGCCATTGGCGAGCACCAGCACATGGCCATCCCGCGGCACGAAGGAGGCGAGCATCGCCTCCACGCAGGCGGTGCCGCTGCCCTGCATGGGCACGCAATCGAAGGCCGGCGCCGCATCGCCGAGGAGCGACAGCAGGGCCTGCCGCAGCCCGGCGGTGAGCGCCCGGAAATCGCCATCCCAGGATCCCCAGTCGCGCAGCATCGCCTGCTTGACCGAGCGCGCGGTGGTGAGCGGCCCGGGGGTGAGCAGATAGGGCTCGCCCTCCGCCGGCGCCGCCAGGGGCTCCGCCGTCCAGTCCTCGGCCAGGGCCGTCATGCTCATCTCCGTCTGCCGCATTGGCGATCAGCATCGGGCAAATCAAACCATCTGAAAAATCGCTATTTTGTATTGAAGCATAAATCAGCCTGATGCAGTTCTCTTTGCCGACCACCCCTCGCTGCCAGCCCGGGAGGCACCCTTGCGCTACGTCCAGCTCCGCGCCTTCCACTACGTCGCCATCCATGGCGGCTTCTCGCGGGCGGCGAGCGAATTGCTGCTGACCCAGCCGGCGATTTCGGACCAGGTGCGCAAGCTCGAAGAGGAGTACGACATCTTGCTCTTCAGCCGGCAGCGCAAGCAGGTGGTGCTGACGGCAGCGGGCGAGCAGCTTCTCGCCATCACCCGCCGTATGTTCGAGACGGAGACGCAGGCATTGGAACTGCTCTCCGAATCCCGCGCGCTCCGCCTCGGCCGGCTTTCCATCATGGCCGATGCGGTGCACCACGTGCTGCCCGTACTCACGGCCTTTCGCGCCCGCTACCCGGGCGTGCAGGTGGTGCTGCGCAGCGGCAATACCGAAACGATCAGCCAGGCGCTGGCGAGCTACGAGGCCGATATCGGCGTGATCGGCGATACGCCGCCGATGCGCGATACCGAGACCGTGCGCCTCAATACGAGCCCGATCCTCGCCTGCGTCGCGGCCGGGCATCCGCTGGCCGGCGCCGGCCCGGTGGGTTTGGCCGAACTCGCCCGCTATCCGCTGGTGGGCCGCGAGCAGGGCTCCAAGACGCGCAAGAAGGTGGAGGAAGCCGCGGCTGCCCAGGGCATCGCGCTCAGCTTCGCGATCGAGGCAGAGGGGCGCGAAGCGATGCGCGAGATCGTTGCCATCGGCCTCGGCATCGGATTCGTTTCCGAAGCGGAATTCGGCCACGATCCGCGGCTGGCCCGCCTCGCCATTGCCGGGCCGCCGATGGCGATGGACGAGGTGATGCTCTGCCTCAAGGAACGCGCGGAGGCGAAGACGATCCGCGCATTCTTCGAGACGGCGCGCGCCCTTCAGCTCGGGGGTGGCTGACGCGCCGCCTGAGCGGGCGCCGCCGTATCATTCGTGATAGAGCACCGAGCGCCCGCCATCGATCGCGATACAGGCGGCATTGATGAAGGGCGCTTCGTCGGAGGCGAGGAAAAGCGCCGTCATCGCGACTTCTTCGGGCCGCCCGATCCGCTTCGGCGGATGCAGATCATAGGCCTTGCGCCGCTCGGCCTCCGGATCGGCGAAGCTTGCCCAATAGGCCCGCGCCGCCTCCGTCTCGATATAGCCGGGGGCGATCGCGTTCACGCGCACGCCCTGCGCCGCATATTGGATGCCGAGCGCCCGGGTGAGGCCGAGCAGACCATGCTTGGCGACGGGGTAGGGAAAGGTATTCGGGATGATGGTGCTCGAATGGCTTGAGGCGATGTTGACGATGCTCCCCGCGCGCTCGCCCAGCATCGCCGGCAGTGCCGCCTTGCACATATGCCAGACCCCTTCGAGATCGACCGTGAAGCATCGCCGCCACTCGGCCTCCGTCGTCTCCAGCGGCTCGTGAAAGACGTTGATGCCGGCGTTGTTGACCAGGCAGTCGATACGGCCGAATGCGGCGAGGGTTTGCTGCACGCAGCGCTCGGCGGCGTCGGGCTCGGCAATATCGGTCAACACGAAGAGGCTGCGGCCACCCGCCGCCTGGATTGCCGCGGCGGTGGCCGCGCCGCTCGCCTCGTCACGCTCGGCGATGACCACGGCCGCACCCTCGCGCGCGAAGGCGCGGGCGGTCGCCGCGCCAATCCCGCGCCCCGCGCCGGTGATCAGGGCGATCTTGCCGGCGAGCCGGCCACCGCTCGCGCTCACCAGTCCACCACCGTGCCATCGGGCAGCACCGCTTCGGCCGCCGTCATGATCTCCTGCTTGAAAGGATGGCGGGCAGCGACCCGCTCGTCGATCTCGATGCCGAGGCCGGGCGCCTCGGGCAATTGCCAGGCGCCGTCGATCATGCGGATCGGCCCTTGCAGAACCTCGCCATACCAGGGGACGGCACCGACCATCTCCTCCTGAATGACGAAATTTGGTGTTGCAATATCAAAATGAAGCGCCGCGACGCCGGCGAGCGGCCCGAGCGGGTTGTGCGGCGCGATGCCGGCGCCGGCCAGTTCCGCCATCGCGGCGATCTTGCGCGCTTCGGTGAAGCCGCCGACATGGCAGAGATCGGGCTGGGCGATATCGATCGCGCGGGCCCGGAAGAAAGGCTCGAACTCCCAGCGGTCGATCAGCCTCTCCCCTGCCGCCAGCGGCACATGGCTGCGATCGGCGATGCTTTTCAACCCGGCGACGTCCTGCGGCGGCAGAGGCTCTTCGACGAAGAGCGGGCGGCCGGCGGCGAGCGCGTCGATATAATGCAGCGCGGCCCCAGCCGAGGCGCAGCGGCCGTGGAAATCGACCATCAGCTCCACCTCCTCGCCCACCGCCGCGCGCAGATCCTGCATCATGCGGGCAACCTGGTCGATCGCCCGGTTGGAGGCGGTGTAGTGGGTATAAGGGATAAAGACCACCTTCATCGCGCGATAGCCGAGGGCGAGCACCTCCTGCGCGCGCTCGATGAGCGGGCCGGCCGACATCGAGTTGTACACGGCGTTGACCTGGCCAAGGCCGAGATGGGTATAGACCGGCACCCGCTCCCGCATCTTGCCGCCGAGCAGCCGCCAGACGGGCAGGCCGACGCTTTTGCCGAGAATGTCCCAGAGTGCGACCTCGATCCCGGCGATCGCGCTGCTGCCGATGACGCCGATGCGCCAGAAGCCGTGCTTGTGCATGATGCGCACGAGGTTTTCGATATCGCGCGGATCCTTGCCGATGATGAGGGGCGCCAGATCCTCGACCGCGCCGGTGACCGCGCGGGTTTTCCATTCGAGCGTCGCTTCCCCCCAGCCGTAGAGGCCGGGCTGGTCGGTCTCGACGCGGACGAAGATCCAGTTCCGCATTTCGGCATTGACGACGAGGGTGCGCAGCCCGGTGATCTTCATGCCGCGCCCTCCCGAAGGGAGGCGGCCCGGCGGTCTGCCGATTGGGTTCGGGGCATTGTTCTTGGCCTACGGGCGATTGAAGAGTATGACGTTAGTAGAAGAGTAGTCGGATGAATAGGGAATGCAAGGCGGAAATCAGACGCGCCCGCGCGTCCATCAGATCGTGGTCGCCGAACTCGCCCGTCGGGTGCTGACGGGCCAGTTCCCGAGCGGCAGCCTGCTGCCAAGCATGGAGGAGCTGGGGGCGGAACTCGGCGTCAGCCGCTCCGCCATGCGCGAGGCGATCAAGGTCTTGAGCGCCAAGGGCATGCTCGAAGTGCGGCCGCGCATCGGCACGCGGGTGCGGCCACGCTCCGGCTGGAACATGATGGATCCGGAACTCCTCTCCTGGTGCGGGCCCGAACTCGGCCGCGAGATCTTCGCCAGCCTCCTCAAATGCCGGCTGCTGATCGAGCCGGGGGCCGCGGCGATGGCGGCGGCCAATGCCACCGCGGCCCAGTTGGCGATGATCGAAAACGCCTTCCTGCGCATGAAGACTGCCCGCAGCCTTGGTGAGCGCCTGCAGGCCGATCTCGATTTCCACGTCTCCGTGCTCTCCGCCAGCGGCAATATGTTTCTCGAACAATGGGGCGGCACGATCGCCTCCGTCCTGCTCGCGGCCTTCCGTGTGTCCACCGAAACGGCGCCTTCGGATGACGAAGCCTTCGCGGTGCATGCCGAGGTTCTGGAGGCGATCCGCCTGCGCAGCGAGGCGCGGGCGGATCGGGCGATGCGGCGGCTGCTGACGGTCGCGGCCAAGGATCTGCACTTGGAGGAACGTGCCCGCCAGGCCTCCTGAAGCGGGCGCACGAAAGTTGCCGGGGCCGATAATTTACCTGACTTGACTCCGCCAAACATCGGATGTTTGACTAAGGCTGCTTCGTCTATCGCACTGAAACCCGGCAGGCTCCGGGCACAAAACAATAATTCGAGGAGGAGCGGCTCATGATCAGATTATCCTGCAGGCTCGGCGTGGCGCTCGCCCTGGTCGCGGCCGGCGGCGTGATGGGAGTGGCGGCCGCGCGAGCGCAAAGCGCGCCGCTCACCATCGCCTATATCCAGAAGCAGGGCGATCAGCAGTATTTCGTCGATGAGGCGCAGGGCGCGAAGGACGAGGCTGCGGCCCTCGGACACGTCAAGATCGACGTGGTCAACGTCAATATGGATTCCAACGCCGCGATCAGCGCCATGAACGTCATGGTCGGGCAGAAGGTGAACGGTATCGCGATCGTGGTGCCCGATCAGCAGATCGGCCCCGAGGTGATTGATATGGCAAGCCGCGCGAAGATCCCGCTAGTCGCCTCGGATGATCCGATCAAGAGCGGCGCGGGCGTGCCTGCCGCCTTCGTCGGGTTCGACAGCTATCAGATGGGCTACAAGGTCGGCCAGGCTGCCGGTGCACTCTACAAGAAGGCCGGGTGGACGGCGCAGGAGACGCGGATCGCCGCCGCCTTCGAGGAACAGCTTTCCGATTGCCAGGACCGTCAGAAGGGCGAGGAGGCGGGCTTCCGGGCCGCTGCGGGCGGCGCGATGCCGACCGTGATCAAGATCGGCACTGACAATTCGGTGGTGGACGCGCAGAACCGCACCGGCGCGGTGATTACCGCTAATCCGGGCATCAAGCATTGGGTGGTCTGGGGCTGCAACGACGAAAGCGAAACCGGTGCCGTCACCGCCCTTTCCAATGCCGGGATCGGCCCGCAGAACATCATCGGCGTCGGGCTCGGCGCCTATCTCACCTGCAAGGACTGGCAGGCGGGCCAGCCTTCCGGCAACAAGGCGGCCCTCTTCATCAGCGGCCATGATGTCGGCAGCGCGGCGGTGAAGGTTCTGGTGGACAGCATCCGCAACCACACGCCGCTGCCGGCCAAGACCATCGCGACCACGACGATCGTGACGCCGCAGAATTGGAAGAGCGTGATGAAGCAATGCAGCTAGCCGGCGGCGGCTGAGCGGCAGGCGGGGCAGGGTGCGGCGTGGCTGAGGGCAAAGCTCTTCTGCGCATGGACGGCATCGCCAAGCGCTTCGGCGCCGTCCAGGCGCTGCGCGGCGTCTCGCTGACGGCGCGGGCGGGGGAGGTTCTCGCCCTGATGGGCGAGAACGGCGCCGGCAAATCGACCCTGCTGCGGCTGATGAGCGGCGTGCATCAGCCCGATGCGGGGGCGATCGTCACCGATGGCGTGCCGACCGTCTTCGCAACGCCGCAGGCCGCGCGCGCGGCTGGGGTGCGGGTTGTGGTGCAGGAGCCGGAGATCATCCCGGATGTCTCGGTGGCCGAGAATGTCTATGCCGGCGCCTTGCCCCGGCGGGGGCTGCTCGTCGATCGGCGCCGCCTCCATGCCGAGCTGACGCGGGATCTGGCGCGCTACGGCTTTGCCGGCGTGCTCCACCCCGCCCAGCTCGGGCGCAGCCTCTCCCCCGCGCAGCGGCAGGTGATCGAAATCCTCCGAGCGCTGACCGGCGGCGCCCGGGTGATCGCTTTCGACGAGCCGACCTCATCGCTTTCCGATCATGAGGTGGAGAGCCTCTTTCGGCTCATCGCGCACCTCAAGGAGGAGGGCATCGCCATCATCTACGTCTCCCACCGCATGAAGGAGATCTTCCGCATCGCCGACCGCATTCTCGTTCTGCGCGACGGCGCCTCGGTGGGTGAGCGGCTTGCGACCGAAACCAGCGAGCCGGAACTGGTGCGGATGATGGTGGGGCGTGATCTCTCCGCTCTCTTTCCGCATGGCGCGCGGCAGCCGGGCACGACCATGCTACGGCTGCGCGGGGTGACGACCGCCGAAGTATCCGGCATCAGTTTCGAGGTGCGGGCCGGGGAGGTGGTAGCGCTCGCCGGTCTCGTCGGTGCGGGGCGCACCGAGCTTGCGCATGCGATCATCGGCGATACGCCCATCCTTTCCGGCAGCATCGAGGTGGATGGCGCAAGCCTGCATCTGCGCTCCCCGCGGGATGCGGTGCAGGCGGGGCTCGCCCTCGCGCCTGAGGAACGCAAGCAGCAGGCCCTGCTGATGAAGCGCTCGGTGCGGGACAATATCTGCCTCGCCGTTCTCGGCCGCTTGCAGCGCTGGCGCCTGGTCAGCCGGGCCGCGGAAAGCCGGATCGCGCGCCGTTACGTGCAGGAGTTGCGCGTGCGCACGCCGACGATCGAGCAAGAGGTGGCGACCCTCTCGGGCGGCAATCAGCAGAAGACGGTGCTCGCCCGCTGGCTCGCGCGGGAAGCGAAGGTGCTCATCCTGGATGAGCCAACGCGGGGCGTGGATGTCGGCGCCAAGGCGGATATCTACGCCATCATCGACCGGCTGGCAGCCGCGGGCGGCGCCATCCTCGTCATCTCCTCGGAACTGCCGGAGGTGCTCGGCGTCGCCGATCGCATCCTCGTCATGCAGGGTGGCCGGATCCGAGGCGAGCTTTCCCGCGCCGAGGCGACCGAGGAGAAGATCCTCAGCCTCGCCATTCTGGAGGATGCGGCATGACGGAACTGGCGCGGGAGCCGAGGCAACCGCTTCCGCCGGCTTGGGGTGCCCGCCGGCTGCTCGCCGCGATCGGCGTGCAGAATGTGAGCCTGCTCTTTGCGCTCATCCTTCTCATCCTTTTCATCGGCCTCCAGAACAGCAACTTCTTCTACGCGAGCAATATCGAGACCATCGGCACGACGATCGCGATCGTCGGCGTTCTCGCCGTCGTGCAGACCGTGGTCATGCTGCTCGGCGGGCTCGACATCTCCGTCGGCAGCCAGGCGGGGCTGACCTCCGTGGTCTCCGCGATGGTCTTCATGGCAACCGGCAGCGCCTGGGTGGGTATCCTCGCCGCTCTGCTCCTCGGCCTCTGCCTCGGCCTCTTCAACGGCCTCGTGATCATCTACGGGCGGGTCAATGCCGTGATCGCGACCCTCGCCACCTTCGCGGCGTTTCGCGGCATCGCCAATCTCGTCTCCGATGGGCGGGCCCAGGGCTATACCGGGATGAACCACCTCTTCGTCTTCCTCGCCCGCGGCCATGTGGCGGGCATTCCCGTGCTCATCTGGGTCTTGGCGGTGGTCGCCCTGCTGGTTCAGCTGATGCTGCATTTCACCGATATCGGCCGCAACATCTACGCCGTGGGCGGCAACGCGATCGCCGCCCGGCTCGCCGGGATTCCGCTCAACCGCTATATCATCGGCTGCTACATGCTGGCCGGGCTGGTCGCGGCGCTCGCCGGCGTTCTGTTGACGGCACGAACCGGCTCCGGCCAGCCGACATCGGGTTCGCAGGGGCTGGAGCTGCAATCGATCACCGCCGCCGCCCTCGGCGGTGTCGCCTTGCAGGGCGGGCGCGGCACCGTCGTCGGCACCATCCTCGCCGTCATCCTGCTCGGGGTGCTGGAGAATGGCCTGATCATCCTCAACGTCAACAGCTTCTGGCAGGATATCGCACAGGGCGGCCTGCTGGTGATTGCGGTTATCATCCAGCAACGGCGCGCGGGGGTTAAGGGCGTCGGCCTGCCGTAGCGCAGCGCGCCTCGGCCCGGCGTCAGCCCTTCACGGCGCCCGCCGTCAAACCCTCGACGATGTAGCGCTGGGCGAGGATGAACATCAGGATGGCTGGGAGGATGGTGAGCGTGATGAAGGCCAGCACCAGCTGCCAGGCGGTGGAATACTGCCCCTCGTAATCCATCAGGCCGAGCGGCCAGGGATAGAGATGCGCAGAATCGAGCATGATCAACGGAACGAGGTAGTTGTTCCAGCTGCCGACGAAGGCGATGATGCCGACGGTGGTGAGGATGGGCCGCGAAAGCGGCAGGGTGATATGGGCGAAGTAGCGCATATAGCCGCAGCCATCGACCAGCGCGGCATCGAGCAGTTCCACCGGCAGCTGGCGGAAGGCATTGCGCATGAGAAGCACGCCCATGGCGAGGCCGAAGGCGACCTGCGGCAGGATGACGCCCCAGGGCGTATCGACGAGGCCCAGTTGCCGCACCCGGATGAAGAGCGGCAGGATCGCCGCGACGGCCGGAAACATGAGCCCGAGCACGAGATAGTTGAAGAGGAAACGCCGCCCGAAGAAGCGCAGATGCGCGAAGGCAAAGGCTGAGGTGGCGGCGAGCGTGACGGTGAGCAGAACGGTGAAGCCCGCGATGAACAGCGAATTGCCGAGCACCCGCCAATAGCGGAGGCTCGCCAGGATGTTCCAGTAATTCCGCCAGAGCCAGACATGCGGCAGGCCGAGCGGATTGGTGCGCAGCTCTCCGAGATCCTTGAAGCCGCCAAAGAGCGTGGCGAGCAGGGGAAGTAGCACGATGGTCGCGAGGATCAGGAGCACGCCCAGCCGCCAGACCGCGAAGAGCGTCGCCTGCCGGCCGCGGGAGCGCGTTTTGCCGAGAGCCTTGCCCGGCGCGCGCTGTGCGATCCCGGCTCGATCGAGGGTTGTTTCACGCATCGCGCATCAGGAACTTTTGGTAGAAGAGTGCGAAGACCACGCAGATGATGAAGAGCACGACGCCGATGGCCGAGCCGTAGCCCACGCGCATCCGGGTGATGCCGAAATTATACATGAAGGAGACCATGGTATTCGTCTGCTCGAAAGGCCCGCCGCCCGTCAGCGGCATGACCATGTCGAAAAGCTGCAGCGCGCCGATGACGGAGAAGAACACGGAGAGTTTGATCATGGGGGCGAGCTGCGGCAGGGTGATGGAGACGAAGCGCTGGATGGCGCCGGCGCCATCGATCTCCGCCGCCTCGTAGAGCTGCCGGTCGATCCCCTGCAAGCCGGCGATATAGAGCATCATGTGAAAGCCGAAATACTTCCAGATGATGACGATGATGAGCGCCGTGAAGGCGAGGCTCGGGCTTGCCAGCATGAAGAGCGGTTGGCCGCCTAATGCCTGCGCCACGGCCGAGACCGGGCCGTAATTGCCGTCGAAGATAAAGCGGAAGATGAGGCCCGCCGCGACATCGGCGAGGACATAGGGGAGGAAGAAGATCAGCCGGAAGGTGACGGCACCCCAGGCGCGGCGCGCGAGCAGCAGGGCCACGCCAAGGCCGAGCGGCAGCTGGATCGCGATCGAGAAGACGATGATGAGCAGGTTGTTGAGCAGAGCGGTCTGAAAATCGGCATTCTGTGCGAGGCGCAGGTAATTCTCGAGACCGATATAGAGATGCGGCCAGCCGAGCCCGTTCCATTTGAAGAGGCTGAACCAGGCGGCTTCGCCGAGCGGCAGGATGACGAAGATGGTGAAGAGCAGAACGGCGGGCGGCACGAAGATGAGCGCCGTCAGCAGCGCGCCGCCGTCTCGCCGATGCTGCCTTGCGCTCGCTGACATCGCGCCGCGCTCCTCAGCTCCGCCCGCCGGCCATCATTGCGAGTCTTTCCAGGCCCGTTCCACCTGCCGGGCGGCTGCCTTGGGCGTCATCTGATCGGCGGCCACGGCGACGGACGCATCGTTGACGACACGGCCGACCGAGGGGCCAAGCTCCTGATCGAAAAAGATCTGCAAGGTGCTGGCATGTTCGATATTCTCGGCGATCTGCCGCATATTGGGGTCTTTGATATACTGCGTCATGCCGGCCAGGGCGGGGATGTAATCACCCTCGGCCGCGGCCTGTTCCTGGTATTTCGGCTGGAAGAAGAAGGCGAGGAAATCCTCGGCCTGCGGCGGCGCATTCTTGGTGATCAGCCAACCATTGACGCCGCCGAGCTGATCGGTCGCCTTTCCGGGCGTGCCGGGGATCACCGGAAAGCTGAGGACGCCGATATCGGAGGGGGGCAAGCCGTGGCCGCTCGTCGAACTCGTGGCCTCTGTGCTCAACAGCCAGTTGCCCATCAGCTGCATGGCGCTCTTGCCATCGCCAAACTGCCCGGCGGCCTGAAGCGCGAGCGAGCCGACATAGCCCGGCTGGAACGGGTGCAAGGCTGAGAGCTGCTGCAGCTTCTGCCCGGCGGCGACGAAGGCGGGCCCCGCGAAACCGCCGGCTTTGCCGGCTTCCGCCTGCGGCACGATATCGCCACCGCCCTCGCGCATGGCGAGATAGGCCCAGTAGAAATGCATCGGCCATTTCTCGCCGGCGCCCACCGAAATCGGGATGATGCCCGCCGCCTTAATCTTCTTCACCGCGGCAAGCAGATCGTCCCACGTCTTGATCTGCGCGGCATCGACCTCGGCCTTGGCGAACAGCGCCTTGTTGTAGAAGAACGCGACGTCGCTGGTGAGGAAGGGCAGGCCGTAGTATTTACCGTCAACCTTATATGCCGCGACATCGGCCGGAATCATATGGGGAATCACCGCGAGCCCGGCGGGGCCGACCGGGCGGATATAGCCCGCATCGATCTGCGCGCGCATCACGCCGCCGCCCCAGCTGTAGATGATGGCGGGGCGATCGCTGCTTTGCAGCATGGTCGGCAGCTTGGCCTTGTAGGCCTCGTTTTCGAGGTATTGGAATTCGACCGTCACATCCGGATGCAGCTTTTCGTAGTCAGCGGCGATCTTGTTCCAGAGCGCGATCTCGGTTGGGTTGGTCTCGACATGCACGATGCGCAGCACCGTCTTCGCCTCGGCAAAGCTGCCGCTGGCGGCGAGCAGCGCGATCGCGGAAGCGAGGCCGATCATCTTCTTCAGCATGGCGTTTCCCTCAAGCTGCGGCGCGGATGGCGCTCTTTTTTTGTGATGCGGATAAATTCTGCGTCTGCCGCCCCGGTGCTGTCAAGAAGAGACAGATAATTGCTGCGGGGCAGCGAAACCGCTCGATTGACAAGGCTGCGCGATCGGAGACTTAATCCGGATCAGGATGAAAACAGCCGATCCCGAACTGATGCGCGCGATCAATCGCTTCCTCGTGATGGATGCGATTCGCCGTGCCGGGCCGGTCGCACGGGTGGAAATCTGCGCGCTGACGCAGTTGAGCCCGACGACCGTTTCCGCCATCACCGCCGCCCTCCTCGATGATGGGCTGATCGTGCCGCAAGCCTTTGCCAATCTGCGTGAGACTGGTGGCGCCGATCTTGTGCGTGGCCGGCCGCGGGTGCTCCTGGCGCTCAATCCGCAAGCGGCCTTCGTGGTCGGCGCCAAGCTCACGCCGGACCATATCACCGTCGCCGCCACGGATTTCTGCGCCAATCCTCTCGCCAGCCTGACTTTGCCTATTCGCATCAGCCGTCAGCCCGTCTCGGTCATCGCCGATCTGGTGGAGGATGGCGTGCAGCGTTGCATCGCCGAGGCGGGCTTGCCGGCCGAGCGCATCGCGGGGGTTTGCGTCGGCCTGCCGGGGCGGGTGGAGCGCGATACCGGGATTTGTCAATCAAGCCCGATCTTCGGTGAGCCGAATGTGCCTTTCGCCGCCGCCCTGCAGCAGCGCCTGGGCATGCCGACGGTGATCGAGAGCGATGTGAATTTGCTCACCATGGCGGAAAGCTGGTTCGGCGAGGCGCGGGGGATGGATAGTTTCCTGGTCGTCAGCCTCGGTCATGGGCTCGGGCTCGGCATCATGTATCACGGCGAATTGTTCCGGGGCGCGAATGGCCTGGCGCCTGATCTCGGCGGGCTCGTTCTCGGCTCCGGCGCCGAGGCTGGGGCGCCGATCCGGCTCGATCAGCGCGCCTCGGAAGCGGCGATCCTGGCGGCGGCGCAAGCGGTGATGGCGCCGGGGCAGTTTCAGACCGCGGCACGCGCCGGCCGAGCGATCGCGGCGGTCGCCGCGGCGGCGCAGGCGGGAGACGAGCGCCTGGGCGCCACCCTCGATACTGCCGGGGAGGCGCTCGGCGCCGCCATCGCCAATCTCGTCGCGTTGTTCGCGCCGCGCATGGTGGTGCTGGCTGGCGAGGCGATCAGCGCCAGCGAGATTCTGCTCGCTGCCCTCCGCCGCGCCGTCTTCGCCGCCCTGCCGCCCGGCTTCGCCCCGGTACCCGAGATTGCGGTGCATCGCTGGAGCGAGGATTCCTGGGCGCGCGGTGCCGCGGCGCTGACCTTGCGGGATTTGTATGGCGCGCCATGGAACACCACCGGCCCGGTGGGATCGCCATGAGCGCCGTGGCTTGAGGCTCAGGGGGGAGGAAGAACGAGAATGAGCGAGCGGGTTGGCATCGGCATCATCGGCTGCGGCACGATCAGTGCGGCCTATCTCAAGGCGGCGCGGGGCTTCCCCATCCTCGATATCCTTGGCCTCGCCGATGCCGTGCCTGAGGCGGCGGAGCGGCGGGCGGCGGAATTCGGCCATCGCGCGATGAGCGTGGAGCAAATGCTGCAAGACCCGGCGATCGAGATCGTCGTCAACCTCACCATTCCGCGCGTGCATGTAGCGGTTGGCCTGCAGATCCTCGCCGCCGGCAAGCATGCCTATTCGGAAAAGCCGCTCGGCATCACCACGGCCGAGGCGCGGCAGCTGCTGCAAGCGGCCGAGGCGCGGGGGCTGCGGCTGGGATCAGCGCCTGATACCTTTCTCGGCGGAGCGCATCAGACCTGTCGCAAGCTGGTCGATGCCGGCGTGATCGGCCAGCCGGTGGCGGGCACCGCCTTCTTCATGTGCCCTGGCCATGAGCGCTGGCATCCCGCGCCGGCCTTCTATTACGAAAAGGGCGGCGGGCCGATGCTGGATATGGGGCCCTACTACATCACCGATCTCGTCAACCTGCTCGGCCCGGTGGCTCAGGTGGCGGGTATGGGCAGCCGGCTGCGGGCGGAGCGCACCATCACCAGCGCGCCGCTCTCCGGCACCAAGATTCCGGTTGATGTGCCGACGCATATGGCCGGAACGCTGCTCTTCGCGGGCGGCGCCATCGTCTCGATCGCCATGAGCTTCGATGTCGCCAAGCATCGGCATCAGCCGCTCGAACTCTATGGCACCGAAGGTTCGCTCCTCGTGCCGGACCCGAACTTCTTCGGCGGTGAGATCCGCCGCGCCCGCCCCGGCGGGATGTGGCGGCGGGTGAAGACCGAGCATGCCTATGCCGATGGCAATTACCGCATCCTCGGCGTGGCCGAGATGGCGCAGGCGATCCGTGCCGGCAGGCCGCACCGGGCGAGCGGCGAACTCGCCTATCACGTCCTCGAAGTCATGGAAGCGATCGGCCGTTCCTCCGAGGACGGCGCCTTCATCACCATCGAAAGCCGGCCGCAGCGGCCGGAGCCGATGGCGGTGGCGGGACTTTGACAGCGCAAGAAAAGGGGAGGCCGGCGATGCGCGAGGCATTGATCGTCTGGGGTGGGTGGGCGGGGCATGAGCCCGAGCAGGGGGCCCGAATCGTCTCCGCCATGCTCGAAGAAGCCGGCTTCAAGACCTATATCGAGAACACGACGGAAGCGTTCGCCGATCCCGCCATCGCCGAGATGAGCGTGATCGTGCCGATCTACACCATGTCGAAGATCGAGAAGGAGGAGCTGGACAATCTCCGCCGCGCGGTGGAAGGCGGCGTCGGGCTTGCCGGCTTTCATGGCGGGATGGCCGATGCCTTTCGCGAAGCGGTGGACTACCACTTCATGGTTGGCGGCCAGTGGGTGGCGCATCCCGGCAATATCATTGACTATACGGTGGAGATCACCGCGCCGGACGATCCGATCGTCGCTGGTCTCCCGGCCTCATTTTCCTATCGCTCCGAGCAATACTACATGCATGTTGACCCCTCCAACGAGGTCTTGGCGACGACGCGCTTCTCCGGCGCGCATGCGCCCTGGATCGAGGGGGTGGTGATGCCGGTCGCCTGGAAGCGGCGGCACGGAGAGGGCCGGGTATTCTATTCCTCGCTCGGCCATGTCGCCGCCGAATTCGCCGTGCCCGAGATGCGCGAGATGTTCCGCCGCGGGCTGCTCTGGGCGGCGCGCGACGCTGCCTGAAGCCGATCCCCAGCCGCACGGAGTGGTCCGGCTGGGGTAACGCCACCTCACCCCATCATCGCCTGGAGCGCGCGCTTCGCGCCCCTGGCCTCGTCGCGGCTGCGGGCCGGTGGCGCGCGGGGGCCCGCGTCCGCCCATATCCCTGCCGCCGCGAGGTGGGTAGGAAAGCCTTGACTTCCCCGCTGAGAAGACGTTTTCTCATGAGAGAAAAAACGATTGCGCAGTAAGCGGAACCGAAAGCGCAACACGGGGCAGGGATGGAGCGAGGCGAGCATCAATGGGCCGTGACGGCGATGGGGAAGGCCGCCCGGCGCCTGACCATCCGTGATGTCGCGGCGGCGGCCGGCGTCTCCGTCTCCACCGCCTCCAAGGCGCTCAACCAGCTCGGGCGGATGGCGCCCGACACGCGGGAACGTGTCCAGCGTATCGCGCAGGAAATCGGCTTTCGGCCTAATGCCATGGCGCGCGCCCTGGTCGGCCGGCGGTCCTTCACCCTCGGCCTCATCACCAACGATACATATGGCCGCTTCACCCTGCCGGTCGCGGCCGGCCTCGCTTCCGCCATGGCCGAGCGTGGCGTCTCCGTCTTCCTCTGCGCGGTGGAGGACGATCCGGAGCGCGCGCGCATCAATATCGAGGCGATGGAGGATAAGCAGGTCGATGGCCTCGTCATCGCGGGCAAACGTATCGACCGCGCGCCGCCAATCGGGCGCCTGCCGCAGCATGTGCCGGCCGTCTATGTCAATGCTGCAAGCCCAGCAGGCGCCGTGAGCTTTCTGCCGGATGACGAGGCGGGCGCCATGCTCGCCACCCGCCACCTCATCGCGCTCGGCCGGAGCCGTATCGCGCATGTTACCGGGCCGGAGGACTTCGAGGCGGTGAACCGGCGTGCCGCCGGCTGGCGGCGCGCGCTCTCCGAGGCGAACCTCGCCGCCGGCGCGCCTTTGCATGGCGCCTGGTCCGAGGCCTTCGGCTACGATATCGGCCGCGCCTTCCGTCAGATCTTTCCAGAGGGCGCGCGGCCCGACGCGGTCTTTTGCGGCAATGATCAGATTGCCCGCGGTCTCGTCGATGCGCTGCAGGCGGGCGGCTGGCGGGTGCCGGAGGATGTCGCCGTCATCGGTTACGACAACTGGGATATCTTTGCCCAGGCAACGCGCCCGCCGCTGACCAGCGTCGATATGCGGCTCAAGATGCTGGGTGAGGCGGCCGGCGTCACGCTGCTCGAGATGATCGAGGGAAAGCCGGTCTCGCCGGGTATCCGGCGGATGCCGTGTCATCTGGTGATACGGCAATCCTGCGGTGCAGGAGGATCGGTGGCCGGCTAGAGGAAAAACATAACGCGGCACGCGATGATCGTAACCGCGCAGGGAGGGGGACGGCTTGATGAAAAACGGGTTCTGGCGGGCGGGCGGTGTGGCCGCCTGCATCGGGCTTGCGGCTGTGGTTCTCGGCACCGCCCCGGCGCGCGCCGAGACGATCCATGTCTGGGCGCGCTCGGACGATCAGGTCTTCATGCCGAAGATCGTCGATGCCTTCAACAAGGCGCAAAGCAAGGATCATGTTGATCTGCAGATCGTGCCGACCGCGCAGATGGTGCAGAAATACGCCGTCGCGGCGGCGAGCGGCGCGGCCCCGGATGCGCTCACCCTCGATCTCATCTATACGCCGGCCTTCGCCGCGGCCGGGGAATTGCAGGATCTCACCGGCTTCGCGAAATCCTTGCCCTATTTCAATGCGCTTTCCCCCGCGCATCTCTCGGTCGGCACCTATCAGGGCAAGATCTACGGCCTGCCCTTCTCGGGCGATGCCTCCGTGCTGGTCTGGAACAAGGATCTCTTCAAGCAGGCGGGGCTTGATCCGGAGACGCCGCCCAAGACTTGGGCGGAGATGCGGGCTGACGCGAAAAAGATCACCGCCCTCGGGCACGGTATCAAAGGCTTCTATTTCTCGGGCGATTGCGGCGGCTGCCAGATCTTCACCTTCGCCCCGCTGATCTGGGCATCGGGCGGCCATCTCTTTGCCGATGGCGGCAAGAAAGCGACGCTCGACACGCCGCAGATGCATGCCGCGATCGATTTCTACCGCGCGATGGTGGCGGATGGCTCGGTGCCGGCCGGCGCCGAGACCGATAACGGTGCAAACTTCTTCTCCGCCTTTGCCACCGGCAAGATCGGCCTCACCTCGCTCGGCTCCTTCGCCATCGGTGCGCTGAACGCGCAAGACCCCGGGCTGCATTATGGCGTGACCTTCATCCCCGGGGAGAGCGGCGGCTGGTCTTCCTTCGCGGGCGGAGATAACTTCGTTGTGTCGCGCGGCACCAAGAAGCTTGCGGCGATCGAGGCCTTCCTCCGCTTCGCCTATTCGCTCGAAGGCCAGCGCATCCTCGCTCATAACGGCTCTCTGCCTGTGCGGGAGGATATCATCAAGCAGGCGCTCCAGGGCCTCGATGCGCGCTATCTGGTGACGGCTCAAGCCATGGCGCATGGCCGCACACCCTATTCAACCGTTTTCAACGATCTCATCAACTCCGCCAACGGCCCCTGGATCACGATGCTGAACAAGGCGATTTTCGGAAACGCGGCAGCGGTGCAGCCGGCGATCAAATCCGCCCAGTCGGCAATGCAGACGACGATCGACACGGCACCCTGAAGCCAGCTTGCGGCATTTCCCCTGCGGAGAAGAGCATCAGGCCATGGACAGTAGCGCGATGGACCGGATGGCCGCGGCGCCTTTGCCCCGCAGGCGGCGGCCGCGGCGCCGGCAGAACTGGGGCGCG
The DNA here is from genome assembly GCF_054665095.1 of Acidisoma sp. C75. Classification (NCBI taxonomy): domain Bacteria; kingdom Pseudomonadati; phylum Pseudomonadota; class Alphaproteobacteria; order Acetobacterales; family Acidocellaceae; genus Acidisoma; species Acidisoma sp. C75. Next base: position 258,804 of record NZ_BAAFHD010000002.1, read on the forward strand.
CTGCTCTACGTTCTGCCAGCCCTCATCCTCGTGCTTCTCTTCTTCCTCCTGCCGCTCGCGATGATGGGCTGGATGTCCCTGCATCGCTGGCCCTTGATCGGCCAGCCACGCTGGATCGGCTTTGCCAATTACCGCCTGCTTTGGCAGGACGCCGGCTTCTGGGACGCGGTCCGCTTCACCGTGCTCTACACCGTCGCCGCCACGATCGGGCTGATCGCGGCCGGCTTTGCCCTCGCCCTGCTGGTCGAAAGGCGAGGCCGCGCGGTGGGTGCCTATCGCTTGGCCTTCTTTCTGCCGGTGGTGATCGGCTTCGCCTCAGCAAGCCTGCTCTGGGTCTGGCTGTCCAATGTCGATTCCGGCCTCTTCTCGCCGCTCCTGCAGGCGATCCTTGGCCAGCGGCAGCGGATCAACCTGCTGGCGCGGTTCGAGCCGGCCTTCTGGTCTGTCGTCATCATGGTCGTCTGGAAGATGGCAGGCTTCTACATGGTGATCATCATGAGCGGTCTGCAATCCATCCCGGGTGACTACTACGAGGCAGCCAGGATTGACCGCGCATCCGCGCTGCAACGCTTCCGCTTCATCACCCTGCCGCTGGTCCGCAGGCCGCTGGCGCTCGCGCTCATCCTCTGCATCACCGGCTCGATGCTGGCCTTCGATCAGTTCTACATCATCCTCTCGGGTGGCCCGCAGAACGAGACGATGACCGCGGTCTATTGGATCTTCAACACCTCTTTCGTGTCTTTCCGGCTGGGCTATGGCGCGGCCCTCTCCGTCGTGCTGCTCGGCATCCTCATGGTTTTGAGCGGCGCGCAACTCTGGCTGCTGCGAGACCGGGAGGATCTGCGATGAGCCTGACCCTGGCACCGCCTGCCAAAAGCGCGGAGCGCTTGGCGCGGCCGCGACGGAAGGCGCTCCGCCCGCCGCATATCCTTTTTCACGCCACATGCTGCATTGTCGGCCTGCTGTTCCTGGCGCCGATCGTCTTCACCGTGCTCGCCGCCTTCCGCCCGGCGCGCGATGCCGGTGCGCCGCCTCTCCCGCCATGGTCGGCGAGCGGCCTCAGCATCGCGAGCTATCGCCGCCTCGATGCGCTCGGCAGCGGCATTCTGCATTATATCGCGAACAGCCTCATGGTCGCCCTCGGCACGGCGGCGTTGACCGTCTTCGTCGCTACCCTGGCGGGCTATGCCTTCTCGCGATTCCGCTTTCCCTTCAAGGCGCCGATCTTCATCCTGATCCTCGCGACGATCATGGTGCCGTTTCAATCCATCCTCACGCCGCTGTTCCTCATCCTCGTCAAGCTCGGGCTGCAGAACAGTCTGCTCGGCCTCGTCTTCGTCTATTCAACGGTGCAGTTGCCGTTCTCCGTTTTCATGATGCGCAATGCTTTCGATACGGTGCCGCGTGAGATCGAGGAAGCGGCCCGGCTGGATGGGCTCGCTGATCTCGGCATGCTACTGCGCGTGATGACGCCGCTGGTCTTTCCCGGCACCATCTCGGTTGGCCTCTTCGCCTTTCTCTACGCATGGAACGATTTCCTTGCTGCCCTCATCTTCCTCTCCGACCAAAGCAAATACACCTTACCCGTGCTGATGATCGTTGTGCAGTCCGGGCGCTTTGGCTCGATCGACTGGGGTGCGGTGCAGGCGGGCGTGACGGTGATGATGGTGCCCTGCCTGCTTCTGTTCTTGTTTCTACAACGCTACTACATCCGCGGTCTGACCGCCGGCTCCGTCAAGTGACGGCCGATATCCGCAAGGGAGATGTCTTCGTGAACGATCAGACCGACTCCGCGGCTCCGCCTGCGCCCTTCCGTCCGCTTGGCGTGCATCAGATTGGTGTGGACGGCTTCTTCGGCACGTGGATTGATATCGTCGCTTCCGTGACCGTCCATACCCTGCTCGACCGCTGCTTCGCCGCCGGCATGCTCGATCAGATCGACCCTGCGCGGCCCAATCCCGGCCTGCGCATTCCGTTTCAGGGTGATAACAGCACGGTCTCCACCCAGATGTTCTGGGATTCGGATTTCGGCAAGAGCATCGAAGCCGCCGCCTATAGCCTCATCCGGCGGCCCGACCCGGCGCTCGAAGCGCGGATCGACGGCATAGTCGATGCCTATGCCCGGCTGCAGGCCGAGGATGGCTACCTCAATTCCTGGTATCTGCGCATCGAGCCCGGAAAGCGCTGGACCAATCTGCGAGATTGCCATGAACTCTACAATGCGGGCCATCTCATCGAAGGCGCGGTCGCCTATTTCCAGGCGACCGGCAAGCGCCGCTTCCTCGATATCATGAGCCGCTATGCCGATCATATCGCACGCGTTCTCGGGCCGGGCGCGGGGCAGATTCCCGGCTATTGCGGCCATCCGGAGATCGAACTCGCACTCGTCAAGCTCGGGCGGGCGACGGGCGAGCGGCGCTACCTCGAGCTTGCGCGCTTCTTCATCGACGCGCGCGGGACCGAGCCGCATTACTTCGATATCGAAGCGCGGGCGCGCGGGGCCGATCCGGCCGCGTATTATTTCGGCAGTTACGAATACAGCCAATCGCATCTGCCGGTGCGCGCCCAGCGCAAGGTGGTGGGGCATGCCGTACGTGCGGCCTATCTCTACGCCGGCATGGCCGATGTCGCCGCCGAATTCGGAGACGACACGCTGAGCCCGGCGCTCGATGCTTTGTGGGATCATCTGACCGGCCGCAACCTTTATGTCACCGGCGGCTTCGGCCCATCAGCGCATAATGAGGGCCTGACCTATGATTACGATCTGCCGAATGCCACTGCCTATGCCGAAACCTGCGCGGCGGTGGCGCTCGTCTTCTGGGCGAGCCGCATGCTCGGCCGGGGCCCCGACCGTCGCTACGCGGATGTGATGGAGCAGGCGCTCTATAACGGCGCGCTGGTCGGCCTTTCGCGAGACGGCGCGCGCTTCTTCTATGACAATCCGCTGGAGAGCCGGGGCGCCCATCATCGTTGGATCTGGCATCGTTGCCCCTGCTGCCCGCCCAATATCGCCCGACTCGTGGCTTCGATCGGCACCTATGCCTATGGCGTTGCCGAGCGGGAGGTTGCAGTCCATCTCTATATGGCGTCCGATGCGCGGCTGGAGGTGGCAGGCACGGCCGTGCGCTTGCGGCAGGAGACGCGCTACCCGATGGAGGGCGCGGTGCGCCTCACCGTCGAGCCGGCCGAGGCGGTGCGCTTCACCCTTCACTTGCGTGTGCCTGGCTGGTGCAGCGGTGCGCGGATAACCCTCAACGGCAAGCCGATCCCGGCCGAACCGCTTGCCCCTTCCGGCTATGTCGCGATCGATCGCGAATGGCGCCTTGGCGATCATCTCGCGATCGACCTGCCCATGGCGGTGCGCAGGCTCTGGAGCCATCCCGCGGTAGGGGCCAACCAGGGCCGCGTCGCGCTCACCCGCGGGCCGCTCGTCTTTTGCCTGGAAGAGCAGGATAACGGGGCGGCGCTCAACAGCCTCGTGCTTCCCGCCGGCGCCCGGTTTCGCTGCGAGAGCGCAAGCGGATTGGAGGGCGTGGTGGCCTTGGCGGCCGAGGCCTGGCGGGAAGAGCCGGCGGAGGGCGCCCTCTACAGTGCTGCCGCCCCGCGCCGCCGCGCGGCCCCGCTGCGCGCGGTTCCCTATTTCGCCTGGGACAATCGTGAGCCCGGTGAAATGCTCGTCTGGCTCCGCCAGGAGGCCGCTGGCACGGCTGCGTGAGCAGGACCGGCGCGGGCAAAAAAGTATCAATTTCGTGCGCCTCGTGATGTAGAAAGAGAGGTTGATATGCAGATAGACTGCGCCGGCTCGAACACGCGGAGGGGCGAAGAAACCCTCCCGTAAGGGGAGGAAGAGTGTGCCGAAATTCTCGGTATTGCTGGAGCATGCCGTCGATGCAGCCTGATCGAGAAATCGTCAGCCTGCACACGGATGTGTCTTTCGCCGCCTGGGCGCATGGCTATCCCTATCGCACGGTGCGCTGGCACTTTCACCCAGAGTACGAAATCCATCTTGTTACCGCAACGAGCGGCCGCGCGTTCGTCGGCGATCATGTGGGGACTTTTGAGCCGGGCAATCTCATCCTGACCGGACCCAATCTGCCACATAACTGGATCAGCGACGTGCCGCCCGGAGCGAGCGTGCCGGAGCGCGGCCTCATCGTGCAATTCGGCGAGGATTTTGTGCAAGGCTGCCTGAATGCCTTCCCCGAGATGGCCGCAGTCGGCGATCTGCTGCGCGATGCCGGGCGCGGTGTCGAATTCTCGGCGGAGGATGGACGCAAGGCCGAGCCGCTGCTGCGCGAATTACTGGCCGCCCGCGGGGTTCGCCGTCTTGCCCTGTTCTTCGCGCTGCTCGATCTGCTGCAGCGATCGACCGGCAAGCGCATCCTCTCCAGCCGGAACTATCGCCCCGACCCGGCGACCTATATGGCCCAGCCGCTCAACCTCGTGCTCGACTACATCGCCCATAATTTTCAATCGAAGCTGCAGGAATCGGAGATGGCGCAGCTGAGCGGCTACAGCCTCGCCGCTTTTTCCCGCGCGTTTCGCCGCCATACGGGCGTGAGCTTCGTTCACTACGTCAATGACATGCGGATCAAGCTGGCCTGCGAGATGCTGATCGCCGACGACAGCAGTATCGCCGATATCTGCTTTCGTGTTGGGTTCAACAACCTTTCAAACTTCAACAGACAGTTCCTGGCCCATAAGGGCATGGCGCCGCGGGTTTTTCGCCGGCACTACCGCGCCATCGCCCCCTTGGCCCCGGCCAACGCCATCGCCCCGGCCGCCGTGACGGCCGAGCAGCGGCGCTGGCGGCCAGGGGCGGATGCAACCCATCCTTCATAACAATAAGCGAGGAGAGAGAGATGCACGAGAAAGCAAAAGACCTCTGCGCCAACTTCGTGGCGCGCGGGATCGGGCGGCGCGAGTTGATGCGTCGGCTCGGCGCCCTGGGCGTCACGGCCGCGATGGCCGACATGATGGTGAATGCCGCTGCCACCCGCGCCCTCGCGGCGGACTTCAACTGGCAGGCGCATAAGGGCAAGACGCTGAAGCTGCTTCTGAACAAGCATCCTTATGCCGATTCGATGATCGCGGATCTGGATTCCTTCAAGAAGCTGACGGGCATGAATGTCACCTACGACATTTTCCCCGAGGACGTGTATTTCGATAAAGTCACGGCGGCACTCTCCTCCCGCTCCACCGAATACGATGCCTTCATGACCGGCGCGTACCAGACCTGGCAATATGGACCGGCGGGCTGGCTCGTTGATATGAACGAGTTCCTGCAGGACAAGTCGAAGGTCGCGCCCAATTACGACTGGGAGGATATCCTGCCCAATCTCCGGGCCTCGGACAGTTGGTCCGGCAAGCCGGGCGATGCGCTGGGTGGGCCGGGCGCCAAGCAATGGGCGCTCCCTTGGGGGTTCGAAGTCTATATGCTGACCTACAACAAGCCGGTTTTCGACCGGCTCAAGCTCAGCCCGCCCAAGAACATGCAAGAGTTGATGACGACCGCGGCGACGATCACCCAGCAGGGCGGAAACGGCATGTATGGCGTGGGCGTGCGCGGTAGCCGCTCCTGGGCCACAATCCACCCGGGCTTCCTCTCGGGCTACGCGAATTTCGGCGCACGTGATTTCACGGTAGCCGGAGGCAAGCTGAAATCGGCCGTCAACTCGAAGGAATCGAAAGAGTTCACGGCGCAGTTCGTCAAGATGGTGCAGGATAGCGGCCCGAAGAACTGGGCGACCTATACCTGGTACGAAGTGGGTGCGGATCTCGGCGCCGGAACCTCCGGCATGATCTACGATGCCGACAGCCTCGGCTACTTCACAGCGACGGGCGCCACGAAGATGAAGGGTCAACTCGGTTTCGCTCCGATCGCCCCGAACCCGGCGATGAGCCACCCGACCTCGAACGTTTGGATCTGGTCGCTCGCCATGTCGAACTTCTCGCGGCGCAAGGATGCCGCCTGGCTCTTCATGCAATGGGCGACCGGCACCGATCATCTGCTCTTCGGCGCGCGCGATCATGACATGATCGACCCGGTGCGCGCGAGTATCTGGAAGGACCCTGAGTTCCAGTCCCACATGAAGGAGAAGGTGCCCGGCTTCCTGGAGACCTACCAGGTTACCTCGCCCGATGCGAAAATCTACTTCACGCCGCAGCCGCTCTTCTTCAACGTGACGACCGACTGGGCGGCCGCCCTGCAGCGCATGGTGGCGAAGCAGGTGCCGGTGAACGAGGGGCTCGATCAACTGGCCGAGGCGACCAACCGCCAGATGAGCGAGGCCGGCCTCGGCTGATGACCTGCCGCGCGGCCGGGACTGAGGTTCCGGCTGCGCGCTGCTTTCGGAGAAGAGTATGAGCGAACCAAGCCTCGCACCACCTCTCGCGCCCCGCCGGCCGTGGCTGCCGCGTGCGCTGCCCTATCTGCTCAGCCTACCGGCTCTGCTCGTCTGCATCGGCATTCTCATCCCCTTCGTCACCGCTGTCTGGTACAGTCTGGAACGCTACAACCTCTCGATGCCCTATCTGCGGGGCTTTATCGGGCTCGGCAACTACATCAGCCTTTTCACCGATCCCGACTTCTGGAACACCATCGAGGTCTCCTTCATCTACACCGTTTCAACGGTCTTGCTTGAGCTTCTGCTCGGCCTCGGCATCGCGCTTCTGCTGCGCGAGCGCACGCGGCTCAACAATATCATCTCGATCGCGTTGCTCATGCCGCTGATGACGGCGCCGGCGATTGCGGCGCTGATGTGGAAGTTGATGACCAATCCCGGCTTCGGGGTGCTGAGCTGGCTGATCTCGCTGCTCGGGGTCACCGATTTCAAATGGGCGTCGAGCCCGCACACGGCGATGTTCACCGTCGTGCTCGTCGATATCTGGGTCTATACGCCCTTCATGATGATCCTGCTGCTGGCGGGGCTGCGCTCGCTTCCGCAGCAGCCTTTCGAGGCGGCGAAGCTCGACGGGGTCAATGCCGGCTTCGTTTTCCTGCGCATCACGTTGCCGATGCTCACTCCTTTCCTCTTTACCGCCGTCCTGTTCCGCACGCTCGACAGCATCCAGCAGTTCGACATCATCTATGCGATGACGCAGGGCGGCCCCGGCAATAGCCTGCTCGTCTTCCAGGTGCGGGCCTATCTCGAATTCTTTTCCTACACCAATGTCGGCCGATCGGCCGCCATCCTCATGGTGCTCTGGGCGATCACCTATGTGCTGAGCCAGGTCTTCGTGAAGCAGTGGACGAAGCTGAGGGAGCGGTCTCATGGCCTGGCGTGACAGGTTGTTGCGGGTGCTGCGAGGCATTACCCTCGCCGTCGTCGTGATTTTTTTCCTGTTCCCGATCTTCTGGATCCTGCTCATGTCCTTCGAGACGAATGAGACGGTCCTGCGTGTGCCGCCGACGCTGACGCCGCATCTGACGCTGCAGAATTACGTGGCGCTGCTTTCCGGCAAGCTCATCACGGCAACCGGGGTGATCAACATCACCTTCCTGCACAATCTCTGGAATTCGGTATTGCTCTCGGTCTGCTCCGTTGCGGTTTCGCTCGTGCTCGGGGTGCCGGCGGCTTATGCCTTCGCGCGCTTTCGCTTTCGCGGGCGGGAGGATATCGCCTTCACTCTGCTCTCCTTCCGCTTCGCCCCGCCGTTGCTCGTGCTGCTGCCACTCAGCCTCTATTTTCAGGATGTCGGCCTCAGCAACACCTATCTCGGCCTGGTCTGGATCTATCAGCTCATCTGCCTGCCGCTCATCCTGTGGATCGTGCGCGGCTATTTCGAGGATGCGAGCCCCGATATCGAATACGCCTACCGGGTCGATGGTCATTCCTGGTGGCGGGCCTTCACCAGGATCGCCATTCCCCTCGCCGGCCCAGGCATCGCGGCGGCGGCCTTGCTCTCCTTCATCTTCGCCTGGAACAATTTCGTCTTCGCGCTGGTCTTGGCCTCGGCCGACAAGCAGCCGGTGACCGTCGGCGCCTTGGCCTTCGTCACGGCGTCCGGCATTCAGTATGGCATCATCGCCGCCGCCATCGTTCTGTCCGTCCTCCCGACCCTCGCCCTCGCGCTCTATGCGCAACGCTGGCTGGTCGAAGGCCTCAGCCTCGGGGCGGTGAAAGGATGAGCGCGATGCTGCCCATAGAGGGCCTGCGGATCGAGGGGATCCGCACGGGCTTCGGCAAGACCGAGGTTCTCCACGGCGTCGATCTCGCGGTCGCGCCCGGTGAGACCCTGGTGCTGTTCGGCCCTTCGGGCGCCGGCAAGACGGTGCTGCTGCGGGCGATCGCCGGGCTTGACCCCAATGCGCGCGGGCGGGTGGTGATCGGCGGCCGCGATGTCTCCCAAGTCGGGCCGGAGGGGCGCGGCATCGGCGTCGCCTTCCAGAACTTCGCGCTCTACCCTCATATGTCGGCGCGGGAGAATATCGCGAGCCCGCTGCACGCGCGCCGGCTGGCGGAGCCCGAGGTGGCGGAGAAGGTCGGCCAGATCGCCCGCCTGCTCAAGATCGAGCATGTGCTGAGCCAACAGCCGCGGGCCCTTTCCAACGGCCAGAAGCAGCGCACCGCGCTGGCCCGCGCGCTCGTCGCCGCGCCCAAGGTTTTGCTGATGGACGACCCGCTGCGCAATGTGGACGCCAAGCTCCGCTACGAGATGCGCATGGAACTGCCGCGCCTGCTGCGCCGCATGGAGGCCGCCGCCATCTACGTGACGCAGGATTACCGCGAGGCGATGGCCCTTGGCGATCGGATCGCCGTGCTCATCGCAGGCCGGATCGTGCAGGTCGATACGCCGGAGCGCGTCTATGCGGCGCCCGCCACCCTGGCCGCTGCCCGGCTGTTCGGCGATCCGCCGCTCAACCTTCTGCCCTGCCGGCCGCAAGCCTCTGGCGAAACGCTCAGCCTTTCGGCGCTCGGGCTTGAGATGCGGCTGCGCCCGATGGCCGCCATCGCCGGCCGTGCGGCGCTGCTGGGGCTTCGCCCGGAAAGCATCGCCCTCTTCGAAACCCCGACCGAAGGGGCGGTGCCGGCCACGGTTGCCGCGACGACCCCGCTGCATGGCAAAGTGGTGCTGCTTCTGCGCAACGCGGCGGGGGAGGAGATCCTCGCGAGCCTCATCGGCATGCCGCCTGCAACCGGCAGCACCGTCTGGTTTCGGCCGGACCCTGAAACCGCTCTGCTCTACGATGCCGAGAGCGGGCTACTGGCCCCGGATGCGGGCAGCCCGGCGCGGGAGGCCGCCTGATGCTTGAACTCGCCCACGTCACCAAAATCTATGGCCGTGGCCCGGCGCGAGCCGTGAGCGATTTGTCCTTGCAGATCGCGGATGGCGAATTCATCGCCCTTCTCGGCTCCTCCGGCTGCGGCAAGACGAGCACGCTGCGCATGATCGCCGGCTTCGAGGCGGTGACGGAGGGGCGCATCGCGCTCGGCGGCCGGCGGATCGACGGGCTGCCCCCGGCGCAGCGCCGCGTCGCCATGGCCTTCGAGGGCTATGCCCTCTACCCGCCATTGACGGTTGCGGAGAATATCGGCTTCGGCCTGACCGCGCGTGCCGGCCTCGATCCGCGCCAAAGGGTGCGCGAACTGGCCGAGCTGCTGGAGATCGAGCCTATCCTGGGGCGCAAGCCGGCGGGCCTTTCCGGCGGCCAGCAGCAGCGCGCCTCGCTCGCCCGCGCGCTTGCCCGCGATGCCGAGCTGCACCTGCTGGATGAGCCGATGGGCCAGCTCGAACCCCAGCTGCGCGCCGTGCTGCGCGGCCGCGTCAAAGCGCTTACCCGGGCGCGCGGGCTCACCTCCGTGCTCGTCACCCATGACCAGACCGAGGCCAATGCGATGGCGGACCGCATCGCCGTGATGGAGGGCGGTGTGTTGCAGCAATACGGGACGCCGGACGAACTGCGTGAGCGGCCGGCCAACCTCTTCGTCGCCACCTTTTTTGGCGAGCCGCCGATGAACGCATTGGCGGCTGTGGTCGAAGGGGCCGGGTTGCGGCTTGAAGGCGAGGGCGCGGTGCGCATCGGCCTGCCTGGCTTGCCACTGCCGCCGCCGGGCACGGCCGTTACCCTCGGGCTCAGGCCGCATGCCATCACGCTCGGAGACGGGGCGTGGCGGGCGAGTGTGATTTCCAACCACTGGCTGGGGGACGAGGCGCATGTCGCACTCGACATGGCTGGCCGGCTGCTCGTCGCCGTCTCCTATCAGCGCGTGGCCGCGCGCGCCGGCACGCTGATCCCGATCGGCTTCGATCCGGCGGCGCTGCACCTCTTCGATGCGGCGAGCGGCGAGGCGCTCCTGCATGGGGGCATGCCGGCTGCCGCCACCCGCAATCTTGCAGAGAGGGTATGACCATGAGCCTGCCGAACAACCGGATGACCGCGATCGTCTGCCACGGGCCCGAGGATTATCGGGTGGAGGAGAAGGCGCGCCCCGTGGCGGGGCCAGGCGAAATGGTCATCCGCATCGCCGCTTGCGGCATCTGCGCGAGCGACTGCAAATGCTGGTCGGGCGCTGCCATGTTCTGGGGCAAGAACCCCTGGGTGAAGGCGCCCGTGGTGCCGGGCCACGAATTCTTCGGCGTGGTGGACGAACTGGGGCCAGAGGCCGCCGCGCATTTCGGCGTCAAGCAGGGCGATCGGGTGATCGCCGAGCAGATCGTGCCCTGTGACCGCTGCCGCTATTGCCGCAGCGGCAGCTACTGGATGTGCGAGGTGCACAACATCTTCGGCTTCCAGCGCGATGTCGCTGATGGCGGCATGTCGGACTATATGCTCATCCCGCGCACGGCGCGCGTGCATGTCATCCCGCCGGAACTGTCGCTCGAGGATGCCGCGATCATCGAGCCCTTGGCTTGCGCGATCCACACGGTGCAGCGCGGCGATGTCCAGCTCGATGATGTGCTGGTCATCGCCGGCGCCGGGCCGATCGGGCTGATGATGGTGCAAGTGGCGAAGCTCAAGACGCCGAAGAAGCTCATCGTCATCGACATGGTGCCCGAGCGGCTGGAACTCGCGCGGGGCTTCGGCGCAGATATCGTGATCAACCCGGCGGAGGAGGATGCGGAGGCGATCGTCCGCGCCGCGACCGGCGGCTATGGCTGCGATGTCTATATCGAGGCGACGGGCTCGCCCTCGGGGGTGACGCAGGGCCTCACGCTCATCCGCAAGCTCGGCCGGTTCGTGGAGTTCTCGGTCTTCGGCAAGGAGACCTCCGTCGATTGGTCGATCATCGGCGATCGCAAGGAGCTGGACGTGCGGGGCGCCCATCTCGGTCCCTATTGCTATCCGATTGCGATCGACCTGCTGGCGCGTGGGCTCGTCACCTCCAAGGGTATCGTGACGCACGCCTATGGCTTCGCGGACTGGGATGAGGCGATCCGCCTTGCCAACTCGCTCGATTCCATCAAGGTTCTGATGACCGGGCCGGGGGCGGCGGAGATCGCCGCCCGGCGTTGAGCGCGGCACCGTCACCCGTCGCCACGCAGTTCGAGGATACCGCCCCATGCCCCGCCGGCTGATCGACATTTCCATTCCGCTCGAAAATGACGTGCCGGCCGATCCGCCGCAGCAGAAAGTCTCCATCACCTATCACGGGCATGGGGAGACGGCGGCTGCCATCGCCGCCTATTTTCCAGGGCTGAAGCCCGAGGATTTGCCGGACGGCCAGGGCTGGGCGGTGGAGACGGTGACGCTATCTACCCACAACGGCACGCATGTCGATGCGCCATGGCATTATCACCCGACCATGGATCGCGGGCAGCCTGCCGCCAAGATCGACGAACTGCCGCTCGAATGGTTCTACCAGCCCGGCGTGAAGCTCGACTTCCGAGACCTGCCGGATGGCTATGTCGTGCAGCCTGCGGATATCGATGCGGAACTCGCGCGGATCGGGCATCAGCTCAGCCCGCTGGACATCGTGCTCGCCAATACCCGCGCCGGTAGCCGCTATGGGGAGGCGGATTACATCCATAGCGGCTGCGGCTTCGGCCGGGCAGCGACGCTGCATCTGGCAGCGCAAGGCGTTCGCGTCGTCGGCACCGATGGCTGGAGCTGGGATGCGCCCTTCAGCCATACCGCCCGGCGCTTCGCCGAAACCGGCGATGCCGGGCTGATCTGGGAAGGCCACAAGGCCGGGCGGGAGATCGGCTATTGCCAGATCGAGAAGCTGCATAATCTGCAGGCCCTGCCGGCCAAGGGCTTCCTCGTCTCCTGCTTTCCGGTGAAGATCCGCGCGGCTTCCGCCGGGTGGACCCGCGCGGTCGCCATCCTGCCGGAGTGACAGGGGGCGTGCGCGGGGGTCCGGGCTGGGGCTTCAGCCGGGCGAGGCTTGCGGCTCCTCAGGCGCGGCGCCGCTGCCGCGCTGGCGGCGTTCGGCCATGAACTGGTCGAACTCCGCCTTGTCCTTGGCGAAGCGCAGACGATCGAGGAAGGAGGCGAATTCCTCCTGCTCCTCTTCCAGCCGGCGCAGTGTGGCTGCACGATAGTCGTCGAAGGCGTGGTTGCCGCTGGAGCGGCCGGCCGGCCCGCACCAGGCGGAGCGCGCCGCCGCCCAGCGCGCGGAGCGGCCGCCGCCGCCGCAGAAGCCGCCCGCACCCCGCGGCCCGCCGAAGAAGATGCGGCCGAGGCGGCGGTTATAGATCGCGAGAAAGAGCAGCGCGAAGCCGATCGGCCACCACAGGATGAAGCCGAGGATGGCGGCGGCGCCGAGCAGCGGCCGCGAGATCGACCAGAGGGCCCAGAGCCGCTCGTCCTGCGACCAGGGAGGAGAGGTGCTGCCGCCATAAGCCTGATTGGCGCCCGACATTGATGAAGGCTCCCATGTGAATGTAAAGCACATTTACATTAGACGGCACCGCGATCCTCCGTCAAGCGGACTTGCGGCGGCGCTCACGCTCTGGCGGACGGGCCGAGGCTTTGCAGATAGACGAGAAGGCCGGCTTCGAGCAGTTCCTCGGGTGCCATGGGCAGGCGGCGCCGCCCGGCATCCTGCCGGCCGAAGAGGGAGGCGATGCCGTGGCACATCGCCCAGACATGAAGGGCGATCATCAGCGCGGGTGGCCGCCGCTCCTTGGGGAAGGAGGCGGCGAGGAGATCTGCCGCGTTCCGCAGCACGGCGAAAGCCCGCTCGCTCGCCAGCAGCAGGCCGGGATGCGCCGCCTCGTCCAGCCGCGCCTCGAACATCGCAGCATAGAAGGCGGGCTCCCGCCGGGCGAAATCGAGATAGGCGAGGCCCATCGCCTCGAAACCCTGCCAGCGGCCGGGTTCGGCGTTGGCGGCGGCCTCTTCCAGCCGCGCGGCCAGCTTGTCGAACCCGCGGAGTGCCACCTCGGCGAGCAGCGCCTCGGCATCCTTGAAGTGGCGATAGGGCGCGGCGGGGCTGACGCCGGCGCGGCGCGCGGCTTCGGCCACCGTAAAGGCTGCCGGGCCGCCCTCGGCGATCAGCGCGAGCGCGGCTTCCACCAGCGCTTCCCGCAGATTGCCGTGGTGATAGCCTCGCCTGTGCCCTGACCAGCTCATGTCCACCCACTCATGCCCGCCCCTTACGCCATGGCGCGGGATTTGGCATCCCCCTTGGGCGGGCGGCGTCTCAGCCGGGCGCGTCGGCCTTCGCCGTCGCCAGGGCCACGTATTTGCGGGATTGCGAAAAGGCATCATGCAAGGGGGCGGCGCCTGCCAGCCGGCTGATCTCGGCCCAATGTTCTGCAATCCCTTCCGGCGTGCGGTCTTCCGGCGGAAGATAGCGGCCCGGCGCCTCGGCAATGTGCGTCACGGCGAAGACCCCGGCGCCGGCGCCGAGAATGGTGCGGGAAGGTGCCCCGTCGCTCGCCAGGAAGAGGACCGCGGGTGTCACCGCCTCGGGCGAGAGCAGCGCCGCTTCGCGGGACGAGAACAGCCCCTCGGTCATCGGTGTCAGCGCCATGGGCGCCAGCGCATTGACGCGGATATCGTATTTCTCGCCTTCGAGATGCAGCACATTCATCAGGCCGATGAGCGCCGCCTTCGCCGCGCCGTAATTCGCCTGGCCGAAATTGCCGTAAAGGCCAGAGGACGAGGTGGTGAAGACGATCCGCCCATAGCCCCGCGCGCGCATCCCCTCCCAGACGGCCTTGCTGCAATGGACGGCGCCTGCGAGATGCACGGCGAGCACGCGCTCGAACGCCGCAAGCTCCATCTTGGCGAAGCTCTTGTCAGCCAGGATGCCGGCGTTGTTGACGAGGACATCGACGCGGCCCCAGGCCCGCTCGGCGCTCGCCACCATCGCGGCCACCTGCTCGGGCTTGGTGACATCGGCGCCGTCGGCGATGGCCGTGCCGCCCGCCGCCTCGATCTCGGCCACGACCTTGAGGGCGGCAGGCGGCGGCGCTCCATCGGCCCCGCGATCGTTGACGACGAGGCGGGCACCGCGCGCGGCAAGCCCGAGCGCATGGCTCCGCCCAAGCCCGCCGCCCGCGCCGGTGACGATCGCGACCTTGCCCGCGAAGCTGATGCTCATAGGGTCTCTCTTTTCATCGCTGGAGGGAATGCAGGGCTGCTTGGACGAACGTCCAACCCATCGGGCGCACTCATCATGCGCGGGGCGCCGCCGGGGGCTTTTGCAGCAAGCGCTCGAACCCGCCGAGCAGGAAGGGGATCATATCCTCGTAGACCGCCTTCACGTCGTCGCTGTCGAGCACACCGTCGGAGAGCGTATCGACGCGGCCATTGCCGGCAAGCTCGCTCACCATGAGTTGGATTGCGAAGACGAAGCAGCGCGAAACGCGGGGGCGCGGCGCCTTGGGCAAAGCGTTGCAGAAGGCGGCGAGAAAGACCTGCGCGGTCGGGTTGAAATAGCGATCGACGAGCGGCAGCCAGCGATTGGTTTGCGCCAGCTGCGCGATGAGCAGGCTGTAGTTGCGCCAGCCGGCATCATGCGAAACGCGGAGATCGAGATAGGGCCGCATGAAGGCTTCGAGGATCTCGCGCAAGCTCGGCTTGCCGTGGGCGAGAACGAGGCCGAGGGCGGCCAGCCGCCGTTCGTTGAGGACTTCGGCGCGCCGCGCGATGACCGCTTCGAAAAGCAATTCCTTGGTATCGAAATGATAGGTCACCAAGGCGAGGCGGACCCCGGCGCGATCGGTGATCGCGCGCATCGAGACGCCATCATAGCCGTGCACCGAGAAAAGCGCCTCGGCGGCATTGAGGATGAGCGCCTTGGTATCGCGCCCGCGGGCCGGCGCCCGGGCGGCCCCACGATCGGCCGCGGTGGCGGAAGAAGATGCGAGCTTTGCGACTGCCATCGATTCCCTGACCTTCGCCTCCGCTTCTAGCCCCCGCCTGCCGCAGGGTCCAGCGGCAGGGGCTGCGCGCCGCAAGCGGCGGACCGGCGCGCGCGGCTGCTTGACGTGCGGGGATGAGGCTTCTAGAACTTGGACGAACGTCCAATAACAAGCTGCGCGCGGCCACCAGGGGCCGTGAGCCGCGGCATTGCAGGGAGGTGGCAGGCATGTCATCGGTGCTGCGTTCCCGGGCAAACCCGCTCGACGGCTTTACCGTCTCCTCCCACGATCTCTCCTATATCGGGGAGGGTCTGCAGCGGCCGGAATGCATCCTCGCCGAGCGGGACGGATCGCTGTGGACGGCCGATGCGCGCGGCGGCGTGGTGCATATCCGGCCCGATGGCACGCAGCATCTCATCACCCAGCAGGCGGCCAGCGGTTTCGCAAATACCGCAGACGAAGCGACGCGCTATACCACAGGCACGCTGCCGAACGGCCTCGCCTTCGCGCGCAACGGCGATATCCTGATCGCGAATTTCGGCACCGACCGGCTGGAAGTCATGACGCGCGGCGGCGAAACCCGCGTGCTGATCGACAGGATCGAGGGGGCCGCGATCGGGAAGGTCAACTTCGTCCTGCGGGACAGCAAGGATCGTATCTGGCTGACGATCTCGACCCGCATCAAGGATTGGATGCGCGCGATCAGCCCCAAGGTGGCTGATGGCTATGTTGCGGTTTACGATGGGCGCGCGCTTCGCATCGTCGCGGACGGCTTCCGCTTCACCAACGAAATCCGCTTCGATGCCGCGGAGGAATGGCTCTATGTGGTCGAAACCTGCGGGCCCTGCATCACCCGGCTCCGCATCAATGACCGCGCCGAGGCGACCGCGCGCGAGACCTTTGGCCCGGCCGATCACGGCGCGCTGATCGACGGCATCGCCTTCGATGCCTACGGCAATCTCTGGGGCACGCATATCTTCACCGATCGGGTGTTCGCTATCACGCCGGAGGGCGAACTTCGCATCATCCTCGACGATGATCATGGCAGTGCGGCGGGTGCGGCGCTGATGGACGCCTTTCGGCATGATGCCGTGACGCCCGACCTCATCACCGCGACCGGCGGCGAAACCGGGCCTTGGCTCACGAGCGTCACTTTCGGCGGCCCCGATCTGCGCACCGTCTATGTCGGCAATCTGAAGGGCGTGCGCATCGGCTATTTCCGGGCGCCCGTCCCCGGCCTGCCGATGGTGCATTGGTAGCAGCTGCAACAAAAAGAACAGAGGCAGGGCTGTGCAGATCGGCTGCCCGCGCTGGGAGGAGAAAAGACGATGACGGTCCGCGGCTTCTTTAAAGGCCTTGCCCTCTTGGCCGGGCTCTGCGCCGGCGCAGGCCTCGTGACCCCGGCTTCGGCCACGGCGGCCCATAAATACAAGGTCTTCCTGAGCATGAGCTACGTCGGCAATGATTGGCAGGCGGAAGCGCGCAACATGGTGGTTGCCATGGCAAAGGCCCATGCCAATGAGGTCGATCTACAGATCCAGGTGGCAGGCCCCGTGGTGCAGCGGCAGATCCAGCAGATCAACGCCATGGTGCAGGCGGGGGCCGATGCCATCATCGTCTATCCGATCTCGCCGACCGCGCTTAACCCGGTGATCGAGAACGCCTGCTCCCACCACGTCGTCGTCTTCGCCTATGACTCGCGGGTGACGGCTCCTTGCGCCTACAACGTGGTGACCGACCAGAAGGAGCTCGCGACGCAGAGTGCCGAATGGGTCGCCAAAGCCATGAACTACCAGGGCAACCTCATCTTCGTCACCGGCGTGCCCGGCACGTCTGTCGATACCGACCGCAACAAGGCGGCGCACGCCGTCTTCGCCAAATATCCGAAGATCAAGATCGTCGCCGAGCCGAACGGCATGTGGAGCCAGGCGGTCGCCCGCAAGGCGCTGACCGAGGTGATGGCGACGCGAAGCTGGAAGGACATCCAGGGCGTGTGGGGGGCGACTGCCTGCATCCAGTCCTGGACGCTCGAAGCGCAGGCGGGCCTCAAACACCTCATCCCCTGCGGCACGGAAGGCACCAATGGCATGCGCGTCATGATGTTGCCCCTCGGCACCGTGCCGGGCGCGGGTGGGTACTATAAGCCGATGGGTGCGCCGGGCATTTCGATGGAGAGCCACGAGGCATCCGGTGCGCTCGCACTCAAGCTCGCCCTTGATGTGCTGCACGGGCAAAAGGTTCCGAAGCTTACCATGATGCCGCTCAACGCCGTTACCAACGACAATATCAAGCTCTGCAAATCGGGAAGCTGGGCGGAGCTGAAGGCTGGCTGCAATACCTTCGACCCGACTCTCGTGCCAGCTGGCTGGTTCGCCACCATCTATGATCCGGCAACGCCGGAGGTCGGTTTTGAGGCCGCACTCCATGGCGTGCCGGAAAAGGCCTACCAGACGTCCGCGCAATAGGCGGGCGGAAGGCTGCCGATGCCTGCGGCGATCGCGCTCGATGCGATAACCAAGCGATATGGCGCGACGGTCGCGCTCGCCGATGCGAGCCTCACGGTCGAAGCGGGCGAGACGCATGCGCTGCTCGGCGAAAACGGCGCGGGAAAATCGACCCTCGTCAAGATTCTGAGCGGCTTACTAAGGCCCGATAATGGCGGCATCGAGATCTTCGGTGAACGGGTCTCGCTGGCAAGCCGTGCGGAGTCGAGCAGGCGCGGTATCGAAGTCGCCTTTCAGGAAATCCCGCTCATCCCCGATCTGACGGTTGCCGAGAACATTCTGTTGCCAGATGCGCCGCGCCGGTTCGGCCTCTGGCGCGATCGGCGGGCGGCGCGGTGCCGGGTTGAGGAAATTCTCGCCACCTACGATCTGCCGGAGATCGATCCGGAGGCGGAGATCCGCACGCTCGATCTCTCGCTCCGCCAGAAGATCGAAATTCTCCGCGCGATCGCGCGGCGGCCGAAGATTTTACTGCTGGACGAGCCTTCGGCCGCGCTTGCGGCGCAGGACGTCGCCTGGCTCGGCGAGCGGATCGCGCAGCTGCGGGGCGAGGGCACGACGATCCTGCTCATCACCCACCGCATCCAGGAGGTGCGGGCCTATTGCGACCGGCTGTCCATCCTGCGCAACGGAAGGCATGTCGGCACGCATCGGACAGAGGTGATCGCCGATCGCGAGGTCTTTTCGCTCGTCATGGGCCGGCAGGTCGAAGCGGCATTCCCGCCGCGCCGCGTGCCCGCTCCGCCGGCCGAGCCCCCGCTTCTCGCGGCCGCGCGGCTGACCGCGGGCCCCAGGCTGCGCGATGTCTCCTTCCGTCTCGATGCCGGCGAGATCCTCGGTATTGCCGGGCTCGAAGGGATGGGCCAACTCGACCTTTTCAACGCGCTTTTCGGCGTCGGGCATATGAGCAGCGGCCGGGTGAGGGTGGGGGGGCGCGAGATGCTGCTCGGCTCCCCGCGCGATGCGATCCGCGCCGGCATCGGGCTGGTACCGGAGGATCGCAAGATCCAGGGCCTGGCGCTGAGCATGACGGGGCGGGAGAATGCATCTCTCGTGGCACTCGATGGTTTTACGCGCTTCGGCCTCATCGACCGAAGCCGGGAGGCCGCGCGGGTCGACGCCGCTTTCGCGCGGCTCGGCGTGCATCCGCGCGCGCATCACAAGCGCGCAGGCTCCTTCAGCGGCGGCAACCAGCAGAAGATCGTGCTCGCCAAATGGCTGCTGACCGACTGCAAGATCCTGCTCGCCTACGACCCGACACGTGGCGTCGATATCGGAACCAAGCACGAGATCTACGCTCTGTTGCGTGACTTCGCCGATGCCGGCGGCGCGGTGCTCTTCTATTCGACGGAGGTGCCGGAACTGATAGGGCTCGCGGATCGTGTGCTCGTGCTCTATCGCGGCGCGATCGGCGCGGAACTCGGGCCGGCGGCGATGGATGAAGACGCAATCGGCCGGGCCATGCTGGGGGCGGAGGTGCCGGCCGGCGTGCGGCATGCGGAGGCGGTCTCGTGAGTGCCAGCGCACCGCCCTTCGCGCGCCGCGCGCCGCTGCCGCGCCTGCTCCGCCGCCAGTCCGGCCTGCTCATCGCGATCCTCACCTTCCTCGCGGTGCTGGCACTGCTTGCGCTGAAATCGGCGCATGGCCTCGGCTACTACGATCTCTCGAGCACGGCGAGCAGCGCCGCGGCCCTCGCGCTTGCCGGGATGGGCGAGGCGATCGTGGTGATTGCCGGCGGGCTCGATCTCTCGGCGGGCGCGGTGATCGCGCTGACCAATTGCCTGCTTGCCCAGCATATGCAGGCGACGCCGGGTTCGATGCTGCTCTGGACGGCGCTCGCCCTCGCCATGGGTGGCGCGATCGGCGCCATCAACGGCATGCTGACGGTGTTGTTGCGCTTGCAGTCCGTGATCGTGACGCTGGCCACCATGTTCATCGTCGGGGGCGTCGCGCTCCTCGTGCTGGAGCAGCCGGGCGGGCAGGTACCGTCGGGCTTCTCGACATTCTTTACCGGCAACGCGATCCCGGGCCTGCTGCCGGCGCCGGTGCTCGTGCTGGCGGGGGCGGGCGCGCTCTGGAGCCTGATCCGCCGAACGGGCTTCGGCCTCAACCTCTATGCGGCGGGCAGCGATGCCGAGGCCGCGCGCATGAAGGGCGTGCCGCTTCGCCCCGTGCGCATCGGGGCCTTCGTGCTGGCGGGTGTTTTCTACGCCGGCGGCGGTCTTCTCCTCACCGCGCAGACCGGCTCGGGCGACCCGACCGTTGGCGGCCCGCTGCTGCTGCCGGTCTTCGTCGCCGTCGTGCTCGGCGGCACGTCTTTCGCCGGCGGGCGCGGCACGCCGATCGGCGCGATCTTCGGCGCGCTGACGCTGATGCTCGTCGTCAACCTACTGCTCGTCTTCAATGTGCCGACCTATTATGCGAGTGTGGTGGAGGGGCTGCTGCTGGTCGCCGCGGTGCTGAGCCAGTCTCTGGGCGGCAGCTCCCTCGTCTGGCCGCGGCTGCGCGGACGGCGGCTGCACGCGGGCGCGGGGCGCGAGGTGGCAGGCCAGGCGACGCCCGTGGTCCCCCCGCCGCTGCGGCCGGACACGAGCCTGCCGCGCGCGCCGATCCCCCGGTTCTTCGCCCGCAATGCCGGCACGCTGAGCTTTGCCGCACCCGTTTGGGCCGCGCTCCTGCTCACGCTCATCGTCATGGCGCTGCTCTTCGGTGCCCGCGTGCGGCCGGGCGCCTATCTCGATTCGTTGCTCGTGCTCGCTTCCTTCCTGGCGGTGCTCGGGCTTGGCCAGGGTGCGGTCGTCATGAGCGGCGGGCTGGACCTCTCGCCGCCCGCCATCATCACCGCCGCCGGCATCCTGCTGACCTCCTGGGCGAGCGCGTCGAACGAAGCCGCCCTCTGGGCGGTGCCGGCCGTGCTGCTCGCAGGCGCGCTGATCGGCGCGATCAACGGCATCGGCATCGCACTCTTCGGCATCTTCCCGCTGATCATGACGCTCGCCATGAACGGCATCATCGCCGGGCTCTCGCTCGTCTATACCAACGGCACGCCGAGCGGCTCTTCGCCACCCGCGATCTCCTGGGTGATGACAGGAAATTGGCGTGGCATCACACCCGTCGTCCTCCTGCTCATCCTCTTCGTGGCGCTCGCGACCGTGCTGCTGAGCCATACCGCCTACGGGCGGCGCCTCAAGGCCGTCGGCAATAGCCGCACCGCCGCCTTCTTCGCGGGCGTGCCCGTCAGCGGCACCTTGATCCGCACCTATATGCTGAGCGGGCTCTGTTCCGCGCTCGTCGGGATCATGCTGGTCGGCTTCTCCGGCCAAGCATTCAACGATATGGGCGATCCCTACCTGCTGCCGGCCATCGCCGTCGTCGTCATCGGCGGCACGCTGATGACGGGCGGGCGCGGGCACTATCTCGGCATGGTGGGCGGTGCCTTGTTTCTCACGGCGCTGACCACCATTCTGACAGGGCTGCTGCTGCCGGCCGCCTTCCGGAGCATGATCTTCGGACTGGTCGTTCTGGTCGCCGTTCTCGGCCTGCGGGAGCGAAGCCAATAGGGAGGCGAAGATGCAGGAGTTGAACGAACAAGGGCGGGAGCACGGCGGGCTGCGTGTGCTGGTCACGGCCGGTGCCTCCGGCATCGGGCGCGCGATCGCCGAAAGGCTCGCGGCCGGCGGCGCGAAGCTCTATATCTGCGACGTGTCGGACGCAGTGCTGGCGCAATTCAGCGCGGCCCATGCGGAGATCGGCGCGAGCCGAGCCGATGTCGCGGACGAGGGGGAGGTGGCGCGGCTCTTCGCTGAAGCGCGCGCGGCCCTCGGCGGGCTCGATGCGCTCGTCAATAATGCCGGCATCGCGGGGCCGACAGACGCGGTGGAAGAGATCGCGCCCGAGGCCTGGCGGCGGACGATCGATGTCAACCTCACGGGGCAGTTCCTCTGCACCCGGCAGGCGGTGCCGCTGCTGAAGGCGGCGGGCGGGGGTGCCATCGTCAATATCGCCTCCGTCGCCGGGCGGCTCGGCTATGCCTATCGCACGCCCTATGCCGCGAGCAAATGGGCAGTCGTCGGCTTCACGCAAAGCCTTGCCAAGGAGCTTGGGCCTGCGAACATCCGGGTCAACGCGGTGCTACCCGGCATCGTCGCGGGCGAGCGCATGACGAAGGTGATCCGCGCGCGGGCCGAGCAGCTCGGCCTCGGCTACAAGGTGATAGAGGCGCAATATCTCGAACGGATCTCGCTGCGCCGTATGGTGACGGCCGAGGATGTGGCGGCAACCGTCGCCTTCCTGCTCTCGCCCGCCGGGCGCAATATCTCCGGCCAGTCGCTGAGCGTGGACGGCAATGTCGAGACCATTTGAGCCCGGTGACCGCGGTTCATCACGAGACGAAAGGATGCGTCATGGCATCGCGTAAAGTCATCATCACCTGTGCGGTTACTGGCGCGATCCATACGCCCTCGATGTCTCCGCATCTGCCGGTCACGGCGGAGGAGATCACCCGCGCGGCAGTGGAAGCGGCGGAGGCGGGGGCGGCGATCATCCACCTGCATGCGCGGGATGAGGAGACCGGTCGCCCGGATCAGACACCCGAAGCCTTCGGCCGCTTTCTGCCGCGCATCCGCCAGGCGACTGATGCCGTGCTCAATCTGACGACTGGCGGCGCCCCCTATATGACGGTGCAGGAGCGGGTGCGCCCAGCTGAAGCCTTCAGGCCGGAAGTCGCCTCGCTCAATATGGGTTCGATGAATTTCGGCCTCTTCCCGATGCTCCAGCGCTTTCAGGAGTTCAAGCATGGGTGGGAGCGGGAGGCGCTGGAGAATTCGCGCGATCTCGTGTTCCGCAATACCTTCAAGGATATCGAATTTGTGCTGCGCACGCTGGGCGATAGCGGCACGCGCTTCGAGTTCGAGTGCTATGACACGGCGCATCTCTACAACCTCGCCCATTTCCTCGACCGTGGGCTCGTAGAGCCGCCGCTCTTCGTGCAGACGGTCTTCGGCATCCTCGGCGGCATCGGGCCCCATCCGGAAGACGTGTTGCATATGAAACGGACAGCCGACCGGCTGTTCGGTGACCGGTATCAATGGTCTGTCCTCGGCGCTGGGCGCAACCAGCTGGCGATCGCCGCGCAGGCGGCCGCAATGGGCGGCAATGTCCGCGTGGGGCTTGAAGATTCGCTCTGGGCCGGCCCTGGGCGGCTCGCCGCGAGCAATGCAGAGCAGGTGCGCGCGGTGCGCCAGATCATCGAAGGTCTCGGCCTTGCCATCGCGACACCCGCGGAGGCGCGCGGCATCTTGGCGCTCAAGGGCGCGGAGAATGTGGCGTTCTGAACGGCGGCTGCGGCACGTGCAACGATAACAACAAAAGGGAGAAGACGATCATGAGGGTAACTCGGCGTGATGTTCTGGGGTCGGCTGCCGCCGCCGCCGCATTGGCAGCGCTTCCAGCCAGGCGAGCGCGGGCGGCAGATGCGAAGAAGCTCACGATCGGCGTCTGCTCGGATTTCTCCGGCCCCTATAGTGGTGACGCCGGTGCGACATCCCTTGCCTGCGTTCGTCAGGCGATCGAGGATTGGGGCGCGGCACAGAAGGGCTACGACATCACAGTTATCCAGGGCGATCATCAGAACAAGCCAGATATCGGTGCGGGTCTCGCCCGGCAGTGGTTCGACAATGGCGTCGATATGCTCATCGACGTGCCGAATTCGGCTGTCGCGCTGGCAATCGCCAGCGTCGCCAAGGAAAAGAACCGCACTTATATCAACTCCAACGCCGCGACGACGCTGCTGACGGGGAAGGACTGCAATGCGGCCACCGTGCATTGGACGTACGACACCTATATGCTGGCGCATTCCACCGGCGGTGCGATGGTGCAGGAAGGCGGCAAGAAGTGGTTCTTCATCACCGCTGACTATGCCTTCGGCCATCTGCTGCGGGACCAGACGGCGGCAGTGGTGAAGGCGGCCGGCGGTTCGGTCGTCGGCAATGTCAACTACCCTTTCCCGCAGACGACGGATTTTTCCTCCTTCCTGTTGCAGGCGCAATCCTCCGGCGCGCAGGTGCTGGGGCTCGCCAATGCCGGCAAGGATACGGTGAACGCCGTGAAGCAGGCGCATCAGTTCGGCCTGACGCAAAGCGGCATGAAGATCGCCGGCTTGCTCATCTATCTCGGTGACGTGCACGGCATGGGGCTGGAGATCGCGCAGGGGCTGATCCTGACCGAGAGCTTCTACTGGAACCTCAACGACCGTACGCGCGCCTTCACCAAGCGCGTGCTGCCAAGGACGCCGAACAACTACCCCTCCATGGGCCATGCCGGCTGCTACAGCGGCACGCTCCATTTCCTCAAGGCCGTCGATGCCATCGGCGCGGCCTCGGCGCTGGAGGGAGACAAGGTGGTCGCTCAGATGAAGAAGATGCCGACGGATGATGACGCATTCGGCAAGAACTACATCCGCGAGGACGGGCGCTTCATGTGCCCCTCCTATCTCTTCCGGGTGAAGACGCCGAGCGAGAGCAAGATCCCTTGGGATTATTACGACCTCGTGCATCAGACACCAGCGAAAGATACCTTCGAGCCGATGGCCGAGGAGGATTGCCCGCTCGTCAAGAGCTGACGCGCGGGGGGCCGAGGGGGCGCCGGGCCAGCCGCCGGGCCGGCCCCCTTTAGGCGCAGGCTAATCCGGGCCGCGCCAAAACATAATTCGCGCGCGCGGCGCTTGGTCGTAGATGGCAGAACGAAGCCTATGCCATCGTCTGGCCGGGGCACCCGCCCCTCGAAACGGAAGCGCGCGCATGCCTGTCGAACACATAGAGACCCTCGTCGTCGGCGGTGGCCAGGCGGGGCTCGCCATGAGCGAGCATCTGGGGAAAAGCGGCGTGCCGCATCTCGTGCTGGAACGCCACCGCATTGCCGAACGCTGGCGCTCGGAGCGGTGGGATTCACTCGTCGCCAATGGCCCTGCCTGGCATGACCGCTTCCCTGGCATGGAGTTCGCCGGCATCGACCCTGAGGCTTTTCCGGGGAAGGAGGCAGTCGCCGACTATTTCGTCTCTTATGCCAGGATGATTGCGGCGCCGATCCGCTGTGGCGTGGAGGTGAAGTCCGTCGAGAAGATCCCGCACGCCCGCGGCTTTCGCGTGCTGACCTCGCATGGCGAGATCGAAGCGATGAATGTGGTTGTCGCCACCGGCGCGTTTCAGACGCCTGTTATCCCGCCGATCGTGCCGGCGGAGGCTGGGCTGACGCAGCTGCATTCGAGCGGCTATCGCAACCCCGGGCAGTTGCCTGAGGGCGCTGTGCTCGTCGTCGGCGCCGGCTCCTCCGGCAGCCAGATTGCCGATGAACTGCGCCGCGCGGGCCGGCGCGTCTTCCTCTCGGTGGGGCCCCATGGCCGCCCGCCGCGCAGCTATCGCGGGCGGGATTTCGTCTGGTGGCTCGGCGTGCTCGGCAAATGGGATCTGGCGACGCCGGCGGCGGGGGCAGAGCATGTGACGATCGCGGTGAGCGGCGCGCGCGGCGGCCAGACGGTCGATTTCCGGCGCCTCGCGGCCGAAGGGATGACGCTGCTCGGCCGGGTAGAGCGCTTCGAGGAGGATAGGCTCGCGATCGCCGGGGATCTCGCCGCCAATATCGCGCGGGGCGATGCCGATTACCTCGCGCTGCTGGATGAGGCGGATGCATACGTCACGGCCAATGGTCTCGATCTGCCGGAAGAGCCCGAAGCGCGGCTGATCCGCCCCGATCCGGATTGTGTGCGTCAGCCGATCCGTCAGCTCGATCTCGGGGCCGAGGGGATCACCAGCATCATCTGGGCGACCGGCTTCACCAATGATTTCGGCTGGCTCAAACTCGATATTTTCGACGAGCGTGGCCGGCCGCGCCATCAGCGCGGTGTCTCGGCCGAGCGCGGCATCTACTTCCTCGGGCTTCCCTGGCAGACGCGCCGCGGCTCCAGCTTCATCTGGGGGGTGTGGCATGATGCGAAATTCCTCGCGGATCATATCGCGACGCAGATGAAATACATGGCCTATAGCCCAAGTGAGCAACAGAAGAGCGAGGTCGCGTAACCATGGCCCATACCCGCATCCGCACGTTCAATACGCGCGATACCTACCCGGAGCAGAAGCTCGACAACGATCTCTGCCAGGCAGTGATTACCCGCGGCGGGCGGACCGTTTATCTGCGCGGCCAATGCCCGCAGGATCTCGATACCGCCAAGAACATCGACAGCCATGATGCGGCGGAACAGACGCATAAGGTGATGCAGAACATCCGCCAGCTCATCGAGGAATGCGGTGGGCGGATGGAGCATCTCGTCAAGGTCGTCGTCTATATCACCGATGTTCGACATCGAGAGGCGGTCTATCGGGTGATGGGCGAATATACCAAGGGCGTCTTTCCGGTCTCCACGGGTCTCGTCGTGCAGGCGCTCGCCCGGCCGGAATGGCTGGTCGAGATCGACGCGACTGCCGTGATCCCCGATGAGGATGGCGCATGACCTTCACCATCGTCGCGCGTTGCGCCCGCACCGGCATGTTCGGCGTGGCGACAAGCTCCTCCTCCCCGGCGGTCGCCGCGCGCTGCGCTTTCGCCGAAGCGCAGGTCGGTGCGGTGGCCAGCCAGAACGTGACGGATCCTGCTTTGGGCACGCGCGCGCTGCGGCTGATGGCGGCAGGGGCGACGGCTGCCGAGGCGCTCGCCATCCTCGCCCGTACCGCGCCGCATGCGGAGTATCGGCAGCTGCTGGCGGTCGGCGCCGATGGCGGGAGTGCCATCTACTCGGGCGCCAGGGTGCTCGGCACTTGGGGCGAGGCCAAGGGCCTGAACGTCGCCTGCGCCGGCAATCTCCTGGCGCATGAGGGCGTGCCGCAGGCGATGATGGAGGCTTTCCTCGGCGCGGAGGCTGCGCTCGGCGATCGTCTCATCACAGCACTCCGTGCCGGGCTCAGCGCCGGCGGGGAGGCGGGGCCGGTGCGCTCCGCCGGGCTCAAGCTGGTGGCCGAGCAGTCCTGGCCGGTTGCCGATCTGCGCTGCGATTGGAGCGAGGATTGCCCGATCGAGGCGCTGGCCAGGCTCTGGGCGCTCTACCAGCCGCAGCTTGAGGATTACGTGCGGCGTGCGCTCGATCCGCGGTCAGCGCCACGCTATGGTGTGGCGGGTGACGAATAGACGGCTGCCGATGAGGGTGGCGTGCGGGTCCGCATCCGCGGGGGTCGCCGTGCGCGGTGAATGACAGCGAGGGGGATGAGCCGATGAGCGAATTGAGCCACGAGCAATGGGTCCGCAAGGCCGCCGGCCTGCGGTTCCGCGATCGCGCCTTCATCGACGGCGGCTTCGTCCCCGCGCGCTCGGGCCGCACCTTTCCGAGCATCAATCCGGCGACCGAAGCGGTCCTCGCCGAGGTCGCCGCCTGCGGTGCCGAGGATATCGACCGCGCGGTCGCCGCCGCCCGCCGCAGTTTCGAGAGCGGCGTGTGGTCGCGCGCCAAGCCCGGACAGCGGAAGGAGGTGCTGCTGCGCCTCGCCCGGCTCATCCGCGAGCATCTGGAAGAATTCGCCCTGCTCGAATCGCTCGACATGGGCAAGCCGATCCAGGATGCGGCGACGATCGACGTGCCAGGAGCTGCCGACATCTTCCAATGGTATGGCGAGGCCGCGGACAAGCTCTATGACGAAATCGCGCCGACCGGGGAGGGGGATCTCGCCCTTGTCCGGCGCGAGCCGCTCGGCGTCGTCGGTGCCGTCGTGCCGTGGAACTTTCCGCTCGATATGGCGACGTGGAAATGCGCGCCTGCCCTCGCCGTCGGCAATTCCGTCGTGCTCAAGCCGGCCGAACAATCACCGCTTTCGGCCTTGCTGCTGGCGGAACTCGCGATGGAAGCGGGGCTGCCGGCGGGCGTGCTCAACGTCGTGCCGGGCCTGGGCGAGACGGCGGGCCAGGCGCTCGGCCGGCACCCCGATGTCGATTGCCTCGCCTTCACCGGCTCCACCGCCGTCGGCAAGCTCTTTCTGCAATATGCCGGCCAATCCAATATGAAGCAGGTTTGGCTGGAAACTGGCGGCAAGAGCCCGAACCTCGTCTTCGCCGATTGCGCCGATCTCGATGCCGCGGCGGAAATGGCGGCTCTCGCCATCTTCTTCAACCAAGGCGAGGTCTGTTCCGCCAATTCCCGCCTGCTGGTCGAGCGTCGGATCAAGGATGCCTTCCTTGAGAAGATCGTGGCGCAGGCGGCCGCGTGGCAGCCGGGTGATCCGCTCGACCCCGCGACCCGCATGGGCGCCATGGTCGATGCCGGCCATGCGGCGCGGGTGATGCGCTTCATCACCGCCGCCCGTGAGAGTGCGCGGCTGGTTCTGGGCGGCATGCCGGTGACGGTGAATGGCCGTGGCAGCTTCATCGCGCCGACGATCTTCGACGATGTCGCGCCGAGCGACCCGATAGCGCGCGAGGAGGTATTCGGCCCCGTCCTGTCGGTGGTCGCCTTCGATGACGAGGAGGAGGCGATCCGCCTCGCCAATGATACGCAATATGGCCTCGCCGCCTCGATCTGGACGGACAGCCTGGCGCGCGCCCATCGCGTCGCGCCGCGCTTGCGGGTGGGTACCGTGTCGGTCAACACGGTGGACGCGACGAGCCCGCTGACGCCATTCGGCGGCATGAAGCAATCCGGCTTCGGGCGCGATCTCTCGCTGCATGCGGTGGACAAATACACCGCGCTCAAGACGATCTGGATCAAGTATTGAGGCCCGCCTCGCCCGCGCCGGGCGCCTGACCGGCCGAGGGGACCATGGCGCTGAGGTTCACGCTGCGGCAGCTCGAATATTTCGTGGCGGTGGGGGAAGCCGGCAGCATCGCCCGGGCGGCCGAACTCGTGAACGTCTCGCCGCCGTCGATCTCCGCCTCGATCGTGCAGTTGGAGGCGGAGTTCGGCATCGATCTCTTCGTCCGCCGCCATTCGCATGGGCTTTCCCTCACCTCGGCGGGGCGCATCTTCCTGAAGGAAGCGGCGCGGCTGCTCAGCGAACTGGAGGCTTTGCGCGGCATCGCGAGCGATCTTTCGGGCAAGGCGCGCGGCCCGCTCGCCATCGGCTGTCTGCTCACCTTCGCGCAGATCCTGCTGCCCTCGCTGCGGCGCAAGTTCGAGGCCGCCTACCCCGAGGTGCGGGTGCGGCAGTGTGAGGGCAACCAGGGCCAGCTTCTGGACATGCTGCAGCAGGGAGAGATCGACGTCGCGCTGACCTACGATCTGGACGTGCCGCAGGATCTGGTTTTCGAGCCGCTCGCCACGCTGCCGCCCTATGTCATGCTGCCGGAACGGCACCCGCTGGCCGGCCGCACGGAAGTGACGCCGGAGGAGCTGGTGGGCGAGCCGATGGTGCTGCTCGATCTCCCCTTCAGCCGGGATTATTTCCTATCAGCCTTTCACGCCCGCGGGCTTCGCCCGAACATCGCCGAGCGGACGGCGGATATCGCCGTCATGCGCTCGATGGTCGCCAATGGTTTCGGCTATGGCATCGCCAATATGCGGCCGCTCAACACGCTTTCGCCCGATGGCAAGCCGCTGTGCTTCGTGCCGCTGGTGGGCGGCATCCGTCCGCTGACCATGGGGCTCGCCATGCCGGCGGCGGAGCATCGTACCCAGACGCTCGCCGCCTTCGTCCAGCATTGCCGTCGCTTCGTGGGCGAGCAGGGGGTCTTCGGGCTCAGCCGCGAGGCTGAATAGCTCAGCCGAGACCCTGGACGAGGTGGCGTTCGAGCGCCGCCAGCATGGCATCCGCGCGGCGAAGCTGTTCGATGCTCACGAACTCGTCGGGCTTGTGGCCCTGCATCATCGAGCCTGGGCCGCAGACGACCGTGGGCACGCCAAGCTCGGCGCTGAAGAGCCCGCCCTCGGTGCCGAAGGCGACCTTGATCGTCGCATTGCCGCCGGTCAGCGATTTGACGAAGGCGACGGCATCCGAGGTCCGCGGCGTATCGAGGCCGGGATAGGTGTTGAAGATCTCGATATCGATGGCGGCTTCGGGCGCATGTTCTGCGGCGCGCGCCACGATGCCTGCCGCCGCCTGCCGCAGCCGCTCCATGATGACGGAGGGATCATCCGCCGCGACATTGCGGATCTCGAAATCGAGCGCGCAATGGTTCGGCACGATATTGAGCGCGACGCCGGCATTGAAGCGCCCGACATGGAGCGTGGTATAGGGGATATCGTAATCGCCATCCCGCGGGCCTTCGCGCTCGATCCGTGTCTGCTCGGCACGAATGGCGGCGACGAAATCGCAGCCGAGATGGATGGCGTTGAGCGCGAGCGGGGCGAGCGCCGAATGCCCCTCCCGCCCCCGGGCGATGGCATGCGCCCCGACCTTGCCCTTATGTCCGGTGGCGACCGTCATCTCCGTCGGCTCGCCGACGATGCAGAGGCGCGGGCGGACCGGTGCCGCTCGCAGCATGTCGAGCAAGCTATGAACGCCGAGGCAGCCCAGCTCCTCGTCATAGGAGAGGGCGAGGTGCAGCGGCGTCTGCAGTTCGCGCTGGGCGGCGCGGAGCATGGCGGACAGCGCGCAGGCGACGAAGCCTTTCATATCGGCCGCCCCCCGGCCGTAAAGCCTGCCGTCCCGCTCGGTCATCTCGAAGGGCGGTAGCGTCCAGTTCTGCCCATCGACGGGGACGACATCGCTATGGCCTGAAAGCAGGACGCCGGGTCGATCGGCCGGCCCGATGCTCGCGAAGAGATTTGCCTTGTTATGGGCGTGATCGGGGATGATCTCGCAAACGATGCCGTGGTCGCCCAACAGCCCCGCGACATAGTGGATAAGGGCGAGGTTGGAGTCGCGGCTGACCGTCGGGAAGGCGATGAGCTTCGCCAGGATATCGATGCTGTCCATCGGGTCGCGCCCTTTCAGTGAGGAGAACCGGCACTATCCGTCATGCCCGGCTTTGCGCGCGGCATCAACCGGGCGGGCCGCCGATCGGCGGCTTAGGCGGAGGCTAAGCAGGGCGGAAAAAAGAAGTTGTTTTCCCCTGCTATGCGCCGGTCACAATTCTGTCAAAAGCCGTGGCCGGGCCTCGCGTCGGGGAAGAAGCGGCCGAAGCCCCGATCCGCCCGAGAGCCGGGCCGGGCCGTCAATGCTGAAGGTATGAGAGCAGAATGCGTGATCCGCGCTATGATGTGCTTTTCGAAGAGGTGCGGATCGGCCCGGTCATCGCCCGCAACCGCTTCTTCCAGGTGCCGCATTGCAACGGCATGGGCTATCGTGATCCATCTGCGCTCGCCACTATGCGGGCGGTGAAGGCGCAGGGCGGCTGGGGCGTCGTCTGCACCGAGCAGGCGGAGATCCATCCCTCCGCCGAGATTTGCCCCTTCATCGAACTCCGCATCTGGTCCGATCAGGATATTCCGATGCTCGCCCGCACGGCGGATGCCGTGCATCAATACGGCGCGCTTGCCGGGCTTCAACTCTGCCATAACGGGATGAACGCACCGAACCTCTACTCGCGCGAAATCCCCATGGGGCCGGCGGATCTGCCGGTCTTCAGCGTCTTCAATGATCCGGTGCAGGCGCGCGCGATGGACCGGGAGGACATTCGCAATCTCCGCCGCTGGCACCGGGAAGCAGCCATCCGCGCCAAGCGCGCAGGCTATGACATGGTCTATGTCTATGCCGGCAAGCTCTTCGGGGGCCCGATGTTCTTCCTCTCCCGCCGTTTCAATACGCGCACCGATGAATATGGCGGCTCGATGGAGAATCGCGCGCGGCTGCTGCGGGAGTTGATCGAGGACGTGAAGGACGCGGTGGGCGATAGCCTTGCCGTTGCCTGCCGCATCTCCGTCGATGAGATGATCGGCGAGGAGGGACTGCACGCTTCCGAAGCGCGGGACATTATCGGCCATTTGGGCGAGGTGCCCGATCTCTGGGATCTGACGCTTTCCTCCTGGGATAATGACAGCCAGACCTCGCGCTTTGCCGATGAAGCCTATCAGGAGCCTTTCGTGACGGGCGTGAAGGCGATGACGACGAAACCTGTGGTGGGCGTCGGGCGCTTCACCTCGCCCGATACCATGGTGCGGATGATCCGCGGGGGCGTGCTCGATTTCATCGGCGCCGCGCGCCCCTCGATCGCCGATCCCTTCATCCCGGAGAAGATCCGCGAAGGCCGGATCGAGGATATTCGCGAATGTATCGGCTGCAATATCTGTATCGCCGGAGACCATACATCCTCGATCTCCCGCTGCACGCAGAACCCGGCCATGGGCGAGGAATGGCGCCGCGGCTGGCACCCGGAATATATCCGCCCGCGCGAGGATGATGGCCGCGTGCTGGTGGTGGGCGCGGGCCCTGCGGGGCTGGAAGCCGCGATGATGCTGGGGCGGCGCGGGCATGAGGTGGCGCTTGCCGAAGCCGGGCGGCAGTTGGGCGGGCGGCTGATCCCCGAGCGGCGGTTGCCGGGGCTTTCCGCCTGGGGGCGCGTCGCCGATTACCGGATCGGGCAGCTTCAGCGCATGACCAATGTCGAGACCTATTTCGAGAGCGACCTCTCGGCCGAGGACGTTCTGAGTTTCGGGTTCGAGCATGTGGTGCTGGCAACCGGCAGCCACTGGCGGGGCGATGGCGTCGGCCGCGCGGTGCTCAAGCCGCTCGCGGTCAGCGGCGCGGAGGTGCTGACGCCGGATGATCTGATGGCAGGCCGGCGGCCCGCCGCGCGCGCGGTTCTGTTGTTCGATGATGACCATTACTACATGGGCGGCGTGCTGGCCGAACTTCTGGTGCGCGAGGGTTTCTCGGTCACCCTCGTCACCCCGGCGGCGACCGCTTCCGCCTGGACCTTCAACACCATGGAGCAGCACAAGATCCAGGCCCGGCTGATGGAGCTTGGCGTGCGCATTCTGCCGAGCAAGATCCTCATCAGCGCGAGCGAGGGCCAGGCCAGGCTCGCCTGCGCCTTCACGGGCCGGGAGAGCGTGGAGGAAGCGGGCGCGCTGGTGCTCGTCACCGCGCGGTTGCCGCGGAATGAACTCGCCCAGGCGCTGGCCGCCCGTGCGGGCGATTGGGCCGATGCGGGCCTCCGCTCCGTCACCACCATCGGCGATGCGCTGGCACCGGGCACCATCGCTGCCGCCGTCTTCGGCGGGCGCCGCTATGCCGAGGAGCTTGGCGTGCCGCGCGATCCTGCGGCCTTGCCCTTCAGGCGCGAAGTCGCCGAATTGCTTCCCTTCGATCCCCGCGCCATCCTGGCGCAGTAACCACCGCGAGGATAGTGCCTTGGCCAATGAAAAACCGGCTGCCATAGAACAGCACACGATCTATCCCATTCCGCACGATCAGCGGCACGGCACCTTCCGCGATCTCTTCACGATCTGGTTCGGCTCCAACATCATGATGCTGACGATCGTCACGGGCGCACTGGCGACCACGGTCTTCAAGCTCGACTTCGTCTCCTCGATCTGGGCGATCGCCATCGGCAATTTCGTGGGCGCCATCTTCATGGCGCTGCATGCGGCCCAAGGCCCGCAGCTTGGCGTGCCGCAGATGGTGCAGACGCGCGGGCAGTTCGGCTCGGTGGGTGCCGTGCTCGTCGTCGGTATCGTCATCATCATGTATGTCGGCTTCCTGGCGTCGAATATCGTGCTCGGCGGCCAGTCGCTCGCGACCATCCTGCCGCATGTCAACGAAAAGCTGCTCATCCTGCTCGTCGCCGTCATCAGCCTGATCGCGACGATGTATGGGCATGATCTCATCCACGCCTATGCGCGGGTTCTGACCTTCGCCTCGGGTGCGGCACTCGTCCTCGCCTTCATCTGGATCGTCTTCATCCATGGCGTGCCGGCCAATCTCGGTCATCTCAACAAGTTCACGCTGGTCGGCTTCTTCTCGACGATTTCGGTCGGCGCGCTGTGGCAGATCGCCTATGCGCCCTACGTGTCCGACTATTCGCGCTACATGCCGCATGATACGGGCGCGAAACCCGCTTTCTGGGCTTCGTATCTCGGCTGCTCCATCGGCTCCATCCTGCCGATGATCCTGGGCGCGCTGCTCGGCCTCGTCGCCGCCAATGGCGATCCGGTGAGCGGGCTCACCACCTTCACCGGCGCGATCGCGGTTCCCGTCGTCATCATTTTCTCGGTCGGCATCGCCGGCACCAATGCGATGAACCTCTACTGCGGCGTGCTTTCCTCGATCACGCTTGTCCATACCTTCGTGCCGAGCTGGCGTGCGGGTGCCATGGCGCGCATGGTGACGGCGACCGTCATCACCCTCGTCGGGCTGGCGATCGCGCTCTTCGCCGCGGGCAACTTCCTCACCAACTACACCAACTTCATCCTGCTGCTGCTCTATGTGCTGGTGCCCTGGACGGCGATCAACCTCGTCGATTTCTACCTCGTCCGCCATGGCGAGTATGACGTGAACGCCTTCTTCACGGCCGAAGGCGGCATCTACGGGCGCTTCAACAAACCCGCCATCGGCTGCTACATCCTCGGCATCCTGATCCAGCTGCCCTTCGTCTCGACCGAGCTTTATACCGGCCCGATCGCGAAGGCGCTCGGCGGCGTCGATCTCTCCTGGATCGTCGGCCTCCTCGTGATCAGCCCGGTCTATTACCTGTTGGCGCAGCGCATGGCGCCGCGGGCGATCACGACCTGATAGGCCGGCGGGGCGGGGGCGGCGGAGGCCGCGCCCCGCGCCTCGCCAGCCTCGCGCGACGGCGCTCGAACGCTCGGCGTCTGCGATCCGTCGCCGCTTGCGCCTGCGAAAGTTTCGTGCCTCTCTGGGGTGCTAGGCGCGCAAGCGCGCGGGGAGGAGGGCAGCAGATTGGCAGAGTCCGGCAGTAGCGCTCAACCCTATGATCTGGCCATCATCGGCGGCGGCGTGAATGGCTGCGGAATTGCGCGCGATGCCGCAGGCCGCGGCTGGAGCGTCTTTCTCTGCGAGCAGAAAGATCTCGGTTCCGGAACGTCGAGCGCCTCGACCAAGCTCATCCATGGCGGGCTGCGCTATCTCGAATACTACGAATTCCGCCTCGTCCGCGAAGCGCTGATGGAGCGCGAGGTCCTCTGGGGGATCGCGCCGCACATAGTCTGGCCGCTGCGCTTCGTGCTGCCTTATCACAAGCAGCTGAGGCCGCGCTGGATGCTACGGCTCGGCCTGTTTCTCTACGATCATATCGGCGGGCGGCGGGAATTGCCGCCGACGCGTAGCCTCGATCTGCGGCGGGATGTCACCGGCGGGCCGCTGCGGCCGGAGTATCGCCGCGGCTTCGAATATTCCGATTGCTGGGTCGAGGATTCGCGCCTCGTGGTGCTGAACGCCATGGCGGCGGCGGAGCGTGGCGCGGTGATCTCCCCGCGGACGCGCTGCCTTTCGGCGGAACGGGCGGGCGCTGCCTGGCGGGTCGCGGTGCGAGACGAAGCGTCAGGCATGACGCGCACGGTCCATGCCCGCGCGCTCGTCAATGCCGCTGGCCCCTGGGTCGGCGATGTCGGCAACAGCGTGCTGCACGGCAATGCGCGGGCGCCGGTGCGCCTCGTCCAGGGAAGCCATATCGTCGTGCCCAAGCTCTACGATCATCCCGGCTGCTACATCTTCCAGAACGCGGATCGGCGGATCTTCTTCGTCATCCCCTATGAGCGGGATTTCACGCTGATCGGCACCACCGATCAGGACTATCAGGGCGATCCCTCCCTTGTGCATGCAACGGAGGAGGAGGTCGCCTATCTCTGCCGCTCGGCCAGCGCCTATCTGGAGAAGGCGGTAACGCCCGATGAGGTGGTCTGGACCTATTCGGGCGTGCGGCCGCTCTATGACGAGGCGGGCGCCTCCGCGGCGCAGGCCGCGACGCGCGATTACGTGCTGAAGCTCGATGCGGAGGCGGGCCGCCCGCCGCTGCTCTCGGTCTATGGCGGCAAGATCACGACCTATCGGCGGCTGGCCGAATCCGCCCTCGCGCAGTTGGCGCCGCATCTGCGGCCGGTGGCGGGCGAGGCGCCCGGATGGACGGGGCGCGTGCCGCTGCCGGGCGGCGATTTTCCACGCCAAGGCTTCGAGGAGCTGCGGCGGGCAATGGCCGCCCGCTATCCCTTCCTGGCCGAAAGCCACCTCCGCCGCCTGCTGCGCGCCTATGGTACGCGTGTGCCCGCGGTGCTGGGCGATGCGCGCGCGATGGCCGATCTC
This sequence comes from Acidisoma sp. C75, assembly GCF_054665095.1. Taxonomy (NCBI): domain Bacteria; kingdom Pseudomonadati; phylum Pseudomonadota; class Alphaproteobacteria; order Acetobacterales; family Acidocellaceae; genus Acidisoma; species Acidisoma sp. C75. Next base: position 294,736 of record NZ_BAAFHD010000002.1, read on the forward strand.
GGCCGACTCTACGGCGCCGATCTGACGGAGGCGGAAATCCGCTACCTCGTCCGCGCCGAATGGGCGAGCAGCGCCGAGGATATCCTCTGGCGCCGATCCAAGCTCGGCCTGCGCCTGGGCGAGGCTGATCTCGCCCGGCTCCGGGACGATCTGGGCGCGGTCATCGGGGCGGAAAGGCGCGTCGCCTGACCGGCTATCCCGCGTCGCCCATGGGCGGCCGGCGTGATCGTCGCGCGGGTGGAGGTTTCGCATCCGCTCCTGCGCCGCCGCGCGGCCAGTGTGACGGTGCGATGGCATGCTTAATTCTGCGTGAAGTCGTTCCGGAAACTTGTTAGGAGGAAGTGGCCGGTCATGCGGTAGGGCCACCTTCGGGCAGCTGTGCAAGATCGAGGCGCCGGGACGAGGTGAGGAGTAGTGATGTCGGATTGGACGACTTCCCCCCAGGCAGCGCCGCCGCACGGGGCCTCGACCTCCCGACCCGCCGCCGAGCGGCGGCTGCACCCCCTGCCTCTCCGCATCATGCATTGGGTCAATGCCGGGATCATGCTGGTCATGATCACCTCGGGCTGGGGCATCTATGATGACGACGTGATCATCCACGGCCTGCATTTCAGCGGCTTCTGGCGGCTCGGCAGCTGGGCGGCGCCGAGCCTCAACTGGCATTTCGCCGGCATGTGGATCTTCGGCATCAACGGCCTCTGCTATCTCGCCTACGGCTTCGCCACCGGCCGTTTCAGGGAGCGGCTGCTGCCGATCCGCCCGCGCGATCTCGTGCACACGGTGCGAGACACCCTGCGCTTCAAGATCGCGCATGAGGATCTGACGATCTACAACGCGATCCAGAAGCTGCTCTACATCATCGTCATCCTCGCTTGCGTCAATCAGGCGGTGACGGGGCTTGCCATCTGGAAGCCGGTGCAATTTTCCCCATTGGTCGCTCTTTTCGGCGGCTTTCAGACTGCGCGGGTGTTCCATTTCGCCGGCATGGCGATCATCGTCGGGTTCCTGCTGGTTCATGTCCTGCTGTCGCTTCTGGTGCCGAAAACGATCGGCGCGATGGTGCTGGGCGGGCCGCGCCTGCCGCCCCGCCGCGCCCCGGCCCGGGGGGCCAAGCAATGACATCGCCGTTCCGGCCTGCGGATGCCGACCGCTACGATACGGCGCTCGATCTCCATCGCCCGCTCATCCGCTCGCTTGAGCGGCGCGGCCTGCTGCGCGGCGGGCTGACGCTCGGCAGCCTCGTCATGCTGACCGGCTGCGATGGCAGCAGCCCGCAATCGGTCGAGAATGCGCTGATCGCCATTTCGCGCTTGACCGACCGGGTGCAGGCCTTCCTCTTCAACCCGAACAAGCTGGCGCCGACCTATCCGGCCTCGATGATCCTGCGGCCGCCCAAGTTCAACGCCTATTATGACGTGGTGGATGTCAAGCCGGTGGACGGGGCGAGCTGGCGGCTCGAACTCTCCGGCCTCATCGCCGATAAGCGGCCCTGGACGCTCGCCCAGCTCCAGGCGCTGCCGCAGAGCTCGATGGTCATCAAGCATATTTGCGTGGAAGGCTGGAGCTATATCGGCGGCTGGTCGGGCGTGCCGCTGCGCGCCTTCCTCGAACATGTGGGGGCGGATCTGCGGGCCAAATACGTGGCCTTCAAAACCGCCGACAACTATCCGAGCAGTATCGACATGGCCTCCGCGCTGCATCCGCAGACCATGCTTGCGCTGGATTACGGTGGCGCTCCGCTGGCCGATCCCTTCGGCTTTCCGCTGCGCCTGCGGACCGCTGTGAAGCTCGGCTACAAGAATGCCAAGTGGGTCACGGCGATCGAGGTGACGAATACCTACCCAGGCGGCTATTGGGAATCGCGCGGGTTTTCCTGGTTCGCGGGGATTTGAACAAGATGCGCGCGGTCGGCTGGGTGACGCTCCTCCTCCTCCTCGCTGCGGGCGGCACGGCGCCCGCGCTCGCGCAGAGCCCGATGCCGGGGGGCATGCCGCCGCCCTCGGGCATGAGCCTTGCGCAATCCGCCGCCATGCGCTTCCCCCAGCCCGTGCGGGTGGGGGATCTCGCCGGGCGGCTCATCCTGCAACCGGTGGAAAGCCAGGTCATTCTCGGCCGGGTGCAAGGCGTCGTGCAGAATGCGCAGGGCGAGATTTTCGTCGTCATGAACTTCGGCGGCTTCTACGGCTTCGGCGGCAGAAAGATTGCCGTGCCGGTGGACGGGATGGTATTGCTCGGCCAGGATATGGAGGTGGTGGCTTTCACGCCGAAGCAGCTCGCGGGTTTTCCGACCTTCGATCCTGCGGGAACCACCGCCGTGCCGGGTGACACGACAATCAAGGTCGGGCTGGCCAAGCCATCTCACTAGGTCGTGATATCAACCGTCAGCGGCGCGGCGCGGCGCTTTTTCCCATAGGCAGGATGGCGGGCAGCGGCGCTTGGTCGGCCTGCGCGCAAGGGCGGGCGCCTCAATACCATCTTCCGGCGAGGGATGTGCGGCACTGCCCGGCGCGCGGGCTCTCAGGGCGGCCGAGGCCATGAACGGGACGGTTCGATGCGAAGCGGCATGAGCCATGCGGCAGGCGCCGCAGGGCAGGAAGCGGAAGAGGATGCCAGGCAGCGCCGCGGCGCCCGCTGCGCCATCGCCATCATGGCCAAGGCGCCGCGCCCCGGCTTCTCGAAGACGCGGCTCTGCCCGCCCCTGCGGCCGGACGAGGCGGCGATGATCAGCGGTGCCTTCCTGCGCGATACGGCAGAGAACCTCGCCCGTGCGGCGGAGCAGGCGCCGATCGCGGCCTATGCCGCCTATACGCCCGCCGGCACTGAGGCGCTGCTCGGCCCGCATCTCGGCCCGGCGGTGGGGCTGATGCTGGCCGATGGCGGCGGCGATTTTCCGCGCGGCATCGATGGCTTCGGCCGCTGCCTCTTCCAGGCGGTGGAGCGCCTGCTCGCTGCCGGCTACGCGGCCGCCTGCGTGCTGAGTTCCGATACCCCCAATCTGCCGACGGAGGCGCTCATCCAGGCCGCGCGCCTGCTGCTCGACGGGCCGCCCGATCGCGCCGTGCTCGGCACCTGCGACGATGGCGGCTACTATCTCCTGGGTATGACGAGGCCGCACGCCGCCTTGTTCAGGGATATCGTCTGGAGCACCGAAACCGTCGCCGCGACGACGCGGGCCCGCGCGGCCGAAGTCGGCCTCGCCTTGGCCGAACTGCCGCCTTGGTACGATATCGACGATGCGGCGAGCCTCGCGCGCCTCGCCGCCCGGCCGGAAGGCTATGCCGCGCCCTTCAGCCGCGCGGCGCTGCAACGGCTCGACCGGCGGGATATTTTCGCCGCATGAAGGCGCGTCTCGCCCTCCTCTCGGCCTGCGCGCTGGCCCTCTTCCTGCTCACGGCCGTCGGGCTCGTGATCGATCCGCCGGCGGTGCCGGGCGGCCCGCACGTCGCCCGGCTCGGCTGGCTCGTCATTCTGCTGGTGGCGAGCGCGGCGATCTACGGCGTCTCGGTCGGGCTCGTCCTGCGCCGGGCCTGGCCGCGCGGCACCGTCTGGTTCGTCCTCGGCGTCGCTGCCTTGCTGCGCGTGTTGCTGCTCACCGCCCCGCCCATGCTGTCCACCGATATCTACCGCTATGTCTGGGATGGGCGGGTCCAGGCCGCGGGCATCAACCCCTATCGCTACATCCCCGCCGACCCCGCCCTCGCCCGGCTGCGGGATGCGCGGGTCTATCCGCACATCAACCGCAAGGAATATGCGCGCACCATCTATCCGCCGGTGGCCGAGATGGTCTTCGCCGCCGCTGGGCGGTTGTGGGACAGCGTCAACAGCTTCCGCCTCGCGGCGATCGCTTTCGAGGCGCTCGGCATCTTCGCCATGCTGCGGCTGCTGGCGATGGCGGGGCTGCCGCCCGAACGCATCCTCATCTATGCCTGGAACCCGCTGGCCTTGTGGTCTTTCGCCTCCGATGGGCATGTCGATGCCATCGCCGTCGGCTTCACCGGCCTTGCCCTCCTGCTGCGCGCCCGGCGCCGTCTGGGCTGGGCGGGGGCCGCGCTCGGCGCCGCGGTGATGGCGAAATTCCTGCCGCTGGTGGTCGCCCCGGCCCTGCTGCGCGGCGGCACCTTCTGGCGGCCGGCGCTGGCGGGGCTTGCCGTCATCCTCCTCGGCTATGCGGCCTATAGCGGGGCGGGGGCGCATGTCCTGGGCTTCCTGCCCGGCTATGCCGGTGAGGAGGGGTTGGCGAGCGGCCAGGGTTTCTGGCTGCTCGCGGGCCTGGGGGATCTCCTGCCGCTGCCGGCCTTCGCCCCGGCGTTCTATGTCGCCCTCGCCGCGCTGCTCTACGCGGCGCTCGTCTGGCGCATGCTGGCCCGCCCCGCGCCCGCCAATGACGCCGCGCGCCTTGCCGCCGATGCCGGGCTCCTCATCGGCTTCGCGCTCTTCGTCATCAGCCCGCACTATCACTGGTATTTCGCCTGGGCCGCGCTGCCTGCGGTGGTCGCGCCCTCGGCGGCGCTGCTCTGGCTCGCCACCGCGCCGCTGCTGCTCATCATCGACCCGCTCGGGGATAGCCGCTTTCTCTGGCCGGCGCTCATCTACGGGCCGGTGCTGCTGCTGCTCGCGGCCGAGAGCCGCCTGCATGCCCGCCGGCCCGCCCCCCTGCAAACCGTGGAAGGCTCATCATGTCCGCAACGATAACGGCGAACGACCCGCGGCGCTATTTCGAGCGGATCGCGGCCGAGCGCTCGGCCAGGGCGGAAAGCCCGCCGGTCTGCCTCTATCTGGAGGTCACCAACCGCTGCAACCTGCTCTGCGAGACCTGCCCGCGCACCTTCGAAACGCTGGAGCCGCCCGCCGATATGAGCTGGGAGCTGTTCACGAAAATCGTCGATCAGGTGCCCGATATCGCCCGCGTCGTGCTGCACGGGGTGGGTGAGCCGATGCTGGTGCGCGATCTGCCGCGGATGATCCGCTACCTCAAGGCCCGCGGCACCTATGTGCTGTTCAACACCAACGGCACGCTGATGCAGCAGAAGCGCTTTCAGGAATTGATCGATACCGGGCTCGACGAATTGCGCGTCTCGCTCGACGCGGCCGACCGGGAGACCTACGCGAAGGTGCGCGGCAAGGACTTCTTCAACCGCATCGTGCGCGATGTCGGCAAATTCGTCGCCTATCAGCAGAAGATGGGGGCGACCAGCCCGCGCGTCTCCCTCTGGCTCACGGGCCTCAAGGAGACCATTGCCCAGCTGCCCGAATTCGTCCGCCTGGCCGCCAGCATGGGTATCCGCGAGGTGCATCTGCAGCGGCTCGTTTTCGACGAGCAGGGCTATGGCATGGCGAGCGCCGCGCAATCCCTCTTCGAGAATACCCAGGAGGAGGAGCGGCGGGCGATTGCCGCGGCCGAGGCGGTGGCCGCGCCGCTCGGCGTCACGCTCGATGCCTCGGGCGCGACGGAGCCTGGGCTCAGCCTGCAGAAGCAGGCGGATAATGCCTGGTCCACCTGCCGCAGGCCCTGGTCTTTGATGTATTTCACCGCCCATGGCCGCGCGCTGCCCTGCTGCATCGCGCCCTTCTCGGTCCGAGGCTATAGCGGCTACACCCTGGGCGATGCCACCCAGGCCAGCCTGCGGGAGATCTGGAACAGCCCGGCCTACCGGGATTTCCGCACCAATCTGCTGTCCGACGCGCCGCCCGCCCCTTGCCAGAATTGCGGTCTCCGATGGAGCCTGTAAGCCTCGTCATCCCGACCTTGAACGAGGCCGGGTCGATCGCCGCCGTCATCGCCGAGATCCCCCGCGAACTTGTGGGCGAGATCATCATCGCCGATAGCGGCAGCACGGACGGAACGGCGGAGATCGCGCGCCGCGCCGGTGCCCGTGTGGTCGCGGCCGGCCGGGGCTATGGCCGGGCCTGTGCGGCGGGTGCGGCGGCGGCGGATCCGGCGGCCGGCATCATCGCCTTCATGGATGGCGATGGCGCCGACCGGGGGGATCTTATCGGCCGCATCCTCGATCCTCTCTTCGCCGGCACGCATGATTTCGTGCTCGCCTCCCGCACGCGGGGCGAGCGGGAGCGCGGCTCGATGCTCTGGCATCAGGTGCTGGCCGGGCGCCTCGCCGGCCTCGCCATGGGTGCCCGCTACGGCGTGCGGTATAGCGACATGTGCGCCTTCCGCGCGATCCGGCGCGATGCGCTGGCCGCCCTCGACATGCGGGAGATGACCTATGGCTGGAACATCGAGATGCAGGTCAAGGCCGCGCGGCAGAAGCTCCGCATCGTCGAGGTGCCGATGCCCTACCGCAACCGCACGGCCGGGCAGTCCAAGGTGGCGGGATCGCTCGGCGGCACGCTCCGCGCCGGCAGCAAGATCATCTCGACCTTTAGCCGCCTCGCCATGCAGCGGTAGAACGCGGGGCGTTGCCCGCGCCCCTTGTGGCAACGCCCTGGTTTTTGACAGCGCCCCCGCCGCGCTCTATCCCGATGCGCCGCCGGAGGTCTGGGCTTTTGGCAAGAGCGTCTCGCACGCCGGCTTTCGCCGCATCCGGGACGAGCGACGTGCCTCGCCGCCCATAGAGGAGTGTCTATGCCGCCCGTCCTTTCCGTCTCCGCCGTGACCAAGACCTACAAATCCGGCCAGACCGCGCTCCGCTCGGTTGATCTCACAGTCGAAAAAGGCGAGATCTTCGCGCTTCTCGGGCCGAACGGCGCGGGCAAGACGACGCTCATCAGCATCATCTGCGGCCTCGTCTCGATGAGTTCGGGGAAGGTCGCCATCAACGGTCATGACAGCGTGACGGCGTATCGCGCCGCGCGCGCCGCCGTCGGCCTCGTGCCGCAGGAGATCGCGCTCGATATCTTCGCCCGCGTCGAGGATACCGTGCGCTTCAGCCGGGGCCTGTTCGGCAAGCCCGCCAATCCCGCCCATATCACGCAGCTGCTGCAAGATCTCTCGCTCTGGGACAAGCGCGGGGCGCGCGTTGTCGAACTCTCCGGCGGCATGAAGCGCCGGGTGATGATCGCCAAGGCGTTGAGCCACGAGCCCGATATTCTCTTTCTGGATGAGCCGACGGCGGGGGTGGACGTCAATCTGCGCCGCGACATGTGGGAGCTGGTGCGCAGGCTGCGGGACCAGGGGGTCACGATCATCCTGACCACCCATTACCTCGAAGAGGCCGAGGAGATGGCCGATCGCGTCGGCGTGATCCACCGGGGCGAACTGGTTCTGGTGGAGCAGACGGCGGCTCTGATGCGCAAGTTCGGCAAGCGGCGCCTCAGCATCACCACCCAGCAGCCGCTCGCCGCCATTCCGCCCGCCCTCGCCGGCTGGCCCTTGCGGCTGGAGGCGGAGGGCGAACGGCTGGTGTATGATTTCGACGCCAATGCGCTCGATACCGGCATTCCCCGCCTGCTGCGTGAACTCGGGGCCGCGGGGATCGACTACAAGGATCTGGAGACGAGCCGGACCTCGCTCGAAGATATCTTCGTCGGCCTCGTGGAGGGCAGCGCATGAACGGAATGAACCTGCGCGGCATGTGGGCGATCTACCGCACCGAGATGGCGCGGACGCGCCGCACGATCCTGCAGAGCGTGGCGACGCCGGTGCTCACGACGGTGCTCTATTTCATCGTCTTCGGCAGCGCGATCGGCGGGCGCATGCATCAGGTCGGCGGTGTGGGCTACGGCGCCTTCATCGTGCCCGGGCTCATCATGCTGACGCTGCTGACGCAGGGAATCTCGAACGCCTCGATCGCGATCTACTTCCCGAAATTCACCCGCACGATCTTCGAACTGCTCTCGGCGCCGATCTCCAGCACCGAGGCGGTGCTCGCCTATATCGGCGCGGCCGCGACCAAATCCATCCTCATCGGCATGATCATCCTTGCCACCGCCACGCTCTTCGTGCCGGTGCGTATCCTGCATCCGGGCTGGATGGTCGCCTTCCTCATCCTGACGGCGGTGACCTTCGGGCTCTTCGGCTTTCTCATCGGCATCTGGGCCGAGAGCTTCGAACAACTCGCGATCATCCCGTCGCTGGTGGTGACACCGCTGACCTTCCTCGGCGGCGCCTTCTACTCGATCGACATGCTGCCCCAGCCCTGGCGCACGGTCAGCCTGTTCAACCCCGTGGTCTATCTGGTGAGCGGCTTCCGCTGGAGCTTCTACGGCATCGGCGATGTCAGTGTCGCTGCCAGCCTCGGCTTCGTGCTGGCTTTCCTGCTGCTCTGCCTCGCGCTGCTCGGCTGGATGTTCCGCACCGGCTATCGCTTGAAGCCGTGAGCCGATCCGGCGCTTGACCGCCCGCCCGCCCGCCCGTGCGGGCGAGCGAGCGGCCAAGTGCCCTGCAATGTCATGAAACGGTCGCGGGCGGCGGCAGCCGCGCAAGACGACACAGAAAAGGTGGGATGCGAGATGCAGACGAGACTCTTCGGCAAGACCGGCAAGGCCGTGAGCGAAATCGGCTTCGGCGCCTGGGCGATCGGCGCAAGCTGGGGGCAGGTGGATGATAAGGCGGCGCGCCAGGCGCTGCATGCGGCGCTTGATGCCGGCGTCACCTTCATCGACACGGCCGATGTCTATGGCGACGGGCATTCCGAGCGGCTGATCGCCGCCGTCCTCCAGGAGCGCGGCGGTGATCGGCCCTTCGTCGCCACCAAGGCGGGGCGGCGGCTGCCGGCGCAGACGGTCGAAGGCTATAGCCGGGATAACCTGATCGCCTGGATCGATCGCAGCCGGCAGAATCTCGCGGTCGATACGCTCGATCTCGTGCAGCTGCATTGCCCGCCGACGGCGCTCTACCGTCGCCCGGAGGTCTTCGAGATGCTGGAGGAGATCAAGCAGCAAGGCCGCATCCGCGATTATGGGGTGAGCGTGGAAAGCGTCGAAGAGGCGCGCAAGGCGCTCGATTATCCCGGCGTCGTCAGCATCCAGATCATCTTCAACATCTTTCGCCAGAAGCCGGCGGAGGCGCTGTTCGATCTGGTGCGCCAGCGCAACGTCGCCATCATCGCGCGCGTGCCGCTCGCGAGCGGCCTCCTCACCGGCAAGTTCAAGCCCGATACCGACTTCGAGGACAGCGATCACCGCAAGTTCAACCGCAATGGCGAAGCCTTCGATGTCGGCGAAACCTTCTCCGGCGTGCCGTATGAGGTCGGGCTCGCCGCGGTCGAGAAGATCCGCCCGCTCGTCGGCGAGGATGCCAGCATGGCGCGGCTGGCGCTGCGCTGGATTCTGATGTTCGAGGCGGTGACGGTGGCGATCCCGGGGGCTCGCACCGCCGAGCAGGCGGTCTCCAATGCCGCGGCAGCCGCACTTCCCCCGCTCTCCGGCAGCGTGATGGAGCGCCTGCGCGCGATCTATGACGCCGATATCCGCCCGCATGTGCATGGGCGCTGGTGAAGCGAGCGGCAGAGGCCGGTGCGGCAAGCCCGCCGCTCAGGCGCGCCGCATCGTTCAAGAATAGGTCAGCGCCAGGGAAAAGCGCCGCTTTCGCCTGGATGCCGCGCGCCTGACCGGCCATAGGAGAACCGCACGCTTGAGCCGGTGAGCCATGCCATCAGATAGCCGCGACGACCCTTCGATCCGCGTCATCGAGCATGTCGTCGTGCTCATGCTCGAAAACCGGTCCTTCGATAGCGTGCTCGGCTGGCTCTATCCCGACCGCGCGGATTTCGATGGGCTGACGGGCCAGGAGGGCAACCCCTGGCACCGGCCGGATGGCACGGTGATGACGCGGGTATGGAACGATGCCGGGCTCAGCCGCGCCCAGGCCTCCGGCCCCGATCCCGATCCCGGCGAGCTGTTCCACGATATGGAGGCGCAGTTCTTCGGCGCTGCGGGCATGACGCCGGATGGGCGCGGGCGCGGCGTGCCGAGGATGGATGGCTTCGTCGATAACTACATGCGCCAGCCGCGCGGCCCGGATTCCTCGATACCCGAACCGAGCGAGATCATGCATTGCTTCTCGCCGGCGCAGGTGCCGGTCTTGAGCGAACTCGCCCGCGCCTTCGGCGTGTCGGACCGCTGGTTCGCCTCCGCGCCGTGCCAGACCTGGCCCAATCGCTTCTTCCTGCATACCGGCACCGCGGGCGGCTGGGTCAATAACGATCCGCCCCACTTCCCCTATCGCATGCCGAGCCTGTTCCGCCGCCTCACCGAATACGGGCAGGATTGGGCGGTCTATTTTCACGACCTGCCCAATACCTCCCTGCTCGCCGATCTCTGGCCGCGCCTGCCGACTGCGGATTTCCGTCTCTACGAGCACGAATTCGCCGCCGACGCGCGGGCCGGCGTGCTGCCGAGCTATACCTTCATCGAGCCGCGCTATTTCGTCAGCCGCTTTCGCAACATCGTGCCCAACGATCAGCACCCGCCGACCAACCTCATCCATGCCGAGCAACTCATCGCCGAGACCTACAACGCGCTCCGCCAAGGTCCGCATTGGGCCCGAACGCTGTTCCTGATCATCTATGACGAGCACGGCGGGACTTACGACCATGTGCCGCCGCCACCGGCGACGCCGCCCGGCGGCCCCTATCCGGACGGTTTCCGCTTCGATCGCTACGGCGCCCGCGTGCCGGCCGTCATCATCTCGCCATTGATCCCGCCGGGCAGCATCATCCGGCCGGACGATCCGGACGGGCCGCCTTTCGACCATACCTCGGTGATCAAGACCGTGCAGGAACTCTTCGGCCTCGGCCCGCCGCTGACGGATCGGGTGGCGGCAGCGCCATCTCTGCTGCCGGCGCTGGCGGCGGCGGATGCGCCGCTCAACATGGGGCCGGAGGAGATCCGCTTCGTGCCCTCCCCGCCGACGCGGGAGGAGATCATCCGCCTGCGCAAGACCGATAGCGCGAGCGGCCTGCAATACAGCATGAGCGGCATCGTGGCGTTGCTGCTCGGCTCCGTCGCTCGCATCGCAGCGCATTTCCGCCATAGGGTGCGCCGCACCGGCCATCACCTCGGCTATGTCCGCGCCCGCCGGCGCAAGCGCTTCAATGGCCGCCCGCGGGTCTGATCGCGCGCCGCGGGAGCATGGCGGTCTCGTGCCCTCAGCCTCGGGCGCAGGGCCATCGGGCGGGGATTGCCCTACTAGGCCGCGAGCAGGGCGACGAGCCCCGCCAGCACCCGGCCGGGCGCCGGCGGGCAGCCAGGGATGGTGAGGGCGACCGGCAGAACCCGCGCCACGGAGCCGATACAGGCGGCACTCCCCGCGAAGGGGCCGCAGCCGGCGGCACAGTCGCCGCTCGCCACCACCCATTTCGGCGCGGGCATCGCCGCATAGGTCGTCAGCAGCGCGGCTTCCATCGCGCGCGTCACCGGGCCCGTCACCAGCAGCACATCGGCGTGGCGTGGCGAGGCGACCAGCTTGAGGCCGCATCGCTCGAGATCGTAGAGCGGGTTGCTCAGCGCCTGCAGTTCCACCTCGCAGCCATTGCATGAGCCGGCATCGACCACGCGGATGGCGAGGCTGCGGCCGAGCCGCCGGCGCGCGGCCCGATCCAGCAGCGCCACCATCGCCTGCATCTCGGCGTCCGGCTGCGGCAGGCGTTCGGTGAAGGGGCGGTGCAGCAGGCTATCGAGCAGGGTTTTGCGCATGCCGCCTCCTCAGAGATCCACGCCCGCATAGGAGCAGTTGAAGGATTTGTTGCAGAGGGGGAAATCGGCCAGGATATTGCCGAGGATCGCGGATTCGAGCAGCGGCCACTGGAACCAGGAAGGATCGCGCGCGTGGCAGCGCGCGATGCGTCCGTCTCGGCCGAGCCTCAGCCACAGGAATATATCGCCTCTGAAACCTTCGACCAGGGCCGATCCCTCGCCTTCGCCCGCGCCGGGCATTTCTGGCAGCGGCCGATGGGCTGGGCCCTCGGGCAGATGGGCCGCGATCTGCTCGATCAGCCGAAAGGATTGCGCGATCTCCAGCACCCGCAACCAGAGCCGGGCATGCACGTCGCCCTGTTGCAAGACCGGCACGGTGAAGCTCAGCCGGTCATAGGGCGGATAGGGGCGATCTCGCCGGGCATCGAAGCTGCGGCCCGAAGCGCGGCCGACATAGCCCCCGGCGCCGAAGCCGGCGGCAAGGGCAGGGGTGAGGATGCCGGTGCCGATCGTCCGATCCAGCAGGGAGGCGGTTTTCTCGTAGAGGGCGACGAGCGGGCGGAACCGCGCCTCGCATTCCCGCGCAGTGGCGAGGAGGCCGGCCAGCGCCGCCGCGTCCGGATCATGCGAGACCCCGCCCGGGATGACGGCATCCATCATCAGCCGGTGGCCGAAGGCGCCTTCGGCGGCGCGGAGCATCCGCTCGCGCAGCGTGGCGCAATGGGCGAGCATGATCGGGAAAGCCGCATCGTTGCAGATGGCGCCGATATCGCCGAGATGATTGGCGATGCGCTCCCATTCCGCCATCAAGCCGCGGAGGAAGAGGGCGCGCGGCGGGGCGGGCTGGCCGAGTGCTGCTTCCGCCGCCTGGGCGAAGGCGATGGCATAGCCGACGGTCGAATCGCCCGAGATGCGCCCGGCGAGCCTCGCACCCTGGGCGAGGCTCGCACCGTGGAACAGCGCCTCCACCCCCCGATGCGCGTAGCCCAGCCGTGCTTCCAGCCGTACCACGGTTTCCCCGCACAAGGTGAAGCGGAAATGCCCGGGTTCGATGATCCCGGCATGCACGGGCCCGACCGGGACGACATGCAGATGCTCCCCCTCGACCGGCAGAAAGTCATAGGGCCGGCCGTGGTCGAGCCAGGGGCGCGGATCGGGAAGGCCATCGGGCGTCAGGCCGTGGAGATCGGCGATCGCGCGTTCCAGCCGGAGAGCGGGGGAATGGTGGCGGCTGACGGCGGGGTAGCGGCGCTGCGGGCAGGGCAGGGTGAGATGGCGCAGCGCCGCCCCTTCCGCGCCTGGCCCTGCTTGGCGGCCTTCGCCGAGCAGCACCATATGCACACGATCAGCCTCTCCCCAGAGGGCCACGAGGCTGCCCTGGCCGGCGCCGAGCGCACGGGCCGCCTCTTCCCATGCCGCTTGCGTCGTGAGGCTCATCCCAGCCGCTCGGCGATTGCTTGCAGCCAGCCCAACATTGCGCCGGGCAGGATGAGGCCGAGCGCCAGCGCGATGGCGAGGTGGGCGGCCGCCGGCAGGTAGCTCGCCCGCACCGGCTCCGCGCTGCCATGCGGCCGGCCGAAAGCCATGCCCTGCATGCGCCAGAGCAGCGCCCCGAAGGCGAGCAGCAGGCCCCCCGCCGCACTCAACGCCAGCAGAGGTGCGCGCGCGAAGCTTGAGGTCAGCAACAGAAACTCGCTGGTGAAGATGCCGAAGGGCGGTAGCCCGGCGATCGCGATAACCCCGGCCACCAGCATCCAGCCGAGCAGCGGATGGCTCGCCGTCAGCCCGCGGATCTCGGCGATCTTCTGCGTCCCGCGGGATTGCACGATCTGCCCGACGGAGAAGAAGATCGCGGATTTGACGAGGCTGTGCAGGATCATCTGCAAGATGCCGGCGAGGTTGGCGATCGGGCCGCCCATGCCGAAGGCGAAGGTGATGAGGCCCATCTGCTCGATCGAGGAATAGGCGAAGAGCCGCTTGATGTCCCCCCGCCGGTAAAGCATCAGCGCCGCGAAGAGGACGGAGCCGAGGCCGAAGAGGATCATCAGCGGTGCCGGGGGAATGGCGCCTGGGCGCGCCGCGAGGATCATCTTGAAGCGTAGCAGGGCATAGAGCGCGACATTGAGGAGCAGGCCCGACAGCACGGCGGAGACCGGTGTCGGGCCCTCGGCATGGGCATCCGGCAGCCAGGCGTGCATCGGCACGAGGCCGCATTTGGTGCCGTAACCGACAAGCAGAAAGGCGAAGGCGATGCTCAGCAATCGCGGGTCGAGCAGCCGTGCCGAGGCGGCGAGCCGGCTCCATTCCATCGCCGCCAGCCCTTCACCCAGCGCCTCGCTCGCGGCGAGATAGACAAGGATGGTGCCGAAGAGCGCGAGCCCGATCCCGAGGCTGCCGAGGATGAAATATTTCCACGCCGCCTCCAGGGCCTCATGCGTCCGGTAGATGCCGACCATCATGACGGTTGAAAGCGTCGCGAGTTCGACCGCCACCCAGATGAGGCCGATATTATTGGCCGCGAGTGCCAGGTTCATGGCGAAGAGCATCAGCTGGAACATCGCATGATAGAGCCGCAGCGCCGGCCGGTTGAGCCGCCCCGTCGCCACCTCATGCCCGATATAGCCGGCGCTGAAGACGCTGCTCGTGAGACCGACGAAGGCGTTGAGGATGAGAAAGACGATGTTGAGACGATCGGTGAGGAAGAGCACCGAGGTTTCGCCCGCGCGGGGGATGAGGCCAAGGGCGCAGAGCAGGCCGAGCGCGCTCGCCGCGATGTTGAGCGCGCGGGCGCGGCGGATATCGGGCGTGAGTGCCAGGAGAATGGCGGCGCCAAGGGGGATGGCGAGCAGGGCGGGAATGCCCGTGAGTGCGTAACCGCTCACGGATGCTCGCCCCGGTAATGGTCGAGTGTCTCGAGGTCCACGCTGTCGAAACGCTCGCGGATGCGAAAGAGATAGATGCCGATGACGATGAAGGCGATGAGCACGGAGAAGGCGATGCTGATCTCCACGATCAGCGGCATGCCATGCGCGCCGGTGCCGGCGAGAACGAGGCCGTTTTCGAGCGACATGAAGCCGACCACCTGGCTCACCGCATTCCGCCGCATCACCATCATCAGGAGGCCGAGCAGCACGGTCGCCAGTGCAAGGGCGACATCCTCGCGCACCAGCGGGTTCGCGCCCGCCGTCGCACGCAGCATGAGATCCATCGCCAGCGCCACGAGCCCGATGCCGAGCAGCATGGTGAGGCCCGTGCCGATCACCCCCTCGATCTCGCGGTGGATGCCCATGATACGTACCATCCGCTGCAGGGCGATCGGGATGAGCACGCATTTGAGGCCGATGGCGAGTGCCGCTGTCACGTAAAGCTCGGGCGCTTTCTGGATATGTGCCTGCCAGCCGACGGCGAGGCCGAGCAGCAGGGATTGCAGGGAGAGCGAGGAGATCAGCGGGGGCAGGCGGTTCTGATAGAGCATCGCGAAGCTGACGAGCACGAGCCCGCCGGCCAGCATATGCGCGATGTCGAGCGGCAGTGAGTGCATCACATCTCACCCGAAATGAACAGCAGGAGCGTGCCGAGCAGGCCGAGCATGAGCGCGATGCCGAGGAAATTGGGCACTCGGAACAGCCGCATCTTCGCGGTCGCCATTTCGAAAACCGCGAGCAGAAGACAGGCGGCGGCGAGTTTGCCCAGGTAGGCGGCGAGCGCCACCAGGCCGCCCGTGAAACCAGGGGCGCTGGCCAGGCCGAAGGGGGCGAAGATGCAGCCGATGAGCGAGATATAGAGCACCATGCGGAGCGAGGCCGCGAGTTCCAGCATGGCGAGATGCCGGCCGGAATAGTCGAGCAGCATCGCCTCGTGCACCATCGTGAGTTCGAGATGCGTCGCCGGATTGTCCACCGGGATGCGGGTATTCTCGGCCAGTGCAACGATGATGAGGGCGAGCAGCGCCATGGCGATCGAAAGCCTCAGCCCGGCGAGGTCGCGCATCACATGCGCCATGGTCGAGAGCTGGGTGGTGCCGGCAATGAGCGAGAGGGTGAAGACCACCATGAGCATGGCTGGTTCCGCGAGGGACGCGATCATCACCTCGCGGCTCGCTCCGATGCCGCCGAAGGCGCCGCCGCTATCCATCGCCGCCGCGGCCTGGAAGAAGCGCGCGAGGCCGAGGAGGGCGACGATCGCGATGAGATCGCCCGACCAGCTGAAGAGCAGTTGCGTGCGGAAGGTTGGCACCAGGGCAGCCGCCACCCAGGTCGCGGAGAACACGGCATAGGGGGCGGCGCGGGTGAGCCAGGACGTGGTCTCCCCCACCACCGCCTCTTTGCCGAGAAGGCGGCGGAGATCGCGGTAGGGCTGCAGGATCGGGGCGCCCTGGCGGCGCTGCAGCCGCGCCTTCAGGCGGCGGATCAACCCCGTCACCCCGGGGGCGATCAGCACTACCAGCGTCATTTGGCAGAGCTGGGCGAGCAACGCCGCTGGCCAAGGGGCGAGGAGCGCGCTCATCCGCGCACCGCGAGCAGGATCAGCAGCAGCAGCAGGGTCGCGAAGACCAGGCTGAGATAGCTGCGGATGGTGAGGAATTGCAGCTGGTTGCAGCGCACGGCCAGCCTCTGCACCAGGCTGCCCAGCGGCGTGTAGAGATACCGCCAGGCAGGATCGGCGCTCTGGCGGAGGAACTGCGCCGGTGCGGTGCTGCCCGGCGGCGGCAGGCGCACCGTGGCGCGATCGGCGAAGAGCAGGGTCGCGAAGACCCGGCGCAGCGGTTCGGCGAAGCCGGTCGCGGAATACTGCGTCTCTGGCCCGCCCGCTGGCAGGCCGCAGCTCCAGGCAGGCGCCCGCCGCAGCGCGCGGGAGGCGAAGCGGTGGATGAGCCCCGCCGTCAGGCTGCCGGAGGCGGCGAGGAAGATCGCGATGACGAGGCCGTTATAGGAACTGCGGCTCGCGGAAATCGGCTCGATCGAGAGCCAGGCATTGCTACCTTGCGCGGGCATGACGCCGCCGACGAGCGCGGCGGAGACCGGGCGCAACGCATCGATCAGCACACCCGGAAAGAGGCCGAGGATGAGGCACAGCGCGGCCCCGGCCAGCATCGCGCTGGTGGAGCAGCCATCTGCCTCGCGGGCGGAGGCCGCGTCCGAGCTGCGCGGCTGGCCAAGGAAGCCGATGCCGAAGGCGCGCAGGAAGCAGGCGGCGGCCAGGGCCGCGGCCAGAGCCAGAAGCACCCCCACCGCCGGCACGAGAAACCGCATGCCCATGCCGCCGAGATGCGGGCTTAGCAGAATGCTCTGGAAGATCAGCCATTCCGAGACGAAGCCGTTGAGCGGCGGCAAGGCGGCGATGCCGAGGCTGGCGACGAGGAAGGCGAGGGCGGTGCGCGGCATGCGGTGGATGAGGCCGCCCAGCCGCTCCAGATCGCGCGTGCCGGTCGCTTCGGCCGCCGCCCCCGCCGCGAAGAAGAGCGTGCTTTTGAACAGCATGTGGTTGACGGCGTGAAACAGCGCGGCGGTCAGCGCGAGGGCCGCGGCACCGCTCAGCGCGGCGGCCTTGAAGGCCAGGGCGAGGCCGATGGCGACGAGGATGAAGCCGATATTCTCGATCGTGCTGCAGGCGAGCACGCGCTTCAGATCGGTCTCCATCAGGGCGTAGAGCACGCCCATGACGGCGGTGAGGCCGCCGAGGATGAGCAGC
Organism: Acidisoma sp. C75; assembly: GCF_054665095.1. Classification (NCBI taxonomy): domain Bacteria; kingdom Pseudomonadati; phylum Pseudomonadota; class Alphaproteobacteria; order Acetobacterales; family Acidocellaceae; genus Acidisoma; species Acidisoma sp. C75. The sequence goes on from NZ_BAAFHD010000002.1 coordinate 312,019, forward strand.
GGCACACCCCACCACCAGGCGGGCGGCCCCAGCAGATCGAAGGTTATGCGGATCAGCGCATAAAGCGCGATCTTCGTCATCACCCCGCTCATCAGCGCGGAAGCATGGCTCGGCGCCGCCGGGTGGGCGAGCGGCAGCCAGGCGTGCAAAGGCACCAGCCCGGCCTTGGAGCCGGCGCCCAGGAGCGCAAGGATGAGCGCCGCGGCTATCACCGGCGGCGGCACGCGGTGTCCAGCAATCACGGCAAAGGCCGGGCTGCCGGCGCTGGCCGCGAGCAGGCCGAGGCCCAGCATGAGGGCGAGCGTGCCGCCGCTCGCCATCAGCAGGTAGAGGAAGCCCGCAGGCGCGGTCTCCGTCGCCTCGTGATCGGACATGACGAGCGCCCAGGAGGCGAGGGACATCGCCTCCCAAGCGAAGAGAAAGCTGTAGATGTCAGCCGCCAGCAGCACGAGGCCCATCGCCCCGAGGAAGGCCGGGAAAGCAGGCAGAACGCGCCCGGCCGCGGCGCTATGGCGCCCGTAGCCGAGGCCGAAAAGGCTCGCCCCGGCGCCCCCCAGGCCGAGCAGGGCGAGGAAAGCGGCGGCGAGCGCATCGAGCCGGAAACTGCTGCCGAACCCCGGAAGCCCGATCGGCAGCCGCAGCACCGATGGTGGGGCGCCGATCGCATGGCCGCCGAGCAGCAGGAGAGCCAGCGAGAGGCCGAGGCTCGCGCCGTAGATCGCGCCATGCGCCACCCTTGTCGGCAGTACGAGAGCGAGGATGGCGCAGGCGAAGAAGCCGGATAGGAGAAGGAGGGCGATCGCGGCCATGTCGGGCATAATGGGGGGGTCCGCTGCCGCGCGCTCAGCCCAGGGCCTTGAGGCGCACGCCGCGCCCCGCCGGCCGGCTCTCCGCGCCATCACCGATGAGCATGACGCCCGCCTCCTCCAGCCCGGTGATCAGTTTCATCAGCGAATCGACATTGCCTCGGATAAGGCCGTCACTCGCCTCCATCCGCTGGATGGTGGGCAGGGAAAGGCCGGAGCGCTCGGCAAGCTCCCGCTGGTCGATGCCGAGCAGGGCGCGCGCGGCACGCATTTGGGCTGCGGTGATCATCGGGCCTTGCCGCGGGCCATGTAGGCAACAGGATGAAGCATCGGGAGTGATGTTCCAAGCATCAGATTAGATGCTTCATACGCCTGTTCTGCCGTCTGCGACCTGTCTTTTTCTGGGCGCATCGGCGAGCCCCGGGTTCAGTCCCGCCCGGCGGCCAGGCTTTCGAGCCAAGGCCGGTCGAGCAGCACGAGCGCGCTGTTCGAAGGCAGGGCGATGCGCTTTTCCTTCTTGAAGCGGCTCAGGGTGCGGCTCACGGTTTCGATGGTCAGGCCGAGGTAATCGGCGATCTCCCCGCGCGTCATCGGCAGTGGAATGACGGCGTCCTCCGTCGTGCAGGGAAGCGTCGCCTGATGCCGCGCGAGGATGAAGCTTGCCACCCGCTCCTGCGCTGTCTTGCGGCCGAGCAGCAGCATCTGCTCCTGCGCGCTCGCCAATTCGTTGCAGGCGGTCTCCAGAAGACGCTGCTCCAGCGCGGGAAAATCATGCAGCAGTTCGCGTAGCCTGGGGCGGGAAAAGCGGCATATGCGGGTTGGCTCGATCGTTTCGGCGCTGAAGGCATAGGTGCGGGAGACGGCAAGGCCGAGAAAATGACCGGGCCCGGCGAAGCCCGTTACTTGCTGGCGGCCATCGGCGAGGAGCTTGAAGAGCTTCACGGTGCCGCGGGTGATGTTGAAGAAATCCGTCGCGGGCTCGCCTTCCGCGATGAAGGTTTCGCCCTTGGGCAGTGAGCGCACGGCCGCAACCGCGGCGAGCCGCGCGAGATCCTTGTCCTCGATCGCATTGCAGACGCTATAGCCGCGCGCCTGGCATGCGGTGCAGGGTTCAGGCGCCGAAGGCCTGAGGATTCGGAGGGAGCGCAGGCTATTCATAAAATCCATCCCGGCCCTGTGGATGAGGAGACAAATTCCGTTATAGGCCGCGTGCGCGCTCAGAAGAAGAAACCGCAGCCCGGCGGTTTCGCTGGGGAGCAATCGGTAAACGTCACGGCTCTTGATCCAGGTCAAAACGCCGCTTGGGCCGCGGATTAGGTTTGGCCTCCATGAAGCAGCAGATGCCGCATGAGGTGATGGTACAGCCTTTGCGGGCGGGGGATCTCCGCCCGCTCTTTCCCCTGATGCAGGCGGACGACCGGCTTTTGACCTGGCCCCGCTGGCGCGCCTATGCCCGCCGCAGCCTCACCGCAGCCGCCCAGCCGCGCCACGGCATCCTGGTGGCACGAAGGCTCGGTCATCGGCTGCCATGCGGCGCCGTCTGTTACCGCGTCGATACCGAATTGAGGTTCGGCACGCTGTTGACCGCGGAGCATTTCGTGGCGCTCGATCTGCTCGATCCGGCTTCCGTGCGGGCTGCGCTGGCCGAAGGCTTGGAGCGGCAGGCGCGGGCGCTTGGATGCGCCGTCATCCGCGCGTTGCTGCCTCCCTGCGACACGGAGGCGGCGGATCAGCTATGCCGAGCAGGTCATCGCGCGGCGGGTCTCGTTCTGCTGCGGGAGTGGCGCGAGCGCGCCCTCTAGCAGGCGGCGTGTGGCGCAGATGGAAAGAAGGCCCGTGCCGGCGGCAGCCGGCGCGGGCCTCGTTCCATGCGCAAACTCTCCTTCAGGGGAATTTGCGCCGCACCATCCGCCAGGCGATGACATAGAGCAGCAGATAGACGAGCGGGATCAGGAGAATGATCCCTTCGAGCTTGTCGGCCATCATCGGCAGTCTCCTTAGAACCGCGCGTCGCCCCGGCGGGCGCGCTCAGCTTCCTGGGTTTCGAACATCACGGCGCCGGCCGCGGCGATCAGTACGATCATGACGGTGCCCACCATCCAGGCGAAGTACCAGGGTGCGTAGTCCCCCGCCACCACGGCGAAGAGCAGCGCGAAGGCGAGAACCACGGCGAGGGCAGCGATCTGGAGCAAACGGCTCATGTTATGGGTTCCTTGAGAGGGCAGGGGCGCCGTGTCAGTAGGAATGCTCGTCATGCGCCACGCTCTCCACCTTCACCTTGCCGCCCATCACGTGGAAGGCCCAGGAGGTATAGGCGAGGATGATCGGCACGAAGATCGCGGCGAAGACGACCATCCAGCCGAGGGTATAAGCGCTGCTCGACGCGTTCCACACCGTCAGGCTCTGGCTCGGCTCGCTGCTGGAAGGCATCAGGAAGGGGAACATGGCGACGCCGGCGGTGCCGATGGTGCCCGCCCAGCCGGACGCCCCGAGCCACCAGCCGAGCACCGGCCGATTGCCCCGCAGCGCCACCGCGGCGAGGAACATGCCGGCGAGGCCGAGGGCCGGGATCAGCCAGAGCAGCGGGTAGGTCTGGAAATTCCCCATCCAGGCGCCGGCCTTCATGACGACGGCGGTGCCGCCGAGCGGGGTCGCCGCCATATTCGGATCGACCGCGCCGGTATAGACGAAGCCGCGGATGAACTGGATCCAGATGCCGCCGAGCACGAAGAGCGCGGTCGCGATCAGGCCGGCGGCGGAAGCGATGGCCCGCGCCCGGCCGTAGATCGGCTCCTCGCCGCGGATCATGAGCATCGCGCCCCCCTGCTGGATCGAGAGCGCGAGAGAGAGCACCCCGCAGAGCAGCGCGAAGGGGTTGAGGAGATACCAGATGAAGCTCTCATCCTGATGGTATTGGCCATCCCAATCGAAATGGAAGCCCACCCCCTGCAGCACGTTGCCGAAGGCCGCGCCATAGACGATCATCGGCACCGCGCCCGAGATGAGGAAAGCCCAGTCCCAGGTGGTGCGCCACGCGCCGCCTGCCTTGGAGCGATACTCGAAAGCCACCGGCCGCATGATCATGCTGAACAGAAGCAGGATCATGACGACGTAGAAGATCGAGAAGGACGTGGCGTAAAGGGTCGGGAAGGCGGCGAAGATCGCGCCCCCGCCGAGAATGAACCACACCTGGTTGCCATCCCAATGCGGCCCGATGATGTTGAGTGCGGTGCGGCGCTCGCCATCCGTCTTGCCGACGAAGCGCAAGAGCGTGCCGACGCCCATATCCATCCCCACCATCACCCCGAGGCCGATCAGGAGAATGCCGAGCAGCAGCGCCCAGACCAGCTTGAGGATTGCGTAAAGTTCCATCTGTTGTCTGTCCTTTTCGGGAGCGGATGCTTACTGCCAGGAACGATCGGCGTAACCGGGCTGGCCGAAGACGGGGGCGGTGCGCGGCGGCTTTGCCTCCGTCGCCTCATGCGGCGTCGGGCCGAGGCGGGCGAACTTGAACATGAGGTAGAGTTCGGCCGCGATGAAGATGCTGTAGAGCAGCACGAAGCCGATGAGCGAAAACACCATATAGCCGACCGTATGAGAGGAGGCCGATTGGAAGGTCGGCAGCCAGCCATAGACCGTCCAGGGCTGGCGGCCGTTCTCGGCGACGATCCAGCCATATTCGCAGGTCAGCACCGGCAGCGGGATGGCCCAGAGGCAGGCGCGCAGAACCCATGGGCGGCGTTCCAGTTCGTTGCGCAGGCTGTAATAGGCGCCGAAGGCGAAGATGAGGACGAAGAGAAAGCCGCAAGCAACCATCAGGCGGAAGGACCAGAATTCCACGAAGACGTTCGGAATGCTGTCGCGTGCGGCCTTGTCCAGCACGGCCGGGGTGTTCGCGGCCGTCAGATTGGCGAGGCTCTGACCCGGCGCATAGCGCTGGGCCAGGAACCCGTAGCCCATGTCATTCTCGTACTGCTTGAAGATCGCGAGCGCGGCGGGGCTCTTGGTCGCCGCATATTGTTGCAGGGCCGAGACCGCCTTGATGCCGTTCAGCGTCTTCTGCTTCGCCTGTTGTTCGAGGTCGAGGATGCCGGGGATCGGCGTGTCGATCGAATGCGCGACGAGCGGCGTCAGCACATAGGGCAGCCCGATCTCGGCGTAGTTCTTCTGCGCGACATCGTCCGGGATCGCGAAGAGCGCCCAGGGCGCGGCCGGCGGCTTGGTCGTCGTCCAGATACCTTCCATCGCGGCGAGCTTGGTCGGCTGCACAAGGTAATCGAGCCGCCCGAGCGCGTCGCCGAGCGTCACCACGGCGAGGGATGAGATGACGCCGAAGAGGGCCGCCATCCGGAAGGAGCGGGCGGCGAATTCGCGGTGCTGGCGGCGCAGCAGGTAGTAGGCGCTGATCCCCATGACGAACATCGCGCCGGTAACAAAACCCGCGATCGTGGTATGGACGAATTTTGCCTGCGCATCCTCGCTGAAGATGAGCGCGGCGATATTGTTGAACTCCATCCGCATTGTGTCGGGGTTGAAGCTCGCGCCGTGCGGGTCCTGCATGAAGCCGTTGGCGATCAGAATCCAGAGCGCCGAGAGGTTGGAGCCGAGCGCGACGAGGTATGTCACCGCGAGATGGGCGGGTTTGCTCAGCCGGTTCCAGCCGAAGAACATCAGCCCGACGAAGGTCGATTCCATGAAGAAGGCCATCAGCCCTTCGATCGCGAGCGGCGCGCCGAAGACATCGCCGACGAAGTGCGAATACATCGACCAGTTGGTGCCGAATTCGAACTCCATGGTCAGCCCGGTCGCAACGCCAATCGCGAAGTTGATGCCAAAGAGCTTGCCCCAGAACTGGGTCATGTCCTTGTAGATCTGCTTGCCGGTGATGACATAGACCGTCTCCATCGCGGCGAGCAGGAAAGTCAGGCCGAGCGTCATCGGGACGAAGATAAAGTGATAAAGGGCGGTGATGGCGAATTGTAGTCGTGATAGGTCAACGACGCTGTGGTCCATCTTGGGCTCCGGATTGCTTGCGCGATCGCCTCGCGCGGCGGCGGCGGGGGCAGGATGCCGGCGCGCGAGAGGCGGCCGGCGTTTCGCTTCCGTTAGACGTGGCGGCGCCGGCGCACCTTGATCTGCGTCAATGCAGGCGGGCCTGCAGAATTTAGGGTCCGCCGCATGAGCGAGGTTCTGATCTCTGCGGGCGAGGTTGCCGATGTCGTCGATCTCCCGCCCGAGGTCCGGCGGGCGCGCCTGGGTGCGGCGAAGGCGGCGCGGCGCAGCTGGCTCGCCGGGCTTGGCAAGGATGCCGGCCGGCTCGGCCGGCTGGCGGGTGCGGTCGCCACCGTCGAAAGCCTGGGCGCCATCGGCTTCGCGGCGGGGCTTGCCTACGGGCTCGCCGCTTTGCCGCGGGGGATCGCCGCCGCGGCGCCCTGGCTGCTGCTCGGCTTTGCAGGTGGTCTCGCGCGTGGGCTCGCCGGGCTCGGCAGCGCCCGCCTCGGCGCGGCCGCCGCCCGTTGCGCCAAGGCGGCGTTGCGCGATCGGCTGACCCGCCGCGTCTTTGCCCTGCCGCTCGGCCTGCGGCCGGAGACCGGCGCGCTGATGACGGCGGTGATCGACCGGGTGGAAACGCTCGACGGCTATCTCGCCCGTTTTCTCCCGGCCCGTGCCGCTGTCGCCGGCATTCTCCTGGTGCTGGTGGCGAGCGCCGCCGCAAGCCCGATCGGCGCCGCCATCCTGGGGGCGACGCTGCTGCCCTTCCTCGGGCTGATGATTCTGGCGGGCGGCGCCGCGGCCGATGAGGCGGAGGCGCAATTCATCGCCATGCTGCGGCTCGGCGCCCGCTTCGCGGACCGCATGCGCGCCCTCCCCCTCATCCTCGCCTTCCAGGCCGAGGCGGCCGAGGTCGCGGGTCTCGCCGCGGCCGCCGATACGCTGCGCCGGCGCACCATGCGCGTGCTCCGCATCGCCTTCATCAGCTCGGCCGGGCTCGAATTCTTCGCTGCCCTCGCGGTTGCCGTGATCGCCGTCTATGCCGGCTTCAACCTGCTCGGCCTCATGCCGCGCATCCTCACCCCGTTCGGCTTCGGCCATCTGGATGCCGCACGGGCCTTCTTCATCCTCGCCCTCGCGCCGGAATTCTATGCCCCGCTGCGCAAGCTTGCCGCCGCCTATCACGACCGGCAGGCGGCCGAGACCGCGGCGGACGGGCTGATGGCCCTGGAAGCGATGAGCCCGCCGGAACGGATTGCCGCGCCGCCGCTCCTCTCTGCGCCCGCTCTGCGCTTCGAAGCGGTCGAACTGCGCTACCCGGGGGAGGATCGCGCGGCGCTCGGGCCGGTGTCCTTCGCCGTAGCGCCAGGGGAGACCGTCGCTCTGCTTGGGCCGAGCGGCGCGGGTAAGACCAGCCTGCTCGCGCTCCTCCTCGGGCTCGCCCAGCCGAGCGCGGGGAGCATCATGGTCGATGCGGTGCCGCTGCCCTCGGCTGGCCTCGCGGGCGCAGTCGGCTGGATGGGCCAGGCGCCGCTGATCACCGCCGGCACCATCGCCGAGAACATCGCGCTTGCCCGCCCGGAGGCCGCGGCGGTGGAAATTCTGCAGGCGGCGGAAAAGGCTGGGCTCGGCCCCCTGCTCGCCAGTCGGGCGCGCGGGTTGGCGAGCCCTCTCGATGAGCGCGGCGCCGGTCTTTCCGGTGGAGAACGCCAGCGGATCGCGCTTGCGCGGCTGTTTCTCGCCCCGCCGTCGCTGCTTCTGCTGGATGAGCCGACCGCGCACCTCGATTCCGCGTCGGAAGCCGCCATCATCGCCGCACTCGCCGAGGTGGCGCAGGGCCGCACCACGCTCATCGCCACCCATTCCCCGGCGCTGGCGGCGATCGCCGATCGCGTCATCCGCTTGGAGGCTGCATGACCGCCCATCTCGGCCGACTGCTCGCGGCGGAACGCAAGCGTGAGCGCGGCCGCCTGCTCTGCGCGGGCCTCGCCGCCGGCATCGTCAGCGCCGCATCCGTGCTGCTCCTCGGCCTGTCCGGCTGGTTCCTGGCGGCGGCGGCACTCGCCGGGCTCGCCGGCCCGCTCGTCGCCAATGGCTTCAACTTCTTCACCCCCGCCGCCTGCATCCGGCTCTTCGCCATCCTGCGCACCGCCGGCCGCTATGGCGAGCGGGTGGTGGGGCACGAGGCGGCCTTGCGCGCCCTCGCGCGCATCCGCCCGGCGCTTTTCGCCGCTATCCTCGCCGCCCCCCCGGCCCGCGCGCTCGGGCTTTCGGTGGGCGACGCGGCGAGCCGCATGGTCTCGGATGTCGATGCGCTGGAGGCGCGGTTCGTGCGCCTCTCCGTGCCCTGGGGGCTGGTTGCCGCCATCCTGGCGGGGATGGCGATGTGCCTGCCGGCGGGGATCGCGCCCGCGCTCTCCACCGCCGCGGTTCTGGGGCTGACACTCGCCGCCGGCTGGTGGCTGGCGCGGGCTTCCGAAGCGGCGGGCGCTGAGGTGCAGCGTGCCCATGCCCGGCTGCGGGAGCGTTATGCCGGGCTCGTCTCCGCTTCCGCAGAACTTCGCGCTTATGGGCTGGAAGGCTGGGCGGCCGGGCAGATCGGCCGTGCGGGGGAGGATCTGCTCGCCGCCCAGGCGCGGCTCACCGCCTGGGGCGGCTGGTTCGCCCTGCTGCTGGGGGGCGCCACCAGCCTCGCCGCCATGCTCGCCCTGGGTTTGAGCCCTGGGCGGGCACTGCCGCGGGCGGCGATGGCCGCGCTCGGTGCCGCGATGGTGATGGATGGGGCGGCCGCTTACCTGCGCGGGCTGGAGGCGCGCGGCAGTTGGGCGGAGGCGGCGCGGCGGCTGGATGGCACGCTCGTGCCGGCGCCGGAACCCGCCGGGCGGGAAACGATCGGGCCGCGGCCGGCGCTGCATCTGCCGCTTTCCGCCCTGCCGCTGCGCCCGGGCCTCGCCTATGGCCTTGCCGGCCCCTCTGGCTGCGGCAAGACTAGCCTGCTCGAAGCCCTGATCGGCCTGCGGGAGGATCGTGCCGCGGCGGGGATCCGCCTCGACGGCGTGCCCCTCGGCATGATCGACCTGCAGGCGCGGCGCGCGGCTTTTGCCTTGGCGCCGCAGGATGCGGCCCTGCTCTCCGGCACGCTGCGCGACAATCTGCAACTCGCCAGCCCCGATGCGCCCCTGCCGGAAGAGGCGCTCTGGTCCGCTCTTGCCGATGCCGGGCTCGCTCTGCGCGTGCGGGCCTGGCCGCAGGCTCTCGATACCTGGATCGGGGAGAATGGCGCCAAGCTCTCCGGCGGGGAGCGGCGGCGTGTGGCCCTGGCGCGGGCCTATCTGCGCCCCGCGCCCTGGCTGCTGCTGGACGAGCCGACGGCCGGGCTCGACCGGGAGACCGAGACGCTGGTGGTGGCTCGCCTCGCCGCCCGCCTCCGCCGCACCGGCCAGGGGGCGCTGATCGTCTCCCACCGCGCGGCACCGCTGCAAATCTGCGCCTCTGTCCTGCGCATAGGCCAGGAAGATGCGACGTGCCTCGCCCCTTCAACCGCCCTATCGTCCGACCTACATAACCTCACGCTTGCTTGAGCCAGGACGGGATGATGGCGAAGAACGACCTCTACGCCACCCTTGGGGTGGCGCGGGATGCGACGGCCGATGAGATCAGGCGCGCCTATCGCGCGCTCGCCAAAACGCATCACCCCGATCTCAATCCCGGCAACCGGGCGGCGGAGGAGACGTTCAAGTCCGTAGCCGCCGCCTATGACATTCTGGGCGATGCTGAGAAGCGTCGCCGCTACGATCGCGGCGAGATCGACGCGACGGGCGCGGAGGCTCAGCCGGAGCATCCCGCCTATCGCCGCTACGCCGATGGCGCAGAAGGGAAGCGCTACCGCCAGCATGCGGCTCCCGGCATGAGCGAGGAGGAGCTGGGCGATCTCTTCTCCGATCTCTTCGGCCAGGCGCGGGAAGGCCGGGCGAGCGGGCCGCGCAAGGGGCGGGACGTGACCTATACGCTGACGATCGATTTTCTCGACGCCGTGCGCGGGGCGACCAAGCGGCTCGCGCTCCCCGATGGCAAAGGGCTTGACGTGCGTATCCCGCCGGGGATCGAGGAGGGGCAGATCATGCGCCTCAAGGGCCAGGGCGGGCCTGGGCGGGATGGTGGCGCGGCGGGCGATGCGCTGATCGAAATCCATGTCGCCCCGCATCCCTTCTTCCGCCGCGAAGGGCGGGATATCCACGTCACCGTGCCCGTCACCGTGGCAGAGGCGGTGCTCGGCGCCCGCATTACGGTGCCGACGCCATCGGGCCCCGTCGCCATGGCGGTCCCCAAGCGGTCGGATGCCGGCACGCGCCTGCGGCTGCGCGGCCGTGGCGTCGCCGCCCATGGCGGGGCGCCGGCGGGGGATCAGTTCGTGACCCTGACGCTCGTCCTCGGCGGGATCGACCCGGCGGTGGAGGCCGCCTTGCGTGATCATCCCACCACCCCCGCGCCGGATCCTCGCCGCGCCATGATGGAGGCCGCATGATCACCATCGAACGCATGACCGCCGCCGTCATCGGCCTCGATCCCGAGGATCTGCGGCGCTGGATCGCCAATGCCTGGGTGCGGCCGGATGGCGGCCCGGGCGCCTATCGCTTTCGTGAGATCGATGTCGCCCGCGTGCGTCTCATCGTGCAGCTGCGGGAGGATATGGGCCTCGACGAGGGAGCGGTGCCCGTGGTGCTATCGCTGCTCGATCAACTTTACGAGAGCCGCCGCAACCTCCGCCGGCTGCATGCCGCCATGGAGGCGACCTTGCCGCCCGAACTTCGTAGCCGCCTGATCGATCATCTGCGGGAAGGTTGAGGCGGCAGCTCCATCACCGCACCGACACTTGCGGGTGACGGGCGGATGACAATTGTCGCCAGTTGACTTGTATCAACGCGGCGCCCCCTGATTTGCGAGGACAAGAGATGCCGCCGGGCAGGAGGTGCGATCCTCCCCCGCCCGGCAAGCCGTGGCGCGCCGCCTGGCCCAGGTGCCGCGCCCGGCCATCCCTGCCACCGCACCCGAGGGGGTCCCGATGACTGAAGCATCCGCCACGCGCCCAGAAAATGCCCCGCTTTCACCGGACATGCTGCGCAAGATGGACGCCTATTGGCGGGCCGCGAACTACCTCTCGGTCGGGCAGATCTACCTGCGGGAGAATCCGCTGCTCGAAGAGCCGCTGAAGCTCGAACACGTCAAGCCGCGCCTGCTCGGCCATTGGGGCACCACGCCCGGGCTCAACATGCTCTATGTCCATCTCAACCGGCTCATCAAAGAGCATGATCTGAGCATGATCTACATCGCCGGGCCCGGCCATGGCGGCCCCGGCCTCGTCGCGCAGACCTATCTCGAAGGCTCCTATACCGAGCGTTATCCGGCGATCGAGCGCAGCCGGAGCGGTCTGCATCGCCTGTTCCGGCAATTCTCCTGGCCCTACGGCATCCCGAGCCATGTGGCGCCGGAGACCCCGGGCTCGATCCATGAGGGCGGCGAGCTCGGCTATTCGCTCGCGCATGCCTATGGCGCGGCTTTCGACAATCCCGATCTCATCGTCGCCTGCGTCGTCGGTGATGGCGAGGCCGAGACCGGCGCGCTCGCCACCAGCTGGCATTCGAACAAGTTTATCAACCCGGCGCGCGATGGCGCGGTGCTGCCCATCCTGCATCTCAACGGCTACAAGATCGCCAACCCGACCGTCCTCGCCCGCATCAGCCGCGAGGAACTCGCCGATCTCATGCGCGGCTACGGCTACGAGCCGTATGTCGTCGAAGGCAGCGATCCGGACGAGGTGCATCAAGCGCTGGCCGCCACGCTCGACAGGATCCTCGCCCGCATCCGCGAAATCCAGGCCGCTGCCCGCGCGCCCGATGCCGAAGGCCCGCCCGAGCGGCCGCGCTGGCCGATGATCATCTTCCGCACGCCAAAGGGCTGGACCGGCCCGAAGGAGGTGGACGGCAAGCCCGTTGAGGGCACATGGCGCGCGCATCAAGTGCCGATCACCGATCTCGCCAAGCCCGCCCATCTCAAAATCCTCGAAGACTGGCTGCGGAGCTACAAGCCCGAAGAGCTGTTCGACGCGCAGGGCAAGATCCGCGAGGAGATCACCGCCCTCGCGCCGACCGGCCATCGCCGCATGGGCTATAATCCGCATGCCAATGGCGGCGAGATCATGAAGCCGCTGGCCCTGCCCGATTTCGCGGCCTACGGGGTCGCGGTGCCGGCCCCGGGCGCGGTCCGCGAGGAGGCAACCCGCGTGCTCGGCCGCTATCTGCGCGATGTCATGAAGGAGAACCTTGAGCGACAGAACTTCCGCCTGTTCGGGCCGGACGAGACGGCATCCAACCGGCTCGATGCGGTTTACGAAGTGTCCGAGAAGCTGTGGATGGCCGCGCGCGAGCCCAATGATACCGATCTCGCAGCCGATGGCCGCGTGATGGAGGTGTTGAGCGAGCATATGTGCCAGGGCTGGCTGGAAGGCTATCTGCTCACCGGCCGGCACGGCTTCTTCAGCTGCTACGAAGCCTTCATCCACATCATCGATTCGATGATGAACCAGCATGCCAAGTGGCTGAAGGTGACGCGGGATATCCCCTGGCGCGCGCCGATCGCCTCGCTCAACTACCTGCTCACCTCTCATGTCTGGCGGCAGGACCATAACGGCTTCTCGCACCAGGATCCGGGTTTCATGGATCTCGTCGCCAATAAGAAGGCGGATGTCGCGCGGATCTACCTGCCGCCGGATGCGAATTGCCTGCTCTCCGTCGCCCATCACTGCCTGCATAGCCGCAACTACATCAACCTCATCGTTGCCGGGAAGCAGCCTGAGTGGCAGTGGCTCGACATGGATGCGGCAATCCGTCATTGCACGGCGGGCGCCGGCATCTGGGATTGGGCGAGCGATGCGGGGGAGCCCGATGTGGTGATGGCCTGCGCGGGCGATGTGCCGACGGTCGAAACCCTCGCCGCCGTGACGCTGCTGCGCGATTACGTGCCGGGTATCAAAATCCGGGTCGTCAATGTCGTCGATCTGATGGTGTTGCAGCCGACCTCTGAGCATCCGCACGGTCTGGAGGATGCGGCTTTCGATGCGCTCTTCACCGCGGATAAGCCGGTGATCTTCGCTTTCCACGGCTACCCCGCGCTCATCCACAAGCTGACCTATCGGCGGCACAACCACCGCAATATCCACGTGCGCGGCTTCAAGGAAGAAGGCACGACGACGACGCCGTTCGACATGGTCGTGATCAACAATCTCGATCGCTTCCAGTTGGCGCTTGACGCGATCCGCCGTATTCCGCGTCTCGTCGGCGAGGTGTCCGCCGCCGAGGATCGCTATTGGACGACGATCCAGCGGCATAAGCTCTATGTCGGCGAGCATGGGGACGATATGCCCGAGATCACCTCCTGGCGCTGGCATCGCTGAGCGGGCGGCGGGAGGTATCGCGGTGAGCGGGCAAGGCTCCATCCTGACGCTGAATGCGGGATCGTCGAGCATCAAGTTCGCCCTCTTCGATGTCGGGCGCGGGCGGCACCAGTCCTTGCGCGGCGAGATCGAAAACCTCGCTAGCGTACCGCATTTCCATGCGGTGGACGATGCGGGGGAGGTGCTGATCGAACGGCGCTGGAAGCCGGAGGACAACGCCTCCTACAGCCACGTGCTCGAAGAACTGCTCGGCTTTGTCGAGCAGCATCTCGGCGGCGCGCCGCTACTCGCTGTCGGCCACCGCATCGTCCATGGCGGGGAAGAGTTCGGCGCGCCGATCCAGCTTGACGCGGCGGTGGTCGCGCGGATCGAGGCGCTGACCCCGCTCGATCCCTTGCATCTGCCCCTCAACATCGCGCCGATCCGCGCCATCGCCGCGGCACGGCCGAAGCTGCCGCAGATTGCCTGCTTCGATACCGCCTTTCATCAAACGATTCCGGCCGTCGCGCGCGCCTACGCCATCCCGCGCGCGATCGCCGAGAAGGGCGTGCGGGCCTACGGCTTTCACGGCCTCTCCTATGAATATATCGCACGCCACCTGAAGCGAACGGCGGCCCATATGGCGGGTGGGCGGATCATCGTGGCACATCTCGGCGCGGGCGCCAGCCTTTGCGCGATGCATGAGGGGCGGAGCGTCGCGACCACCATGGGCTTCAGCCCGATCGACGGTCTTGTCATGGCAACGCGCTCAGGAGTGATCGATCCGGGTGTGCTGCTCTATCTCGCGCGCCAAGGCATGAGCTTCGCGGAGATCGAAGAGCTGCTCTACAAGAAGTCGGGCCTACTCGGGGTCTCCGGCATCAGTGGCGATGTGCGGACATTGCAGACGAGCGAAGTGCCGGAGGCGCGGCAGGCGCTCGACCTCTTCGTCTATCGCTTTGTATGGGAAGCGGGCGCCCTCATCAGCGTGCTTGGCGGGCTCGATGGTCTCGTCTTCACCGCGGGCATCGGGGAACATGCGGTGGGTCTCAGGGCCGAGATCTGCGCCCGCCTCTCCTGGACCGGCCTTCGGCTCGATCCTCACGCCAATGCTGAGAATGCTGAGCGTGTCAGTCTGCCCGATAGCGCGGTGGAGGTACGGGTGATCCCGACCAATGAGGAGGCGATGATCGCCGAGCATGCCGAACGTCTGCTCGGCATGCTGTGAGGCGTGTCGGCGGGGTTACGCTGCCGCTTCCGCCGGGGTCATCGCCGGGTAGTCAGTATAGCCACGTGCGCCGCCGCCATACATCGTCGTGCGATCAAGCTCGTTGAGCGGCGCGCCCGCGCGGAGGCGCGCAGGCAGATCGGGGTTGGCGATGAACTTGACGCCGAAGGCGATGGCGTCCGCCCAACCCTCGGCCAACGCCTCCTCGGACTGTTCGACCGTGAAGCGCTCATTGGCGATGTAGGTGCCGCCGAATTCCCGCTTCAGCGCCTGGCCGATCGAATCCGGGGCGGCATGCTCGCGCGCGAACAGGAAAGCGAGGTTGCGCTTCTTGGCTTCACGCGCGACATGGCTGAAGGTGCCGAGCAGGTCGCTATCGCCCATGCTGTGGCTGTCGCCGCGCGGCGCCAGATGCAGGCCGACGCGCTCGGCACCCCAGACCGAGATCGCGGCATCCACCACTTCGAACATCAGCCGCGCACGGTTCTCCACCGGGCCGCCATAGTCATCTGTCCGCTTGTTGCTCGCATCCTGCAGGAACTGGTCGAGCAGGTAGCCGTTCGCGCCATGGATCTCCACGCCGTCGAAGCCGGCGCGCATCGCATTCTCGGCGCCCTTCCGGAAATCTGCGACGATGCCGGGGATTTCTTCGAGCGTCAGCGCCCGCGGCATCGGGTAGGGGCGCTCGGGCCGCAACAGGCTCACATGGCCCTGCGCGGCGATCGCCGAAGGCGCCACGGGCGGTTCGCCGCCGAGCAGCGACGGGTCCGAGATCCGGCCGCAATGCCAAAGCTGCATGACGATATGGCCACCCGCCGCGTGAACGGCATCGGTGATCATCCGCCAGCCTTCTACCTGGGCGTCGGACCAGATGCCGGGGGTGCGCTCGTAGCCGACCCCCTTTGCGGTGACGACGGTTGCTTCCGTCACGATGAGCCCGGCGGAAGCGCGCTGCACATAGTAGTCGCGCATCAGCGGGGTCGGGATACGGTCCTCCGTCGCCCGCGCGCGGGTCAGCGGCGCCATGAAGATGCGGTTGGGGAGATCGAGGCTCCCAAGGCGGATAGGGTCGAAAAGCGTGGGCATGTCTGGCAAATCCTCTATGAGGGCGATAAGCCGATTGGCGCGCCGCCAACCCTCGGAAGAGGCGAAGGCGGCGTCTTTCACCGTTTGATGTTCGACGAACATCGAATATAATGAGCTTCAGCATGACGCAAGAGCCCTACCCGCATCCGAGGATTGAGACGGTCGCACTGACCGAGGTGCTGCATGCGCTGAGCGACCCGGTGCGGCTCTGCATTCTCCGCCGGCTGGTGCCGGGTGAGGAAGCGGCCTGGAGCGGGTTTGAGGTGAAGGTCTCGCCCTCCACCCTCAGCCATCACATGAAGGTGTTGCGCAACGCCGGGCTTATCCTCAACCGCAAGGACGGCACGCGCTGCCTCGTCTCGCGCCGGGCGGAGCTTGATCAGCGTTTCCCGGGCCTCGTGGACACCGTGCTGCGCCTGGCCCCGGTCGCCTGTGTGGCGGAAGAGGCGGCCTGAGCCGGACCGCCCTTCAATCCCAAACTTCGCGATAGAGGGCGATGATCTCGGCGGCTTCCGGCACGCGGGGGTTGTTGGCCGGGGAGCCGGAGGCGAGCGCCTGCTCCGCCATCAGCGGCAGCAGCGCCTCCCACCGCGCCGGATCGATGCCGTAGCTCTTCGGCGTCGGCACCGCGAGATCGCGGTTGAGGGTCGCGAGCGCCTCCGTCAGCCGGGCCGCCGCCGCCTGGTCTCCCTCCGTCTCCGCAGCGATCCCCATGGCGCGGGCGCAATCGGCGTAGCGGCCGAGCGCGCCCGGCAGCGAGAAGCGCGTGACCGCCGGGAGCAGCATCGCGTTTGAAAGCCCGTGCGCCACATGGAAATGCGCCCCGATCGGCCGGCTCATCCCGTGCACGAGGGCGACGGAGGCGTTGGAGAAGGCGATGCCGGCCTGATGCGCGCCGAGCATCATCGCTTCCCGCGCCGGGCGGTTGCCGGGCTCGGCATAGGCCGTGCGCAGATTGGCCCAGATGAGCGTCATGGCGCTGATCGCCATCCCGTCCGAAAACGCATTGGCGCGGCGGGAAACATAAGCCTCGATCGCATGGGTCAGCGCGTCCACCCCGGTATCGGCGGTCAGCCGCGCGGGCTTGGAGAGGGTGAGTTCGTAATCGACGATGGCACCCATCGGCAGGTAAGCGAGGCCGGCGCAGAGCATCTTCTCGCCGCTCGCCTCATCCGTGATGATGGTGAAGCGCGTCGCTTCCGAGCCGGTCCCGGCGGTCGTGGGGATCGCGATGATCGGCAGGCCTGCCGCGTCCTGCACATGCGGCACCTTCAACGCCTGCATCTGCCCACCCGTCTGGCTGAGCACGGCGGCGGCCTTGGCGGTATCGATCGGGCTGCCGCCGCCGAAGCCGATCACGCAGTCGAAATCGCCCGCGCGGATCATGGCGGTCGCGGCCTCCACGGAGGCGACCGTCGGGTCCGGCACCACCTCGGTGAAGGCGGGCGCAGAAATGCCGGCTTCACCCAGCAGATCCTGCAAGCGGGTAAGACCGCCTGATTTGGCGAGGAACGGATCGGTCACGATGAGCGGGCGGGCGAGGCCGAGGGCTGCGAGCAGCGCCGGCGTCTCGCCGATCGCGCCGGCACCGAGGCGGATGAGGCGGGGGAGCGCGATGGCAGCCATGGCGGTTCTCCGAAATCCGGCGCCGCCTCAGAGCGAGGTGCGCAGATGATGGGCGATCTCGCCCACGATGCCGCGGCGGAAGACGAGCACGCATACGACGAAGATGGCGCCCTGGATCACAATCACCCAGGCGCCGAAGGGGGCGAGATAGTATTGCATGGCGACGACGACGAGCGCGCCCACGATCGGCCCGAAGATCGTGCCGATACCGCCCAGCAGCACCATGAGCACGACGAGGCCGGAATTGCTCGCCCCGACATCGGAGAGCGTCACGATGCCCATCACCATGGCCTTGGCGGCGCCCGCGATGCCGGCGAGGAAGGCCGCGAGGATGAAGACGATCCATTTGTAGTTCGCGGGCTTGTAGCCGAGGGAGACGGTGCGCGGCTCGTTATCCCGCACGGCTTTGACCACCTGGCCGAAGGGCGAGTGCACGATACGATGGACGAAGAGCACGCCGGCGATGAAGATGATGGCGATCAGCCAGTAGATCACCCGATCGTTCTTGAGCGGAATGGCACCGAAGAGCGCGCTGCGGGGAATGCCCTGGATGCCGTTCTCGCCGCCGGTGAAGCCGGTCAGCTGCACCGCGCCGAAATAGACGATCTGGGCGAGGGCGAGCGTCACCATCGCGAAATAGATGTCCTGCCGGCGGATGGCGAGCCAGCCGAAGACGGTGCCGAGCGCCGCCCCCGCGATGCCACCCGCGATGATACCAAGCTCAGGCGTCAGGCCCGCACTCTGCACGAGATAACCCGCGACATAGCCGCCGAGCCCGAAATAGGCCGCCTGGCCGAGCGAGAGCAGCCCGACCTGCCCCATCAGCAGGTTGGTGCCGAGCGCGAAGAGCGCGAAGCACATCACCTGCATGACGACGATGGGATAGAAGAAGAAGGGCGCCGCGATCACCACCAGTACGAGGATGAGAAGGGCGAGGCTCTGGGCGCGCGAGAAGCCGAACATTCAGGCCGCCCTTCCGAAGAGGCCCGCCGGGCGCGCCAGCAGCACGATCGCCATGACGACGAAGACGACGACGGCCGAGCCCGGCGGGTAGAAGACATCCGTGAAGCCTTCGATGATGCCGAGGCCGAAGCCGGTAAGGATGGCGCCGCCGATCGAACCCATGCCGCCGATGACGACGACGGCGAAAACCGTGTCGATGAGGTCGGACCCCATGCCGGGATTGACCGAGTAGAGCGGGGCCGCGAGCACGCCGGCCAGGCCCGCAAGTGCGACGCCACCGCCGAAGGTCAGCGCCAGTAGCCGCGGCACGTTCACGCCGAAAGCCTGGACGAGCGCAGGGTTTTCCGTCGCCGCCCGCAACAGCGCGCCGAGCCGCGTGCGCTCGATGACGAGCCAGACCGCGGCGCAGATGATGATCGCCGCGAAAACCACGAAGCCGCGATAAATTGGCAGGAACATGAAGCCGAGATTGACGACGCCGCCAAGGATGCGCGGCGCCTCGTAGCTGACGCCGGAGACGCCGAAGTAGTTGGTTGCAAGCCCCTGCAGCACCTGGGCGAGGCCGAAGGTCAGCAGCAGGCCGTAGAGAATGTCGAGCTTGTAGATCGGGCGGATGAGCGTCCGCTCCACCGCGATGCCGAACAGGCCGACGATGACGGGCGCGCAGAGCAGCGCGCCCCAGTAGTCGATCCCGAGATAGGTCAGCAACCCCCAGGTAACGAAGGCGCCGACCATGAACATCGCGCCATGGGCGAAATTGATGATCCTCAGCAGGCCGAAGATGATCGCCAGCCCCATCGAGAGCATGGCGTAGAACGAGCCGTTGATGAGGCCGAGCAGAAGCTGCCCGAAGAGCAGCGGCAGCGGCTTGCCGAAGATCATCACCATGGGCGGTCAGGCCTTGACGAGCGGGCAGCCTTCGGTCGCCAGCGGCGCGAAGGTCTCCTCGGCCGGAGTTTCGTGCAGCAGGGTGTAGTAATCCCAGGGGATCTTGCTTTCCCCCGGCTTTTTCACCTGGAAGAGGAAGGAGGGGCACATGAAGCGGCCATCCTCGCGGATGTAGTTCTTTCCGAAGGCGTCGTCATCCGTCGGCATCTTCTTCATCTGGGCGACGACGGCAGCGCCGTCCAACGCCTTGTCCACGCCGAGCGCGTCCACTGCCTTGAGGAAGTGCAGCGTCCCGCTGTAGCAGCCGGCCTGCGCCATGGAGGGGTAGTTGGTCGGCGTCCTCGGCAGCACGCGCTTGGTAAAGGCCCGCGTGCGGTCGTTGAGGTTCCAGTAGAAGCTCTCGGTCAGCACCAGCCCCTGGGCGATATCGAGCCCCATGCCGTGCACATCGTTGATATAGATGAGGAGCCCCGCGATCTTCATGCCGCTCTGCGTGATGCCGAACTGATGTGCCTGCTTGATCGAGTTCACCGTATCCTTGCCGGCATTGGCGAGCCCCAGCACCTGCGCGCCGGAGGATTGCGCCTGCAACAGGAAGGAGGAGAAATCGGTCGTCTGCGGGAAGGGATAGGCGACATCGCCGACGACCGTGCCGCCGGCCGCCTTCACCACGCCTTCCGTCTGGTCGCGCAGCAATTGGCCGAAGGCGTAGTTGGCGGTGATGAAGAACCAGCTCTTGCCGCCACGCTTGACCATCGCGCCGCCGGTCGAGTGCGACAGCATATAGGTGTCGTAGGTCCAATGGATGGTCGCGGCATTGCACTTGGTGCCGGTGAGCAGCGAGGTCGCGGAATTCGAGTTGATGTAGGTGCGGTTCTTCTGCGCGGCGACCGCGGCGATGGCGAGGCCGACCGCGGAATTCGGCACGTCGATGAGCATATCGACGCCATTGTCGAACCACTGGCGTGCGAGACCGGCCCCGACATCCGGCTTGTTCTGGTGATCGCCTTGAATGACCTTGATGTCATAGCCCTTGGCGGCCGCGCCCCAATCCTCGATCGCCTGCTGCACGCAGGCAACCGAGGTCTTGCCGCCGATATCGCTATAGACGCCGGAGAAATCGCTGCATACGCCGATGGTAAGCGTCTTCTTCCCCTGCGCCCGGGCCCGCGTGCTGGGCAGGCCGGCCAGGGCTGCTGCGGCGGCCGCGGCGCCGAGCGCGCCTCGTCTCGTGAGTGTCATCGTCTTGCCTCCCCAAAATCATTTCTTGCAGTCAGGTCAGACACCAAGGCGCCGGTGCAACGCGTCCATCTTGTCATCCAGTTCGGCGCTCGGGATCATATCGACAATCCGCCCTTGCTCGACGAGATAGTGGCGGTCGGCCAGTTGCGAGACGAAGCGGAAGTTCTGCTCCACCAGAAGCACGGTGAAGCCGCGCCGCTTGATCTCGGCGATCATCGCGCCGATCTGCTGCACGATGACCGGAGCGAGCCCTTCGGTTGGCTCATCAAGCAACAGAAGCTTCGCACCCGTGCGCAGGATGCGGGCGATCGCCAGCATCTGCTGCTCGCCGCCCGAAAGCTTGGTGCCGGGGCTGCGCGCGCGTTCCTGCAAATTCGGGAACAGCTGATGGATCTCGGCGATCGTCAGCCCGCCGGGCGCCACCACCGGCGGCAGCATGAGGTTCTCATACACGCTCAAGCCCGCGAAGATGCCGCGCTCCTCCGGGCAGAAGCCGATGCCGGCGCGGCCGATCTCGTCCGGCCTCGCATTCACCAGCTCCCGCCCCTGGAAGCGGATGCTGCCGCGCCGCCGCGGCACCAGGCCCATGATGGATTTGAGCGTCGTCGTTTTGCCGGCGCCGTTGCGGCCGAGCAGCGTAACGCATTCGCCTTCCCGGATGCTGAATTCCATCCCGTGCAGCACGTGGCTTTCGCTATACCAGGCGTTGAGCCCCGAGACTTCAAGCATGGTCCGAACCCAGATAGGCGGCGATGACGGCGGGATTGCGCGAAACGCTGTCGTAATCGCCCTCGGCGAGGATCTTGCCCCGCGTCAGCACGGTGATCTGGTCCGAAAGGCCGGAGACCACCGAGAGATTGTGCTCCACCATAAGGATCGTGCGCCCGCTGCGGATGCGGCGGATCAGTTCCACGATGCGCGCCACGTCTTCTTCCGTCATGCCGGCGGTCGGCTCGTCGAGCAGCAGGAGCGGCGGATCGAGGGCGAGGGTGGTGGCGATTTCGAGCGCGCGCTTGCGACCGTAGGAGAGGGCGGCGGCGAGGGTATCGGCGAAGCCGCCGAGGCCGACATCCGCGAGCAGGGCCCGCGCCCGATCGTCATATTGCCGCAGCAGCCGGTCGGAGCGCCAGAAATCGAAGCTCGGGCCCCGCCCGCGCTGCAGCGCCATGCGCACATTCTCAAGCGCCGTCAGCCGCCCGAAGACGGCGGAGATCTGAAAGCTGCGGACGAGGCCGCGCCGCGCGACATCGGCGGGCTTGGCGCGGGTGATATCCTCGCCGCGGAACAGGATGCGCCCAGCGCTCGGCTGCAGGAATTTGGTGAGCAGATTGAAGCAGGTGGTCTTGCCGGCGCCGTTCGGGCCGATCAGCGCATGGACAGAGCCTTGCACCACGCGCAACGAAACGCCATCCACGGCGGTGAAGCCGCGAAAGGATTTCGTCAGCCCCGAGGTTTCAAGGACAAATTCCGCCAAGAACAGATCCGCCCGTTTATGCTGTTTTTTTCAGGCTCGCACAGAACGAATGGTCAGGCAATACGCGTGACGAAGCGGGTGCCTTATCCGCCCGGCGGTCGGCAGGCGAAGCTGACCGGGGCGAGGCCGCCGCGCGGCTTGCCGATGCCGAGTTGCACGGCGGTTTTGCCGAAACCCGCGCAATGCGCCGCTGCGGCGCGCTCTGCTGCCGGCAGGTTGCGCAAGGCCGGGTCGATCAGGATGGTGATATTGCTCGCGCTCGCGGTTTGCACCCGGTAGCGCGGCACGTTTGCCGGCGCGCAGGCAGTGGCGCAGAGCGGCAGCAGCAGGGCGAGGGGCAGATAGGGCTTCATTGGCGCGCGGTTCCTCCCGGGCCCTAGCCTTACAGAAAATCCCGCGCGGATACAGAGATCTTTCTGGCGCAGTGATGTCGTGGGCGTTGTCGGCAAGCCCCGTCCCGGCGCGGCGGGCCGACCCGTCGCGCATGAGCAGTCATCGATGCGGGACGCGCCGTGGCGGACCGTTTTGATCGCGGAATCTCGCCGCCGGGTGGCGGGTTTCAGCCGCCGCCGCTCACCCGGATCGCCACCCGCGCGGCAGCGCCCGTCGCGTCCAGCACCTCAACCGTATAGAAGCCCGGCCCCGGCGGCTGCCATTCGGTCTCGCGCAGGGCGGGGATGGAGGTGAGCGGCGCGCCGTCGATGAGGAAGCGCAGCGGCCGCTCGCCGCCCATGGCCTTGAGGTCGAGCGTGCCGAGCCCCTCGATCACGGCGCCGGGCGGCGGGAATAGCAGCCGCAGCGGATCGGCCGCCGGGGCGGCGGCGAGCGAGAGCATCGCGGCCGGTGGCGCACGGCGCCGTGGCGCAGGCGGCAGGAGGCTGAAGAGCCGCGCCAGGATCGGCAGTGCCCGGTCGGCTGCTTCGCCGCTGCCCATCGGCGTGCCATCCGGCCGGCCGACCCAGACGCCGATGACGTGGCGGCGATCGAAGCCGAAGGCCCAATCGTCGCGGTTGCCGGCGCTGGTGCCGGTTTTCCAGGCGATGCCCTGCAGGGTGAGGTCCGTGGGGAAGGGCCGGGTGAGGATATCGGCCACCATCGCCGCGGCTTCCGGCGAAAGCAGCCGCACCTGGCGGGGCGGCGCGGCACCTTGCACGAGCCATGGCGGCCGCACCGTGGCGTCGCTCGCGATTGCGTCATAGAGGCCCATCAAAGCGCGCATCGAGAGGCCGGCGCCGCCGAGGATGATCGGCAGGCTCGGTTCGCTGCCGGGCGGCAGATGCAGCGGCGTGCCGCTCGCCGCCAGATCGGCCGCGAAGCGCAGCGCGCCGTAGCGCGCGAGCAGCCCCACCGCCGGCAGGTTGAGGGAGCGGCGGAGCGCGTCTCGCGCCGTCACCCGGCCGGCGAAGCGGCCGGTGAAATCCTCCGGCCCATAGGCCCCGAAATGGCGCGGACTATCGGCGAGCAGGCTATCGGGTGCGGCGAGGCCATTGGCGAAGGCGAGCGCGTAGAGAAAGGGCTTGAGGGTGGAGCCGGGGCTGCGCAGCGCGCGGCTGAGGTCGCTCCGCCCGGCGCGGGCGGTGTCGTTCCATTGGCCGAGCCAGAGGGCGCGGATCGCTCCGCTCTCGGCATCCGTCACCATGATGGTGAGCGCGGTTTTCGGGGGGAAAGCGAGGAGGGCGGCCTCCGCCGCATCCGTCACCGCCCCTTGCAGCCCGGCATCGAGGGTGGTGCGCAGAAGCGGCGGGTGCCGTATGTCGGCGAAAAGCTGCGGCAAAGCCCGTGGCATCGGCTGGCGCCGGCGGGGCACGGGCTCGGCCTCGGCGCTGCGCGCTTCCGCCGGGGTCAGCAGGCCGCGCGCGGCGGCGAGGGCGAGGATGCGGTTGCGCAGGCGCTCCGCCGCGGCGGGATGCCGGTCCGGCCGCAGCGCCTCCGGCCGCCGCGGCAAGGCCACCAGCAGCGCGGCCTCCGCCGCGTCCAGCGCTCCGGGCGGCTTGCCGAACCAGGCATAGGATGCGGCCTCCACCCCCACCAGATTGCCGCCGAAGGGCGCTGAGGAGAGCCACAGGCCAAGGATCTGGTCGGGCGTCAGCCGGCGCCAGAGGTCGAAGGCGCGGGCGGTTTCCAGCACCTTGGCCGCGATGGTGCGGGGGCGCGGATCGAGCAGCTTGGCGGTCTGCATCGTCAGCGTCGATCCGCCGGAGACGACATGCCCGGCCGCGATCCATTGCCCGGCGGCGCGCAGGATGGCGAGTGGATCGACCCCGGGCTCGCGCCTGAAATTCCGGTCCTCGACGGTGATCAGCAGGCGGATCAGGAAGGGGGAGACGGCGCGCGGGCTCGTCTCGAAACGCCAGACGCCGCCCGCCGCGGGGCTGAGCGCCAGCACCGTGCCGTCGGCGGCGAGGATGCGGGTGCCCCAGGCGCGGGCGGGTGGCAGCGGCGCCGGGTCGAGCCGCCCGAGCAGCGCGAGCCCGCCGGCCGCGAGGGTGAGGCCGAGGCCGAGGCCGAGCGCGCAGGCGGCCAGGCGGCGGCGCGCCCTCATGGCGCCGCCGGCAGCACCGTGATCCGCACCGTATTCTGGCGGGCGAAGATCGCCGGCCGATACATGTCGGTAAGCTGCATGCCCGGGTATTCGAAAGTGCCGGGTGTGACGGCGCGGAGAATGACGGCGAGGCGGAAGGCCGGTTGGTCGCCCGTCACATCCACCACGGCGGCTTCGCGGTCATCGGCGGCGGCCTCGGTCTCCGGCGTGGTCAGCGTGCCCAGCCAGTCCATGCCGGGCACCTTGCCGCCGGGGAAACGCCCGGCGATCTCCCAGCCTGCCGGCAGGCCGGCCAGCAGCAGCGCCCGATGCGCCTGCCCATCCGTCGCCTGGCCGTCGATCACCATGACGAAGGTGGTGTTCTGGGTCAGCTTGTCGGGCGAAATTGTGCTGCCGTCGAGGGCGTAGAAATTGCGGCGCAGCTGCATGCCGGCCCGCGCGGCGGCCGGCGGGGTCTGCGGCACGCCCTGCACCACGAGGCTGCCCGGCAGCGCCACCTGTCCGGGATTGACGACCGTGGTGGCGGCGGCAAGCGGCAGGGTGATGCTCGGCGCCGGCCCCAGCGCGCGGCTATCGACACGCAAAGACACCGGCCCGGCGAGCTTGCCGAGCGCGCCGGCCGCGGCTGCCGCCCAGGCTTGCTCCTGGGTGCTCAGCCGATCGGGGTTCAGCTCCGCCCCAGGCAGGCCCCGGCGGATGGCGGCCAGCCGCTCCGGCATCACGCCGCTTTCGGCGATGAGTACGGCGATGGCGAACTGATCTCGGAGTGCCGAGCCGTAATCGGCGCTCCAATCCTGCCGGCCAGGCTCGGCGAGAAGGGCGGTGAAGATCGCCTTCGCCTTGTCCGGCTCACCCAGGCGGGCGAGGGCGGCGGCGATCTGCGCGCGGGCGAGCGGCGTCGGCTCCGAACCGAGGGTGCTGGCCGCCACCCGGATGGCGCCTGCCGGCGCCTGCCCGGCGAGGGCGAGATCGTAGAGCGCATAGGCTTGCGCCGCGTAATCGGCCGGGCTGGAAGGCGGCGTGCCGACCTCCGCGGTCAGCCAGCGCAGCGCCTGGTCGAGCATCGGCTGCGGCACCGCAGCCCCGAGCTTGGCGGCGCGCAGCAGCACCTCGGTCGCATAGGCGGTGAGCCAGGGCTCTGCATCGCCGCTGGCGGACCAGAGGCCGAAGGCCCCGTCATAGCGCTGCCGGTCCGCCAGCGCCGAGATCACCTGTTGCAGATGGCCGGCCGGGTCCGGCCCGGCCGCCGCCCCCGAAAGCAGGGTCAGCGGCAGGCCACGGCTCGCCAGCTGTTCCAGGCAGTCGAGCGGATAGGCTTCCAGCGCGCGCACCAGCGCCGCCGTGTCGAAGGGCAGGCCGAGGCCGAAGGTGGCGCTCGCCGCCCAGGTGCCAGGGATGAAGGCATCGGTTTTCGGCGTGAGGGTAAGGCGGCCGCCGGCCGGCAAGGTCAGTGGCGTCACTTGCGCCACCGGCCCGCGCGCGGAATGGACGGCGAGCGTGACCGTGTGGACGACGTGGAAGCCGCCCGGCCCCTCGGCGCTGATGGTGAGATGGCCGAGCCCGACGCCGCGGGCGATGAGCGACAGCGGCACCAGCTGGCGCTGCTCCGTGCCGAGGGTGATCGGCGCCGGTGCGCCGCCGGCAAGCGCGATCGCGCCGCTGGCCGAGACCTGCAGGCTGAAGGTTCCGGCCGGCAGCTCGACGTTCTGGAGCAGGATCGCGATGCGCGCCTGGTCGCCCGGGCTCAGGAAGCGGGGCAGCAGCGGCTCCACGATCGCGCGGTCCCGCATCACCATGTCCTGCCCGGCGCTGCCCGAGGTGCTGCCCGACCAGCCGACCGCCATCAGCCGCAGCGTGCCGTCGAAATCCGGCAAAGCGAGAGGGAAGCGGGCGATGCCATCCGGGCCCGCCTGCAGCGGCCCTGCGAATAGCGACACGATCTTCTGCGGAATAGGCATGTTGGGCGTTTCCATGTCGCCGCCCGCGCCCTGGTGCAGCACGGTATTCGCATCCCCCGCCGGCGGCAGGAGGCGGGCGAAATCGTCATGGATGCCGACGCCGAGCGCCCGCTTGCCGAAGAAATGGCCGAGCGGATCGGGCGTCTTGAACGCGGTGAGCGCCAGGATGCCCTCATCCACCGCCGCGAGCGTCACATAGGCCCCGGGCTTGGTCTTGACGGGGATGGTGATCTCGGTGCGCGGGCGGTAGAGCGCCGCCGCCCCGATGCTGAGAGGCAGCGTGCGCGGCGCGGGATCGAGCGCCACCCAGGCGAGGCCGATGGCCCGCGCAGGCGCGATCTCTGGCTTGCCCCCGGCGGCCGGCCGCTCCGGCCGGAACACATGCACGCCGACATAGGCGCCCGGCCCCCAATCGGCGGTGACCGGGATCGTCACGTCGAAGCTCGCCGCTGTCGGCACGAGGTTGATGATCCGCTTCACCCGGTCGGTCATCACCAGCACGGTCGTGGGCCCGGCATAGGGCGCTTCGACATGCAGGGTCGCGGTCTCTCCGGGCTGGTACTGCGCCTTGTCGGCCCGAACCGAGACCCGCGCCGGCACATCCGGGTTATCGCCGATCGCCCAGCCGGAATAGAAAACGACAGAGGAGGCGGCGAGCCCGCCACTGGCCTGCAGCACCTCGAGCTTGTAGCGGCCGAACGGCAGGGTGCGGGCATAGGCGAAGGGCGCGCCCGTCGCGGGCAGGGTGAGGTTGCGGCTATCGACCGGCGTATCGTGCCACACGGTCTCGTAGCGGGCCTGGCCGCCGGAGACCGCGAGGCGCCAATCCGGCGTCTGCCGCACCAGCCGCAGCGTCACCGGCATGGCGACGCGCTTGCCGTCCGGCCCGAGGGCGATGAGCCGGAAGCCCGCGCTGGTATCGGCATTGACCGAGTCGCCCGAGAAATCCTCGGCGATGCCGATCATCGGCGCGGCCGGGCGGATCGGCAGCGTGGTATGGGCGGAGACGCTCCGCCCCGCGGGGTCGTTGATATTGGCCCAGATATCGGCTTCCAGCGCCCGGCTGCTATCGGGCAGGTGGGAGAGGTCGAGTGCGAGGCTCGTCGCTCCCGCGGCATCGGTCGGTGCGATCGTGGTCTGCGTCTGGCTGCCGGTAAAAGCATCGTCGTTGAGGCCGAAGCGGTAGGCGGCAAAGTCCGGAAACGGCGTCGGGTTCGGCTGGACCGTGATATTGGCATCGCCCGAGAGGTCGTTCCCCGGCGCGCCGTAGAGGAAGCGCACCGTGATCGGCAGGGTGTTGATCCGCCCGGGCTCCAGGATCTTGGGCGCGGCGTTGCCGAGGGAGACGGCGAGGCGCGGCGGCACGAAGGCATCCACCTGGAAGGGCAGGTCGGCGATCGCGCGGCCTTTCGGGTCCGTCTTGAGCTGGATATCCCACATGCCGAAGGGCGCGCCGGCGGAAAGCGTCACCGCCGCGTGGATCGCATCCTCGTCTATCCGGGGCGGCACGCTATCGGCGAAGACGCGGCCATCGGGGCGGGTGATGATGAGGTGCAGCGGCAG
Source organism: Acidisoma sp. C75 (assembly GCF_054665095.1). Lineage (NCBI taxonomy): Bacteria > Pseudomonadati > Pseudomonadota > Alphaproteobacteria > Acetobacterales > Acidocellaceae > Acidisoma > Acidisoma sp. C75. Next base: position 339,816 of record NZ_BAAFHD010000002.1, read on the forward strand.
GTCGAGCGGCGCGCCCGCCTCGTCCCGGATCAGCCCCATCACCTGCACCGTCTCGCCCGGGCGATAGATACCGCGGTCGGTCCACAGGAAGGGGTCGATCGGCCCTGGCTGTGCCTGGCCGGAGGAGCCGCGGTCGGACAGGTCGAAATTCGGCGCCGTCAGGCTGATGCGAGTGAAGTCGCCCCGCGGGCCGCTGACATGCAAGGCGGCCGGCGCCTCGCCATTCTGCCCGCCGAGCAGCGGCTGCGCGAAGCGCACGGTGCCGTCGGCCGCGGTTTGCGCGCTGGCGAGGATGCTGTTGTCGGCGGCGATGAGATCGACGGTGGCGCCCGCGACCGGCAGGCCGGTGGCATAGCTTCGCACCTGCACCAGATCGCCATCCGCGCCCTGCCAGACGGTCGGGGCGAGGTCGGTGCGGAGGATCATCTGCACGGCGGTCGGCGCCTCGCCCTGGGCGAAGGGCGTGCCATCCCCCGGCGTCGCGATCAGCGCGTAGAGGCCCGGCGCGGTCAGCACGGGCGGCAGCGGCAGGATGGTGTGGCGCAGCGCATTGTGCTTGAAGGCGGCGACCGCCGCATGTCCGGTCCAGACCACGCGGCCCTGGTTCTGGGTGAGATCCTGGGCACCGTAGCTATCGATCGGGCTGCCGCCAGGCGGGTAGGTCTGCATCACATGCAGCAGGTTGCGCTCGCTGATCTGCACCAGCTGCAGCGAGACGGCCGAAAGATTGACGCTGGCGAGCGCCACCGTCGCCTGCCCGCCCTTGGGTTGCAGATAGCGCGCGCCATCGAAGACGAGGCGGGGCGAGCGGTCCGGCATGGCAACCGGCACCGAGACCGCCGCCTTCAGCACGAGGCCGCCATCGCCGGGCATGCCCTGGCGGAGCGTGACGCGCGTCGTCTCCCCCGCTGGCAGGCCGGTGATGCAGATCTGGTGGGATTCGAGGGTGACGGCGGCATCCTTCACCGCCGGCTGGAGGCTCACCCAATCGCCCGGCACGAAATCCGGCGCGGCAGTCGGGCTGCCGAGGAAGCTGAGGCAGGCGCGGGTCGGGAAGGCGTCCGGCTCGGTCGAGACCGAGCGGAACAGCAGGCCGAGGGCGGCGCGCTGGGCGAGCAGGCTCTGCCGCCGCGGATCGTCCGTGGGCAGGCGGCGGCTCATGGCGAGCAGCACTTCCGCCTCGCCGAACGGCTGGTGGAGCGCGGCGAAGGCCTGGCGCATGAGGTCGAGCGCGGCGAGCTGGTCCGCCGCCACCGTGTCGCTTTGCGGATCGACCGTGGTGAAGGCGAACCAGGCCGCGAAGAGCGCGGGTTTCGGCTGCGGCGGGGTGCGCTTCAGCTCGGCCGTGGCGAGGCCGCGCCAGAGATCGGGCGTCGGGGTCTCGTTTTGCGGCAGGCCACCGATGAAGGTCTCGGAGGAAGCGACCGCGCGGGGAAAATCCTGCGCGTCGAGAGCGGCCGCGGCGTCATCCGCGGCCTGGCTCAGCGCGCTCTCCGACAAGCCCGCCGGGTGGGCCGCGCGCAGCGTGGCGAGGAAGCGCTCCGCATCCTGCTGCAAGCCGGGCAGCGCCAGCTCTGTGGAGGCGTCCTGCGCCGCGGCCGGCCTCGGTGGCAGGCTGGTGATGGCGAGGCCCAGCAGCAGGGCCGCCGCGCCGAGATGGCGGAGAAAGCGCATCCAATCCTCCCGAGACCGATCGCTCATTCTTATCGTTCCGCGGCGGGATTGGATATCCCGCCCGCGCCGACCGCTGCCGACCCGCGCCGCATCTTTCCCCGCGTTGACAGCGAGCCCGCGACAAAAGAGACTGTTCAGACTAAAAGTGAAGGCCGCATCCGGCGCCCCGCCGCGCCGGCAAACCATAAATCCGCACAGCCGGATAGAGGAGGAACCGTGAAGAAAGTCCTGATGGCTTCGGCGCTTGGTTGCGCTGCCATGCTGCTCTCCGTCGCCGCCCAGGCGGCGACATCGAGCGATCGTATCGCCCTTTCCAACAACTATGCCGGCAATTCCTGGCGCCAGGCGATGCTGCAGAGCTGGGCGAAGGTCACCAAGCAGGCGGTCGCCGATCACATCGTCGCCGCGGCCGATGCCTTCACCACCGCCGATAAGGAGGTGCCGACCCAGGCGGCGCAGATGCAGAACCTCATCCTGCAAGGCTATAATGCGATCGTGATCGACGCTGCCTCCCCCGATGCCCTGAACGGCGCGGTCAAGGCCGCCTGCCAGGCGGGCATCACCGTCGTCTCCTTCGATGGCACGGTGACGGCGCCTTGCGCCTATCGCGTCGGCATCGATTACGTCGGCATGGGCCGCCAGCAGGTCGATTACCTCGCCACCCGCCTGCCGCAGGGCGGCGATCTGCTCGAAATCCGCGGCCTCGCCGGCACCTCGATCGACAACGAAATCCACCAGGGCATCGAGGAGGGCATCAAGGCCCATCCGAACTTCAAGATCGTGAGTTCCGTCACCGGCAATTGGGATGAGGCGACCGCGCAGAAGGCGGTCGCGACGGTGCTGCCCTCGCTGCCCAAGATCGTCGGCGTCGTCGATCAGGGCGGCGATGGCTATGGCGCCGCCCAGGCCTTCATCGGCGCCGGCCGGCCGGTGCCGATCATCATCATGGGCAACCGGCAGGACGAACTCGCTTGGTGGAAGCAGGAGCATGACAAGAACGGCTACACCACCTGGTCCGCCTCGATCGCTCCGGGCGGCGTCACGCTCGCCTTCTGGGTCGCGCAGCAGATTCTGGACGGCAAGAAGGTGCCGCACGACATCACCTTCCCGGCGTTGACGGTCGATCAGGCGCATCTCGACGCGGCGTTGAAGGCGGCCCCGGTCGGCGGCGTTTACAACACCGAATACAGCCAGGCCGACGCCATCAAGGCGATCGCGGCAAGCCAGGCGAAGTAAGCGGCAGGCCGCGGGCGCGGAGGGCTCCCCTGATGGATCGGAGGCCAGCCATCATCGGGCTCGCCGGCGTCACCAAGCATTTCGGCGCCGTGCAGGCCTTGCGCGGCGTCGATCTCGCCATAGCGCCGGGGGAGGCGCTCGGCCTCGTCGGGCACAATGGCGCCGGGAAATCGACGCTCATGCACATCCTCGCCGGCGCGATCGGGCCGAGCGCGGGGCAGTTCACCGTCTCCGGCCTTCCGGCCGGGGCGCGCTATTCCATCGCGGCGGCGCAAGGCCTCGGCATCCGCTGCGTCTTTCAGGAACTGTCGCTCTGCCCCAATCTCACCATCGCCGAAAACGCCCGCATCATGCATCCGACGATCCGCGGCCCCGGCTGGCGCCGCCGCGCGGGCGCGCTCATCCGCGCCAAGCTCGATGCGATCTTTCCCGGCCACGGCCTGGCCATGGACATGATGGTCGCCGATCTCTCGATCAGCCGCCGCCAGATGGTGGAGATCGCGCGCGCCTTCAGCGTCTCGGAGGGGGCGCCGCGCCTCATCATCCTCGACGAGCCGACCTCCTCCCTCGATGCCGCGACCGCCGAACAGCTGCTCGCCTTCACCCGCCGCTTCGTGGCTGAAGGCGGCAGCGTCATCCTCATCTCGCATATCCTGGGCGAAATCCTCACCGTGAGCGACCGTATCATCGTCATGCGCGATGGGCGGGTGGTGGCGGAGGATGCCGCGCATGCCTTTGACCGCACCCGCCTGGTCGAGACCATGGGTGGCGGCCATGCGCTCGATGCCGAGGCGGGGGCAGAGGCCGCGCCCGCCAGTGTGCGCGGGGCGCGCCCGCTGATGGTGCGCGCGCGGCCGCGCGCCCAGGCAGGCGGCATCGCTTTGCAGGCACATGCGGGTGAGATCGTCGGCCTCGCCGGCTTTTCCGGCCATGGGCAGACGGATCTGCTGATGGAAGTGCTGGAAGCGGCCGCCCGGCCGGAGGCGCGGGTCTCGGCCATGGCGCCGGTCGCGCTCGTCGCCGGAGACCGGCAGGTGGACGGTATCTTTCCGCTCTGGTCGATCGCCGAGAACATCACCATCCGCTCGCTCGCCCGCCTCCGCCAGGGCCTACTGCTCTCGCCCGCCAAGGAAGCAGCGATGGCGGAAAGCTGGAAGGGCAGGATCGGCATCCGCACGCCCGATATGGCCAACCCGATCCTCTCGCTCTCGGGCGGCAACCAGCAGAAGGCGCTCTTCGCCCGTGCGCTCGGCTCGGACGCGCGCATCCTGGTGATGGACGATCCGATGCGCGGCGTCGATATCGGCACCAAGCTCGATGTCTATGATCTCATCCGCCGGGAAGCCGCCGCGGGCCGCACCTTCCTCTGGTATACGACGGAACTCGAAGAATTGCGCCACTGCGATCATGTCTATGTCTTTCGCCACGGCCGCATCGTCGCCGAGCTGCAGCGCGCCGAGTTGACGGAGCAACAGCTCATCCACGCCTCCTTCCAGGATGCGGCGTGAGGGGGGTGGGCAGCCGGCAGGCAGCCGCCGGGACGCCTGCCATGAGACGGCGCTTCTCGGCCGCGCGGGCGCTGCGTGCGCTTCTGCCCGCGATCTCGCTCGCCCTGGTGCTCTTCGCGATCGCGAGCTTCAACCCGCGGGCGATCAGCTACATGGGCTTCACGCTCATGCTCAACCTGGCGGTGCCGGTGGCGCTCGCCACCATCGCGCAGCTTTTCGTCATCACCGTCAACGATCTCGATCTGTCGATCGGCGCCTTCGTGGGGCTCGCCGGCTGCGTCACCGCGACCTGGATGCCTGATCATCCGATCGGCGCCGGGCTCGCGCTTCTGCTCGGCATCGGCATCTATGTCGCGCTCGGCGCGCTCATCCATCTCCGCCAGCTGCCCTCGATCGTCGTCACCCTCGGCATGAGCTTCGTCTGGCTCGGCCTCGCCCTGTTGATCCGGCCGACGCCGGGCGGCACGGCGCCGGACTGGCTGCAGGGCTTCGTCGGCCTGCATGTGCCGCTGGTGCCCTTCCCGATCGTCGCCGCCATCGTCATCGCGGCGCTCGTGCATGTCGGGCTGATGCGCACGACCTATGGCACCACGCTGCGCGGCGTCGGCGGCAATGCGCATGCGATCGAGCGGGCGGGCTGGTCACTCCTGCGCGCGAAGATGACGGCCTATGGCTGCGCCGGCCTCTTCGGCGTGCTCTCGGGCATGGCGCTCGTCGGCGTCTCCACCTCGGCGGACGCGAATATGGCGAACGGCTACACGCTGCTCTCGATCGCCGGGGCCATCCTCGGCGGCGCGGAATTCGTCGGCGGCCGGGTTTCGCCGATCGGCGCGGTCATCGGCGCCTTGACGCTGCAGCTCGCCGCCGTCGCCCTCAACTTCTTCCATATCGCGGCCCTGCCGAACCTGCGCATTCCGCAGGAATGGCAGGTGGGCGCGCAGGGCATCATCCTCATCATCATCCTGGCCGCCCGCGCGCTGATCAACAGGAGCGAGCGATGACGACAGGCGCAGCGCGCGGCCCCTCGGCCTTCCTGCGGCTGCGGCGCAAGCCGTGGCTATGGTCCTTTATCGGCGCCCTGGTGGTCTGGCTGCTGGCCGTGGCGGTGGCGCATGGCCAGGGCGCGGGCGGCATGCTCTCGGCAGCGCTCGCCTTCTCGGTCTTTACCGTGCTCGTCGGCATCGGCCAGATGTTCGTCATCACCCTCGGTCCCGGCAATATTGATCTCTCGCTGCCGGCCAATATCGGGCTGTCCGGCGCCGTCGCGATGACGGTGATGGGCGAGGCGGATGGCCGCATCCTGCTCGGCCTGCTCGCCGCCATCCTCGTCGGCGCGCTCGTCGGCGTCTTCAACTACGCCCTCATCCGGCTCCTGCGCATTCCGCCGATCATCGCGACGCTGGCGGCGAGCTTCATCCTCGTCTCGGCCGGCATCAGCTACGGGCGCGGCCTGCAGATCACCCCGCCGCCGGCTTTCGCCCATTTCACCGTGCTGCGCCTCGCGGGCGTGCCGGTGCTGGCGCTGGCCGCCCTGGTCCTCACCGGGCTTGCCGCCATTCTGCTCAACCGCACGGTCTATGGTCGCTCGGTGCTCGCCACCGGGCAGAATATGCGCGCCGCCCGCCTCGCCGGGATCAGGGTGGAGCGCGTGCGCTTCCTCACCTACCTGCTCTGCGCGGCGCTCGGCGGCCTCGCCGGCGCCCTGCTCGCGGGGTTCACTGGCGGCTCCTCGCTCGATATGGGCGCGGAATATCTGCTGAGCTCCATCGCCGTCGTCGTCATCGGCGGCACCTCGGTCGCCGGCGGGGCGGCCAATCTGCCCGGCATCTGGGGCGCCTCGCTGTTCCTTTTCATGGTGGTGACGCTGCTCAACACCGCGGGTTTCGGCGCCGGCATCCGCGATGTGCTGACCGGGCTCATCATCATCGCCGTCATCACCATCGCCGGCGGCCGGCGGCGCTTGCGCTGAGCCTGAGCCTTAGCCGGGGCCGGCTTGGCGCCGCTCGAAGAGATAGGCCTGGCCGTCCGCCATGGCGAGCTTGAGCCGGCCGAGCCGGCCGTCATCGCCCATCTGGAATTGCACGAAGCCCAGCGGGTCGGGCCCGAGGTTGCGGGCGATCGTCGCGAACCGCCCCTCGGCGAGCAGCGACGCGGTGAAGACATCGCCATTCCAGGGCGCGATCGCGATGCGCGCCCCGGTCTCGGCCAGGGTCATCACCAGGCGCTTGCCATCGACCGAGACCGTGACCTGGCCGATCGCCGGATTGGCGAAATCCCCGGCAAGCGGGCCGAGCGGCGGCGGCGGCACGGCGGCGGCGGGGGGCGCGAAGGTCTGCGCGCTTTCCGCCGCCTGCGCCTTGGCGCGCTTGAGCAGGATGCCGAGGTAATCGACGGGCGGATTGGCGAGCAGCTTGTCCGTCACCATCGCGCCGAGCGCATCGGGCAGGCCGACATTGGTCGCATTGCTGAGGATGACGACGCCCGCCCCGTGGTCGGGCAGGAAGCCCACGAAGGCGCCGAAGGTGGTGGTGCCGCCATTGTGCCAGATCACCGTGCCGTTGTCTGAACGCCGCATGACCCAGCCGAGCGCGTAAAACTGCGTCTGCGACATCGAGACCTTCGGCGTGCGGGTCGCGGCCATGCCTTCGGCCGAGACATAGGTGCGGCCGCCGAGCGTGCCGTTGGCGAGCTGGAGCCGCAGCCAATGCGCCATATCCTCGACCGTCGAATTGATGTCTCCGGCGCCGCCGAAATCATAGGGGAAGATCTGGGTAAAGGGCACTTCGAAGGAGCCCGCCGGCGCCCAGACATGGCCTTCCGCATGATCGGGGGCCGCCATGATCGCCGCCGCCGTCATGCTCGACCGGGTCATCCCCAGGGGAGTGAGAAGTTCCGCCTGCGCAACCTCGTTCCAGTCCTTGGCGCCTGCCGCGCGGGCGACGATACGGCCGGCGAGCATATGGGTGATGTTGGTATAGGCGAAGGTGGAGCGGAAGCTCGATACCGGCGCGACATGCCTGAGCGAGCGGATGAGTGCTGCCTGGTCGAAGCCGAGCAGGCCGAGCCCGTCATTGGCATAGGGCGGCAGGCCGGAGCGCTGGGCGATCAGATCGAAGACGCGGAATTCGCGGGTGACCCAGGGGTCGCTCAGCGCGAATTCAGGATCGAGATCGACGACGCGGTCATCCCATTTGAAATGCCCGCGATCGACCATCATGGCGAGCGTCGCCGCCAGGAAGGCCTTGGTGGTGGAGCCGATCTGGAACACCGTGCCGGTGCCGACGGGGGCGCGGGTCTTGCGGCTGCGGACGCCGAAGCCGCGGGCATAGACGAGCCGATCCTGATGGACGATGCCGATAGCGAGGCCCGGCACGTCGAAGCCCGCCATGCCCTGGGCGATCTGGTCTTCCACCGCCGGAATGATCGCCTGGATGCGGGCTGCCATATCGGCCGGCGTCGCGGGCTCGGCCACGGCGGCGCGGGCGGCGGAGGGGGCGAGGGCGGTGCCCAGGCCGGCGGCGATACCGGTGCCGATGCCGGTGCAGGCGGCCGCCAACATGCTCCGGCGGCTTGCTGGTCCATGCGCCATGGTTCGTTTCCTCTCGCCCGGCGTTCCTGGTGCGTAACGGACGATGTTAGAGCGCAGGCGCCTCGGCCGTCCAGCTGAAGCCGCCTGGGGCTTTGGGCTCGCCGCCGCCGGCCTTCGCGCCCCCGGGCGGTGCGGGTGAGAGGAAGCTCGGCCGGAAGCCTCGGGGGAGCAGCACGCGGCGCGTGGCAGGAGCGCCAGGCCGCGCTGACCGCCTCTAGGTCAGCCGCCGTTCGGCCTGGGCGGTGAAGGCGGCGCTGAAGGTCGCCGGCGCCTCGTTGCGGAGGAAAGCCTCGGCCATCATCGCCTGCGGGCTTTGCGGCGCGAGGCCGCCGATCGGCGGATCGCGGTCGAGATTGGTCGGGAAGGGATAGCCCTCGGCGCAGGCGGCGATCGCCTCCAGTGCCCGCGCCTCGGTGATCCGCCCGGCTTCCCGCATGGCGATGAGCGCGGGATAGAGCGCGAGGCTCATGCGTGTCCGGTCCATGCTTTCCATCGCCCGCCCGAAGGCCGAGGAGACCTGGAGCAGATTGGCCATGCGCCGGATATCGGTCGAGCGGTTGTGCCCGGCGGCGTGGAACAGCGCCGGGTTGAAGAAGGCGGCATCCCCCTTGGCGAGCGGCAGTTGGACATGATGCTGCGCGAAATGCTCGGCGAAGGCGGGGGTGGTGATGGCGAGGTAGCCGGCCTCGTATTTCTGCGAATGCGGCAGGTAGAGCGTCGGCCCGCTTTCCAGCGGCATGTCGCAATGGGCGACGGCGCCTTGCAGCGTCAGCACCGGGGAGAGGCGATGGACATGCGCGGGGTAGCGCGCCATCTGCGCCGGCGTCATGAAGCCGAGATGGTAATCCCGATGCGCCGATTGCGCGGCGCCGCCGGGGTTGACCACATTCACCTGGCTCGTGAATTGGTAGGCGGGGCCGAGCCAGGCCTCGCTCACCATGGCCAGCATCTCGTTGCCGTAATAGGCGGCGAAGACCTCGGGCGCGCGCAGGCACAGCTTTTCGAGCGCGTTCCAGATACGGTCATTGGCGCCGGGCTTGGCGAAATGATCGCCGCCGCCGGTGCCGCTCGCCTGCTGTTCGGCGATCATGGCGCGGAACTCCGCACTCGCCGCGTCCACCGGTGCGGTATCGGCGAAGGCGCGGCGCAGCACGATGATGCCGGGCCCATCCATCAGCGCCTCCGCCCATTCGGCGAGCACGCGGCGCCGCCCTTCCGGCGTGGCGGCGGTCGCGCGGATAAGGTCGCAATCATAGATCAGCACGCGGGAGGCGACTTCGGCGGCATGCGGGTAATCCTCGATCCGTGTTTCCGCCTCGGTGATGGGGCGGAGATCGTCGAGCCAGACCCGCTCGGCGGAAAGATAGACGCGCTCGGGCCTGATCCGGCGCAGATCGTCGCTCTTCATGGCGTTCGTCCCTCTTGCTTGGTGGGGCGGAGCTTAAGCCGTTCTGCGGTGGCCGGGCGCTCAGGAATCCATCAGAAATCCATCAGAAATGCCTGGCGGCCGGGCGCCCTCCGGGGCAGACTGTGCCGCATGTCCCGGCATTTTCTCGTCAAGGAAATCGCGGCCCAGGCGGGCCTCAGCGTCGCGACCGTCGATCGGGTGCTGAACGAACGGGCGGGCGTGCGCAGCCTCACGCGCGCTCGGGTGGCCGAAGCGATCCGCGATCTGGAGGCGCAGAGCCGCCAGCGGGCGCTCTCGGGGCGGAAATTCGCGATCGACCTGGTGATGGAGACGCCGACCCGCTTTTCCGCCGCCGTGCGGGCGGCGCTGGAGGCGGAATTACCCACCCTGCAGCCGGCGGTCTTCCGCGCCCGCTTCCACCTCTGGGAGATGATCCCGACGGAGGCGCTGGTCGCCGTGCTGGACGGGATCGCCGCGCGGGGCAGCCACGGCGTCATCCTCAAGGCGCCGGACGTGCCGGAGGTCGCCGCCGCGGTGGACCGGCTGGCCGAGGCCGGCATCCCGGTGGTGACCGTGGTGACCGACCTGCCCCATGCCCGTCGCGCCGCCTATGTCGGGATCGACAATCGCGCGGCGGGGGAAACCGCCGCCTATCTGCTCGGCGCCTGGCTCAAGCCTGGGCATGCCCGTGTGCTCGTCACCCTCAGCAGCAGCCGCTTTCGGGGCGAGGAGGAGCGGGAGGCCGGGTTCCGCCAGGCGATGCGGCGTTTCTACCCCGATATCGGCATTGTCGAGGTGAGCGAAGGTTTCGGCCGCGATGCCGAGACGGTGGCGCTGGCGCGCGCGGCGCTGGCGGCGGACCGGATGATCGCCGGCGCCTATTCCATCGGCGGCGGCAACCAGGCGGTGCTCGCCGCCTTTGCCGAGGTGGGGCGGCACTGCGCCGCCTTCGTCGCCCATGATCTCGATGCCGAGAATGCGCGGCTGCTGCGGGAGAGGCGGATCAGCGCCGTGCTGCATCACGATCTGAACCAGGATATGCGCACCGCCTGCCGCCATATCATGCAGGCTCATGGCGCGCTGCGCGAGGTGCCGGGAGCGGGGCTCTCACCCGTTCACGTCATCACACCCTTCAATCTGCCGCCGGGCGCATAGGGCCGGGTGCTGCCCCGGCCTCGGGCAGGTCTGCCGCGCTGAGGCCCGAGGGCGGCGTGCCGGCTTCCTCCGCCTCCGCCTCTTCCTCTTCTTCGTCCACGCGCATGGCTTCCGCCTCCTCGCGCAGGCGGCGGAAGCTGCGCAGGCTGAAGGGCAGCATGGCGGCGTAGATCACCCCGGCGCCGGCCAGTGCCGCCCAGGGCTCGGCGAAGAGGATAGCGGCGAAGGCGCCGGTGCCGAGGAAGATCGGCAGCACCGCCGCCGTCGGCACCTTGAAGTTCTTGAAGCTCCAGACCGGCAGGGTGGAGACCAGCAGCACCGCGGTGCCGATCAGCACCAGGCTCACCACCCCCGCCGCATGGGCGATATCCTGCAGCCAGACGAGGCCGAGGGACTGGCCTTCGAGGCCGAGGAAGATCGGGAAGAGGGCGAGCAGCGCGCCGGCCGGCGCCGGCACGCCGGTAAAGAAGCCCGAGGTATAGGTGGGCGCGGGCGAGGCATCGAGGGCGGCATTGAAGCGGGCGAGCCGCAGCGCCATGCAGACAGCGAAGAGCAGCGAGGGGATGAACCCGACGCCGCCATAGCGCTGCAGGGACCAGAGATAGAGCAAGAAGCCCGGCGCCACGCCGAAGCACAGGAAATCGGCCAGGCTGTCGAACTCCGCGCCGAAGCGGGAGGTGCCTTTCAGCAGCCGCGCGATGCGCCCGTCCAGCCCGTCGATGACAGCGGCGACGGCGATCGCGATCACTGCCGCGTCGAAATGTCCGCCGAGCCCGAAGCGCATGCCGGTGAGGCCGGCACAGAGGCCGAGCATGGTCAGCAGATTGGGCAGCACCCGGTTGAAGGAGGGGCCCTTGTAGCGCGGGCGGTGAGCGGGGCGGCGAAAGCGGCGCGGCCGCCCGGACCAGCGGCGCGGCGCGCGGCCGGCATCGCCAGGATCACCCCTTTCGCCCGCCGGGCCTTCTCCGCCGGCCGCCGGGCGGGGGCCTTGCGCATCGCTCACGATTGCGGCGGCGCCGCTGGCCGCGGGCCTTCGGGCGGGTGTTCCGGTGGCTCGGCAGCCGGCTGTTCCGGCACCTGTTCGGGGAGCCGCTCGGGCAGGTGGTCGGTGAGGGCGGGGGGCATCGGCTCTGCCGGCGCCGCCGGCTCGGCGGCTAGCATGGCCTCCGGCAGAGGAGCTTCGGGCAGTGGCGCTTCGGGTAGCGGCCCCTCATTTTCGGCCGCGAAGGCGGCTGCGAGATCGGGGGCGAAATCGGGCGGCGCGGCCTCCGCCGGGGCGGCAAGCTCGGCGATCACCGTCTCCCCGCCGATCATCGTCTGCCCCTCGCGCACCAGCGGCAGCACGCCCTGCGGCAGATAGAGATCGGTGCGGCTGCCGAAGCGGATGATGCCGAAGCGGCTGCCGGCCTGGACATAATCACCCTCCTTCACGTCGCAGAGGATGCGCCGGGCGATGAGGCCCGCGATCTGCACCACGGCGATCTCCCGCCCGTCCGTCAGCCGGATGGCGAGGGCGTTGCGCTCGTTCTCGTCCGACGCCTTGTCCATATTGGCGCTGAGGAACTTGCCATGGTGATAGGCGATGCGGGTGACGGTGCCATCGGCCGGCATGCGGTTCACATGCACATCGAGCACCGAGAGGAAGATCGCAACCCGCCAGCGCGGCATTGCGCCGAGGCCGAGTTCCGCCGGCGGCGCGGCAAGCTCCACGCTCACCACATGCCCGTCCGCCGGCGCCAGGAAGACATCCGGGCGGGTCGGCGGAAAGCGCTCCGGGTCACGGAAGAAGTAGAGGCAGAAGAGGATGAAGGCGATGCCGAGCCAGGCCAGCCAGGTCGTGAAGATCAGGCCGAGGATGACGGCGGCGGCACCGATGGCGAGGAAGGGGCGTGCTGCCGGATGCGGCGGCGAGAGGACGTATTTGAATGCGCTGGGATGGGCCATGGCGCGTCTTTACCGCGCCCGGGCGCGCTTGTCTCGCCCTTCGCTCATGGGTTTGATGTGGCTGCAGGGCCGGGCGGCACGGTCAGCACCTGGCCGGGATAGATGAGGTCCGGATCGCGGATCTGCGACCGGTTGGCCTGGAAGATCGCGGTATAGGCGATGCCGTGCCCGTAGCTGTGGCGGGCGATCGTCCAGAGGCAATCCCCGGGCTGGACGATGTCCTGCCCGGCCTTGAGGGCGGCCGCGAGATCGGCCCGCGCGAAGGGCACCTCGCTGCGGGCTTCCACCCGCCCACCGGCCGCCAATTCGTCGGTGCGGAGCGCGTGGACGCCGGGGGCGAGAGCCGCCTTCGGCGTCAGGCTCCACTGCCCCTGGGGGTTGGCCTTGGCCTCGCCCACGGGCTTGTTATCCACATAGAGGCGCACCGTGCTGCCGGGCTTGGCATGGCCGGTGAAGCGGATCTGCCCCTGCTCGCCATATTGCACGATATCGAGGCCGACCGGCCCGGGCGTGCTGCCGGGCGGCGTCGCCAGCAGGCGCGGCGGCGCCGTGCCTTGCGAGAGCACGACGAGCGGCCCGCTTTCGAGGGTCTGGCCAGGAACGGTCGCGGTTGCGGAAGTCGCGCCCGCGCCCGCCTTCGGCAGCCCGAGCAGAACCTCCGTGCTGTCCTCCTTGTCGGTCGCCGGCACGCCGGGCGCGGCGACGGTGAGCTGATGCGCGCCTGGGCTGAGTGGCGTCTCGGGCAGGAAGACCCATTGGCCTTCGGCATCGGCGGTGACGGTGCCAAGCGCCTGCTGGCCATTATGGATGGCGAGCGTCTCGCCGGGCTTCGCCCGCCCGGCCATCACGAGATTGCCGTCCTTATCGACGCGCACGACATCGATGTTTGGTGCGGCTGGCTGAGGTGCGGCCGGCTGAGGTGTGGCCGGCTGAGGTGCCGTGGCAAGCCCAGCGCTCGCGGCAGCGCCCGAGGAAGCAGAGGCTGGGGCGGCGGAAGCGGGAGCGGCAGAGCCCGGCAGAGCGGGGGCGGCGGCCACCGGGCTCGTCTGCGGCGCCGGATGGCGCGCCCGCTGCTCAAAGATATAGGCGGCGACCGCCAGCAGGCAGAGCAGGGCGAGCGCCAGCGGCGGCAGAACGCGCCCCCGGCCGCGCGTGGGCGCGGGTGATTGCCGTGTCGCCTCAGTCATTCCCGTTCCGATCCGCCATTGCAGAAATCCGCGCGAGTCTCGTGAATCCATAGCATCAAATTCCACAGCCCGCGCGGAGTTTCCGCGCGACCGCCGCGCCCCCGCCCCCGGGGTTGCATCCGCGCGGGCGGCCTGCCACCAAGGACGCTCACGTGGCGAGGGAGAGTGCGCGGATGCCGGCAATCAAGGCGGTGACGGTTTTCGGCGGTGCGGCTTCGGGTAACGACCCGATCTTCCGGCAGACCGCGACTGACCTCGGCCGCGCCCTCGCCGAGGCTGGCATCACCGTCATCTTCGGCGGTGGCAGCATCGGGATGATGGGCGGCGTCGCCGATGGCGCGCTCGGCGCCGGCGGCACCGTCGTCGGCATCATTCCGGATTTCCTCGCCCGCCGCGAGGTCGCCCATACCGGCGTTTCGGAGATGATCGTGACGGACAGCATGCATAGCCGCAAGCGGCGGATGTTCGAGCTTTCGGACGCCTTCGTCACCCTGCCGGGCGGCCTCGGCACGCTGGACGAGACCTTCGAGATGGTGACCTGGCGGCAGCTCGATCTGCATGCCAAGCCCATCCTCATCTGCGATATCGGCGGCTGGGGGGAGAGCTTCATGGCTCTGGTGCGCAGCTATATCGCGCTCGGCTTCGTGCCGCAGCGCGCCACCGAATGGTTCGAGGTGCTGGGCGGCGTGGGCGCCATTCTCGACCGTCTGACGGCGCTGCCGGCGGTGGAGCAGGCAACGCCCAGCACCCGCCTCTGACGCAGCCGGGCCAGCGGCGGTGAATTATCGCCACGCCTTTCATGCCGGCAACGCGGCCGATTGCATGAAGCATGCGCTGCTCGTCTGGCTCATCCGGGCGATGCAGCGCAAGGCCGCGGGGTTTCTGCTGCTCGATACTCATGCCGGCATCGGCCGGTACGATCTGGCGGGCGAGGAAGCGCGTCGCACCGGGGAATGGCAGGGCGGCATCGGCCGCCTGCTCGCGCCCGGGGAGGCAGAGGATGCGGCGGATGCGGCGCCGCTCGCCGATTACCTCGCGCTCGTCCGCCACCTTGGCCTCTATCCCGGTTCGCCCGTCATCGCCGCCGCCCTGCTGCGCCCGCAGGACCGGCTGATCGCCTGCGAATTGCACCCCGAGGATCATGCCCGGCTGCGCGCCACCATGGCGGGCTGGCCGCAGGCGGCTGTACATCTGCGGGATGGCTATGAGGCCGTCGGCGCTTTTCTGCCGCCGAAGGAGCGCCGGGCGCTGGTCCTGCTCGACCCGCCCTTCGAACAGCCGGACGAGTTCGCCCGGCTCCAGGCGGTTCTGGCCCAGGGTCTGCGCAAGCTCCCGGCCGCCGTCTTCGCGATCTGGTATCCGATCAAGCACCGCGCTCCGGTCCGCGCCTTCCACCAGGCACTGGCCGATGCCGGGGTGCGGGATGTGGTGGCGGCGGAACTGCTGTGGCGCGAGCCGGTGGCGCCCGATCGGCTCAACGGCAGCGGTCTCCTGCTCGTCAACCCGCCCTGGCGTTTCGAGGAGGAAGCGGCGCCGATCCTCGCCGCCCTCGCCCGGCGGCTCGCCGGGGGCGAGCCGGGCGCGGGCTACGCGCTTGCCCGCATCGCCGCCGAATAGGCAGGCTTGGCACCAACCGGCCGGCCGTTACTTCCAATTGCCGGGATAGAAGATCTTGTCCGAATCATCGGCGTCGGACCCGAGAAGGCTGAGGGCTTCGCGCAGGATCTTCGGCGTCAGCTGCACCACGGGCATGTTCATGTTGAGCGAGACCTGGGTCTTGTCCTTGCTGATCGAGAAATAGTCCCGATGGATATCACTCCATTGCAGCAGCCGGAGCGTCGGGATCTCCGCCTGCTGGGCGGCGCTGACGCCATAGGAGATATAGAGGTAGAGCACCGACTTGTCGGGCGAGAGCGCGAAGGCAATCTTGTAGGCGTTCTTGGCGGTGTAATCGATCGAGAACCACGTGCCGGAGGAGCCGAAGTGCGGCGTATAGCCCATATTGGTCACCATGGTCCCGAGCGCGGCCAAGGCGGCGGACGGGGTCTTCGGCTCAGCAGGCTTCTGCGGCGTGGCGGCCGGGGCGGCGGTGCCGCTGGCAGCGCTCTGTGCATGAAGTGCAGTGGGCATGAGGCAGACGGCGGTGCAAAGGGCGAAGATGGTCGCGGCTAACCGCATGGCCTTGTTTCCTCTTCGGGATCGCTCGGAGCTGAGACCGCTTGGACGCGCGGAACGCTAGCAAAGGCTGTGCTGAAAAGAAACGATCCTTCTGGGCTACGCGCCCCCGCCTGCCTTGCCGCTTCAGCCAAGCCCGTTGAGGGCTGCCAATTGCAGAAGCATGATCGTCTTGGCATCGACGATCGCGCCGCTCCCGATCATCGCCACCGCCGTGCGGAGCGGCATTTCCACCACCTCGATATCCTCGCCCTCGGCAGCAAGGCCGCCGCCCGCGCCGATCCGGTCGGCGGGGCTGTATTCGCCAAGGAAGAAGGAGAGTTTCTCAGTAAAGCAGCCGGGGCTCATGAAGGCTTCGAAAACCGGCCGCACCGCGCGGATGCGATAGCCGAGTTCCTCCTCGGCCTCGCGCGCGATGCCGCGTGCCGGGTCCTCGCCCTCCAGCATCCCGGCGCAGCATTCGAGCAGCGGCTGCGGATGGCCGTTGAGATAGGTGACGAAGCGGATCTGCCGCACCAGCAGCACGGTGCCGCGCGCCGGATCATGGGCGAGGAGCGCGACGCCGTTGCCGTGGTCGTACACCTCCCGGCGCATCGGCACCCAGCGGCCATCCCGCCGCTTCTGCTCGAACTCCAGCCGGCGGAGCAGATAGGTCTCGTCGGAAAGCACCGTCTGCCGCAGATGGCGGATGGGGCTTTCGCTGCTCCCGCTCATGCGGCGGAGGAGGTCAGGCGCTTGATGAAGGCCGAGATCTTGTGCCGCCGGATTTCGGAACGCGCGGTCGCATCGGTCGTCATGTAATTGAGCTGAATGACATAGCGGGTGCCGACGAACTGCTTGTGGCCGTGCCAGGTGGTGGGCCCGTTCGGGAAGATCAGCAGGGTGCCGTTTACCGGCGGCACTTCGACCGCGTAATCCTCGATATCCTCCGGCCCGCGCAGCAGGCGCAGGCACCCCTCGCGCCGCGCCCAGGCCTCCGTCTCGGGGTTGAGGTAGAGCAGAATCGTCACCCGCTTGGTCGCGCTGTCGCAATGGATGCGGCCATCCTTCTCGCGTGAGGCGCCGCGCAGCGTCGCCATCGTCGGCGCGCCGTCGAGATCGAGGCCGAATTTGCCGGCAACGGCGGCGCGGAAGCGCGGCCCCTCAAGCTCGGCCACCAGCGCCTTGGCATGCGGCCCGAGGCGGAGGCTGTCGATCGGGAAGGAGCCGCCCTTTTCGAGCTTCGGCAATTCCTGCACCACCGCCGCGAGCGAGGCCGGCTTCACGAAATTCTCGACCACGATATGGGTATAGGGGTCGCGCGCCACCGGGGTCGCGTCCATGGCCTGATAATCGAGTTCGATCATGGCTGCCTTCCACTTCCTGCCAGAAGCCGCAAGCTTAGCATAAGCCCGCCCGGCCGCGAGCGGCCGCGCCGTCAGCCCTGATGGGCGAAGATGTCCGGCGCGTCATAGCCGAGGAGATCGAGGCGGCAGCGCGCGGGGAGAAAATCGAAGCAGGCCTGCGCCAAATCCCGCCGCCCTTCGCGCAGCAGCAGCGCCTCCAGCCGCGCCCAGAGTGCATGCAGGTGCAGCACGTCCGAGGCAGCATAGGCGAGCTGCTCGGGGGTGAGGTCCGGCGCTCCCCAATCGCTCGTCTGCTGTTGCTTCGAGATCTCGACGCCGAGGAGTTCGCGGCAGAGGTCGCGCAGGCCATGGCGGTCGGTGAAGGTGCGCACGAGCTTGGCGGCGATCTTGGTGCAGATGACGGGGGCGGCGGTGATGCCGAGCGCGTGGTGCAGCATCGCGACATCGAAGCGGGCGAAATGCATGAGCTTGAGGCGGGCAGGGTCAGCAAGTTGCGCCTTGAGGTTCGGGCAGTCGTAGCCGCGGCCGCCCAGCGCCTCGGGGATGAGCTGGACGAGATGCGCCTCCCCGTTGCCCGCGGAAAGCTGGACGAGGCAGAGACGGTCCCGCCGGGGATCGAGCCCCATGGTCTCGGTATCAACGGCGATGGCGGGCCCGAGGTCGAGCCCGGCCGGCAGGTCGTGCCGGTGCAGATGGATGGTGGCGTTCGGTTGGAACTGGGTGATGGCGGCCATCCGGCTCCCATAGGCCGGGCGGGCCGCCGCCTCAAGCGCTCGGGCGTCCGGCGCATGACAAATCTGATGGTGCCGCGCATATAGCGGCCGGGCGCCGCGCCCACGAAATCTTACCGCACGCTCTTACCAGGCAGGACAGGATAGTGATGGCTGCTCTCGATCTCGATGCTCGCTTCGCCTTCGGCCGCAGCCTCGCCGAGGAGGCGGGACAGCTCGCCATGGGCTATTTCCAGCGGCTCGGCGCGCTCACCATCAAGGCCAAGGGCCCGCAGGACATGGCGAGCGAGGCCGATCTCAATACCGAACTGCTGATCAAGCAGCGGCTGGCCGCCGCCTTCCCGGAGGATGCCTTCCTCGGCGAGGAAACCGGGCGGACGGATGCAGTGGCCGGCGCGCGCGGCATCTGGGTGGTCGATCCGATCGACGGCACCCAGCCCTTCGTCAGCAATATGCCGAACTGGTGCGTCTCCATCGCCTTCGTCCTGGATGGGCGGGTGGAGATGGGCTTCGTCACCGCGCCGGCGCGGGGCGAAGTGTTCATCGGCCGGCGCGGCCAGCCGGCCACCCTCAACGGCGCGCCGATCGCGGTGCGCCCCGATGCGCGGATCACCGATGGCATGATCGGCACCGGCTATTCGCCCCGCGTTCCGGCGGCCGAGTTCCTGCCGCTCCTCGGCGCCGTGCTCGATCAGGGCGGCATGTTCTTCCGCAACGGCTCCGGCGCGCTGATGCTCTGCGATGTCGCCTGCGGGCGGCTGCTCGGCTATGTCGAGCAGCATATCAACGCCTGGGACTGTCTCGGCGCGCTCTGCGTCATCGAGGCGGCCGGCGGGCGCGTCAGCGATTTCCTGGCCGATGACGGGATGTGGCGTGGCCATGCGCTGGCAGCTGGGGCGCCGGGCGTGTTCGAACCGCTCGCCGCGCTGGTGGGCGTCCAGGCCTTGGGCGGCGATCGCTGATCCTCTCGCGCGCCCCGTACGCGGCCTCGGCGCGCCGCATGCCAGAGGGGCGGCGTAGGCAGGCATCCACCGCTGGACCTTCCAATAATGGGAAGGATTACACTGCGGCCTGATCCGATCGCAGGAGGATGGTCATGATGCTCGTTCTGAGCGATCTCTGGCGGGCCCTGGTGCTCGCCATCGGCATGTTCTGGCAGGTGGGCTGGAGCCTGGTGCTCGGCTTCGCGATCTCCGGCCTGTTGCAGACGGTGGTTTCCAAGGACCAGATGCGCCGGGCGCTGGGGCGGAACGGCCTGCGCGAGGTGGCGCTGGCGACGGTGGCCGGGGCCGCGAGTTCCAGCTGCTCCTATGCCGCCGCCTCCGTCAGCCGCACGCTCTTCAAACGCGGCGCGGCGCTCGCCCCGAGCCTCGCCTTCCTCTTCGCCTCGACCAATCTTGTGGTGGAACTCGGCCTCGTGCTGCTGCTGCTGATGGGCTGGCAGTTCATGGCGGGCGAATGGCTGGGCGGCGTCGTGCTCGTCATTCTGCTCACCCTTCTCATCAAGCTTACCTATCCGCATCGCCTGGTCGAGGCCGCCCGCCAGCACCCCGAAGCCGGCGGAGGGGGGCATGATCATGGCGCCGCCGCGGCAGCGGGGACGCTCGGCCAGCGGCTGATGCAGCGGCAGACATGGATCAGCGCCGCGCATAGCTTCGTCATGGATTGGCAGATGCTGTGGAAGGATCTGGCGCTCGGCTTCGCCATCGCCGGCCTGCTCGCCGCCTTCGTGCCGAACGGGGTGTGGCAGGCGCTCTTCCTGCATCATGCGAGCCCCTGGGTGCAGGTGCCGCTGAACGCGCTGCTCGGCCCCATCGTCGCCATGCTGACCTTCGTCTGCTCGATCGGCAACGTGCCGATGGCGGCCGTGCTCTGGGGATCGGGCGTCAGCTTCGGCGGCGTGCTCGCCTTCCTCTTCGCCGATCTCATCGTGCTGCCGCTGCTCGATGTCTATCGCCGCTACTACGGCTGGAAGATGGCCGCCTATATGCTGGGGCTGTTCTACGCGACGATGGTGCTGGCGGCGCTGATCATGGAACTCGTCTTCGGCGCCTTCGGCTGGATTCCGCCGCAACCGGCGCCGGGAGGCGCGGCGCGGATGGTGCATTTCGCCTTCAACTACACCTTCTGGCTCAATCTCGTCTTCGGCCTCATCGCGCTCGGCCTCGTGCTCCTCAAGCGCCGCAACCCGATCCGCATGCCGGCGCGGAGCTGCTGCGGCCATCGCGGCGCGACCAAGCCGGCGGCCGTGGCCCAAGCGCACCACCACCACCACCCGTGAGCCGCCGCGCCCGCCGCCCGCCTGACCGTGGCGCGAATCCCCCGCCCGCTTGATCTCCGTCAAGGCGCTGCGCGGCCGGGCGCCGCAGTCTGCGAGGGTGCGTTCCAGGGAGGCTATGCGATGACCGATATCAGGCTGAGCGAGGATCTGTGGCGCAACGGCATGCTGCCTGAAGGCATTCTCGAGCGGTGGCATGTCGCGGAAGGTGCGGTGGTCGCTTCCGGCGCCAGGGTCGCCGAAGTCAGGATCGAAAGCGCGCTGCACGAAATCCTGGCCCCGGCGGCTGGCCGGCTCACCATCCTCGCCGCCGCCAATTCGGTGGTGGAGCCGGGAAGCGTTCTCGGCCGCCTCACCACCTGAAGGCGGCGGCGCTTTCGCATCCCGGTCCGAAAACGGCGAGCGACGGAGCGGCGGCGCATGGCATGATGCGCCATGCCCCGAAGCGCCGCCCGACTGGCCTCACCCCTCGATCCCGCGCTCTGCTACCGCGCGCTCACCACGCGCGATCCGCGGTTCGACGGGCGCTTCTTCACCGCCGTGCGGACGACGGGGATCTATTGCCGCCCGGTCTGCCCTGCGCCGACGCCGAAGGCTGAGAACTGCACCTTCTTTCCCTCCGCCGCTGCCTGCGAGGTGGCGGGCTTCCGCTCCTGCCTGCGCTGCCGGCCGGAGCGCGCGCCGAGCACCGCCCCGCGAGACCGGGTGATCGAGCGGGCGATGGCGCTGATCGCGGCGGGGGAGACGCCGCAGGCGCTACCGCGCCGGCTCGGGCTCGGCGGGCGCCAGTTGCGGCGCCTCTTCGCCGTCCATCTCGGCGCGAGCCCGGGGGAGGTGGCGCGCACTCGCCGCAACCTGCTCGCCCGGCAATTGGTCGAGGAGACCAGCCTGCCGATCACCGAGGTCGCCCTCGCCGCCGGGTTCGAAAGCCTCCGCCGCTTCAACCATGTCTTCCGCAGCCTCTACGGCCAGGCGCCGAGCGCCATGCGGCGCGGCCGGGTGCTGCCGGCGGCCTGCGGCGCGGAGAGTGGCGAGATAGCGGGCGGCGAGGCGGCGCCCGGCCTCACCCTCAGCCTGCCCTTCCGCCCGCCTTACGATTGGCCCGGGCTCATCACCCTTCTCGGCGCGCATGCGATCGCCGGGATCGAGCGGGTGGAGCCTGCCGCCTATCACCGCGTGATCAGCCTCGGCGGCCATTACGGCACGCTGACGATCACCGTGGGTGGGGCCGACCATCTGCGGGCGCGGATCGTCTTTCCGGTGCTGCGCCTGCTGCCGCGCATCGTCGCCCGGTTGCGGCTGCTGCTCGACCTCGGGGCCGATCCGGGGCCGATTGCCGAGGTGCTGGGGGAGGATGCCCGCCTCAGCGCCGCCATCGCTGCGCGCCCCGGGCTGCGGCTGCCCGGCGCCTGGGATGTCTTCGAGGCGGCGGTGCGGATCATCCTCGCCCAGCAGATCAGCCTGCCGGCGGCGCGGCAGCTCTCGGCCCGGCTCGTCAGCCTCTACGGCACGGCGGTGGAAACGCCGATCCCCGGTCTTACCCATCTCTTCCCCGAGCCGGCGCGCCTGCTGGCGGCGGGCGAAAGCCTCAGCCGCGATCTCAATATCCCGCGCGCACGCGGGCGGGCGATCCTCAGCCTCGCGGAGGCAGTGGCGGCGGAGCCCGACCTCCTCGCCCGCGCAGCGACGCTCGACGAGACGATCGGCCGGCTCTCCGCCCTCCGCGGCATCGGACCATGGACGGCGCACTGCATCGCGCTCATGGCGCTGGGTGAGCCCGATGCCTTCCCGGCCCAGGATATCGGCCTGCAACGCGCCGCCGGGCTCGACCAGCGCGGCCTCGCCACGGCGGCCGAGCGCTGGCGCCCCTGGCGCGGCTATGCCGCCATGCACCTCTGGCACCGGGCCATCATCGAGGGCCCGCACCGCAAGGAGACGAACCATGCAACTGCTGCTTGATCGCCTGGCCTCGCCGATCGGCGAAATCCTGCTTGTCTGCGACGGCGGGGTGCTGCGCGCGCTCGACTTCGCGGAGTATGAAGGCCGCATGCGGCGGCTGCTCCGCCTGCAGTATGGACCGGCGACGCTCGTGGCCGGGGCGGCGCCGGCTGCCATCCGCCAGCTGCTGGCCCGCTATTTCGCGGGCGAGGTGGGCGCGCTCGCCGCGATCGAAACAGCGACCAGCGGCACGCCTTTCCAGCGCGCCGTCTGGTCCGCCCTCCGCCAGATCCCGCCGGGGGAAACCTGGCCCTATGGCGCCGTGGCCCGCATGATCGGCAAGCCCGGGGCAAGCCGCGCCGTCGGCGCCGCGAACGGGGCCAATCCGCTGGCGATCGTGGTGCCCTGCCACCGTGTCGTCGGCAGCGATGCGCGGCTGACCGGCTATGCCGGCGGCCTGCCCCGCAAGGCCTGGCTGCTGGCGCATGAAAAGGCGGCGATGTCCCGCCAGTTCCAACTGCCGGGCCTTGACGCTGGCGCCCGCGCCGCGTGAGATCGCGCCCGTCCCCCGATCCCACCCCCCGCAACGCCGGAGCGCGCCATGGCCTTGACCCTCACCAGCCCGAATCTCGAAGAGGGCGGGACAATCGACCTGCGGCACGCCTTCGCGGGCTTCGGATGCACCGGCGGCAATATCTCTCCGGCGCTCGCCTGGGCCGGCGCGCCGGCCGGCACCAAGAGCTTCGCCATCACTTGCTACGACCCGGATGCGCCGACGGGCAGCGGCTGGTGGCATTGGACGGTGTTCAACATCCCGCTCGACATCTCCTCCCTGCATGAGGGGGCGAGCCACCCCGGCCAGGGGCGCCTGCCGGGCGGCGCGGTGGAAGGGCGGACGGATTTCGGCGTCGCCGGCTATGGCGGCCCCTGCCCGCCGGAAGGCGACAAGCCGCATCGCTACATCTTCACGGTGCATGCCCTGAAGGAGGAGAGCCTGCCGCTCACCGCCGATAGCCCGGGCGCCATGGTCGGCTACTACCTGCATTTCGCGACCATCGAGAAGGCGAGCCTGACCGGCCTTTACGGCCGCTGACCGGCGGCCGGCCGGCGGCATGAAGCTCTTCATCGCGGCGCTCGACACCGAGACGAATACCTTTGCCCCCTTGCCGACCGGCGCCATGGCCTTCGCCGAAGGCTTCGTGGCGCATGGCGATGCGACCCGGCGGCCGGAGAACTACTGCTCGGCGCAGCTTTATCGCTGGCGGCAGCGGGCGGAGGCGCTGGGCTGGGACGTTGCCGAAAGCCTCTGCGCCTATGCCGAGCCGGGCGGCCTGACCGCGCGGCCGGTCTATGAGGCGTTCCGGGACGAGATCCTGCGCGATCTCAGCGCCGCGCGGCCGGATGTCGTGCTCCTCGCCCTGCACGGCGCGATGGTGGCGGAAGGCTATGAGGATTGCGAGGGCGATCTCCTGGCCCGGGCGCGCGCCATCCTCGGGCCGGGCGTGCCGATCGGGGTGGAGCTTGATCTGCACTGCCACCTCACGGAGGCGATGATGGCGGCCGCCACCGTGATCCTGACCTATAAGGAATATCCGCATACCGATATCCCCGCCCGGGCGGAGGAGCTTTTCACCCTCATCACCGATGCCGCCGCGGGGCGCACGCGCCCGGTGATGGCGGTCTATGATTGCCGGATGAGCGGCCTTTTCCGCCCCACCGCCCAGCCCTTGCGCGATTTCATCGACCAGATGGCGCGCCATGAAGGGCGGGACGGCATCCTCTCGCTCTCCCTGGTGCATGGCTTTCCCTGGGCCGATGTGCCGGAGATGGGTGCCAAGGTGATCGCCATCGCCGATGACGATGCGGAGAAGGCGGCCGCCACCGCGCGGCATTATGGCGAGGCCTTCTTTGCCATGCGCAAGGCGCTGGCGCCCGCCAGCCTCACGATCGAAGCGGCGCTCACGGTCGCCCAGGATCTCCTGGGCGAGCAGCCCGGCCGCCCGGTGGTGATCGCCGATGTCGCCGACAATCCGGGTGGCGGCGCGCCGGGCGATGCGACCTTCTGCCTGGCGGCGGTGCGGGCGCGGGGGCTGGCCCGTGTCATGCTCGGCTATTTCTGGGATCCGGTCGCCGTACGCTTCTGCCACGAGGCGGGGCAGGGGGCGCGCCTCGCGCTGCGGGTGGGGGGCAAGTGCGGCCCGGCCTCCGGCGCGCCGATCGATCTCGAGGTGACGGTCATGGGGCTGGCCGAGGAGGCGATCCAGCATTTCGGGGAAGCGCCGGTCTCGCTCGGCGCCGCCGCCTGGGTGCGGGCGGAGGGGATCGATCTCATCCTCTGCGCCACCCGCACGCAAACCTTCCACCCGGAGGCGATGCAGGCGCTCGGGCTCGATCCCGCCGCCCTCGATATTCTCATCGTCAAATCGAGCCAGCATTTCCATGCCGGCTTCGCGCCGATCGCGCAGACGGTGCTTTATGCGAGCGCGCCGGGCGCCCTCTCGCAGGATTTCGCGACCATCCCCTATCGGCGGCGGAAAGGGCGCTTCTGGCCGCGGGAAGCAGAGCCCTTCGGCTGAGCCGCGCCCGCTTCACCATCATCTGTCCGCAACAAATCCCGGCCGTCGTTATCCAGGGCGGGCCGGCTCCGCCCTACGCGAAATAGGCGGGATAGGCTGCCCGCAGCCGCGCGATATCGGGCAGCAGGGCCGCCAGATGATCGGCCATGCGGCGCTCCGCCTTGCCGGGCTTTGCCGCCGCGATCGCCGCCTGGATGGCGCCATGCTCGGCCATCACCTGCGCCATGCGCCCTGGCGCCGGCAGGGTCAACCGGCGCGCGCGGTCCAGCGCCTGCTTCACCTCCTGGATGAGCCGCCAGGCGGCGGGCCTGCCGGCGATCTCGGCGATCGCTTCGTGAAACGCCTCATCCGCGACGTGGAAACGGGCGGCGTCCTCGGCGGTGGCGGCAGCCTGCTGCTCGGCCAGGATGCGGGCGAGGCGGGCGGCGGCGGCGGCATCGGCCGCCATTGCCGCGCGCCGCACCGTCATGCTTTCGAGGGCGAGCCGCAGGTCGAGCGCTTCGGGGATGGCCTCCGCCTGGATGCGCGAGACGAAGGTGCCCGATTGCGGCCGGATTTCCACCAGCCCTTCCTCGGCGAGGCGGATCAGCGCCTCGCGCACCGGCGTGCGGCTGACCTGGAACTGGTCGGAGAGGCGCCTGTCGAGCAGCGCCGCGCCGGGCGGCAGATCGAGGCTGAGAATCGCCGCCCGCAGCGCGCGATAGATCGCCATCGCGGCGGTGACACGCGGCGCGGCGGTTTGCAGCGCGAGAGAAATTGACATACTAATATATCAATCCGAATGGGCGCCGAGATCAAGCGGGAGGAGACAGAGACCATGGCTTTGCATCCAGAGAGGTTTTTTCCGGCCGATCCCGGCGTGCGGGGCATCGCGCGGCGGCTCTACCAATCGGTCAGCAGCCTGCCGATCATCTCGCCGCATGGCCATACCGATCCCGCCTGGTATGCCGAGGATCAGGCCTTCCCTGACCCAGCGACCCTCTTCGTCAAGCCCGATCACTATATCTTCCGGCTGCTCTATTCCCAGGGCGTCTCGCTCGATGCGCTCGGCATTCCGCGGCGCGACGGGCAGGCGGTGGAGCAGGACAGCCGGGCGATCTGGCGGCTCTTCGCCCGCCATTTCCATCTCTTCCGCGGCACGCCGACGCGCATCTGGTTCGAGCAGTCGCTCGAAGATCTCTTCGGCATCACCGAGCGTCTCTCGGTCGCCAATGCCGACGACATGTACGACGCGATCGCCGACCGGCTGGCGACGCCCGCATTCCGCCCGCGCGCCCTCTATGAGCGGTTCAACCTCGAAGTGATCGCGACGACCGATAGCCCCTTGAGCGATCTCGCCCATCACCAGAGCGTGCGGGACTCAGGCTGGGCGGGCCGCGTGCTGCCCGCCTACCGGCCGGATTTCGTCGTCGATCCCGATCGCGAAGGCTTCGCCCGCAATGTCGCGGAGTTGGCTGCGCTGACCAGCACGCCGATGACCTGGGCCGGCTATCTCGATGCCCATCGCATCCGCCGCGCCTTCTTCAAAAGCCTCGGCTGCACCTCGACCGACCATGGCCACCCGACGGCGCAGACCGCCGATCTCTCGCCGGGCGACGCCAGCGCCTTGTTCGACAAGGTGGTGAAGGGTGCGGCGACGGCGGCCGAGCGCGAGACCTTCCGCGCCCAGATGCTGACCGAGATGGCGCGCATGAGCCTCGATGACGGCCTCGTCATGCAGCTCCATCCCGGTAGCTTCCGTAATCATAACCCGAGCCTCTTCCAGGCGCGCGGGCCGGATATGGGCGCGGATATCCCGACCCGCACGGATTATGTGCATGCGCTGAAGCCGCTGCTCGATGCCATGGGCAATGATGCGCGCCTCACCCTCATCCTCTTCACGCTGGACGAGACGAGCTACAGCCGGGAACTCGCCCCGCTCGCCGGCCATTACCCGGCGCTTC
This sequence comes from Acidisoma sp. C75, assembly GCF_054665095.1. Classification (NCBI taxonomy): domain Bacteria; kingdom Pseudomonadati; phylum Pseudomonadota; class Alphaproteobacteria; order Acetobacterales; family Acidocellaceae; genus Acidisoma; species Acidisoma sp. C75. The sequence continues at coordinate 366,504 of NZ_BAAFHD010000002.1, forward strand.
GCCTCGGCCCGCCCTGGTGGTTCTTCGACAGCCCCGAAGGCATGCGCCGCTTCCGCGAAACGGTGATCGAGACGGCGGGTTTCGCCAATACCGTCGGCTTCAACGATGATACCCGCGCCTATCTCTCCATCCCCGCGCGGCATGACATGGCGCGGCGCATCGATTGCGGCTTCCTCGCCGGGCTCGTCGCCGAGCATCGGCTGGACGAGGACGAGGCGGAGGAACTGGCCGCCGACCTCGCCTATCACCTCGCCCGGCGGGCTTACAAGCTCTGAGTGGCGGGCCCGCTGCCGCTCTTCGCGAGCAGGCAGCCGAGAGCCGCCGAAATGAGCCGCGTGCGCGCACTATCCGCGCGGCTCGTCAGCAGGATCGGCACGCGGGCGCCGAGCACGATGCCGCCGGCCTCCGCGCCCGAGAGGAAGATCATCTGCTTGACGAGGATATTGCCGGCTTCGAGATCCGGCACGAGGAGAATATCGGCGCGTCCCGCTACCTCCGAGCGGATGCCCTTTTCCCGTGCCGCCGCTTCGCTCACCGCATTGTCGAAGGCGAGCGGCCCGTCCAGCATCCCGCCGGTGATCTGTCCACGATCCGCCATCTTGCAGAGCGCGGCGGCATCGAGCGTGGAGGGCATGCGTGCGGAGAGCGTCTCGACAGCGGCGAGGATCGCGAGGCGCGGGCGCTCGATCCCCAAAGCCGCGCGCGCGAAGTCGATCGCGTTCTGGGCGATCGCCGCTTTGTCCGAGAGATCGGGGCGGATATTCACCGCCGCGTCGGTCACGATCAGCGGGCGGGGGTAGCCTGGCACGTCGAGCACATAGGCGTGGCTGAGCAGCTGGCCGCATTTGAGCCCCGTGGCGCTATCCAGCACCGGGTGCATGAAGAGATCGGTATGCAGATCGCCCTTCATGAGCATCCCCGCTTCGCCGGCGCGGATGAGGGAGACGGCCAGCGCCGCGGCCTCGGCGGCGTCTGGCGCCGGTTGCAGGCGGCAGGATGAAAGATCAAGCCCGGCTTCCTTGGCGGCACCTCGGATCGCCGCTTCCGGCCCGATGAGAATCGGCGCGATCAGCCCCGCTTCGCCGGCGGCCACAGCGCCCGAAAGCGAGAGTGCATCGGCCGGGTAAACCACCGCGGTCGGAATCGCGGGCCGGCCGGCACGGGCGAGGATGGCGGCGATCGCCGCATGGCGCTCGATCCGCACGCTCGGCAGATGGATGAGCGGCCGGCGCACCTTCTCGGCCGGCGCCCGGATGAAGGCCGTGCCGGTGATGACGGTCTCCCCCACCTGATTGGTGCAGAGGCAATCGAGAACCACATCCTGCTTCTCAGGCTTCATCTCGCGCACCGAGACGGTCGCGGTGATGGTATCGCCAAGCGCGATCGGGTGCCGGAAATGCAGATCCTGGCCGAGATAGATCGCGCCCGGCCCCGGCAGGCGCGTGCCGAGGACGGCGGAGATGAGGGACGCGCCCCACATGCCATGAATGATGACGTGGTGGAATATGTCGCCGGCCGCGTAGTCCGGATCAACATGCGCCGGGTTGAGGTCTCCACTCACGGTCGCGAAGAGATCGATGTCCTGCTGCGTCACGCGGCGGGTGAGGCTGGCCGATTGGCCAAGGGTGAGTTCGGCGAATGGGTGGTTCTCGATCCAGGCTTCCGCCTCGCCGGCTGCAATGCTGGCCATGGCGCTCACCCCTCTTCCAACACGTAACGCCCGGGTGCGGGGCCGAGGGTCGGCACGCCAGGCAGGCCCATCGCCGGCGGCGGCACGGGCGCGCCCGAATACCGCCTGAGCCAGCGCGCCCATTCCGGCCACCAGGAGCCGTCTCGCGGGCCATGCGCCGCCTGCCATTCCTCGGCGCCCAGCGTGCGGCCGCCATCAGCGCGCGTGTCGATACGGTAATGCCGATGTGGATGCCCCGGCTCGCTGACGATGCCGGCATTATGCCCGCCCGCCGTCAGCACGAAGGTGATCGCCCCGTCATTGAGGAAGTGCAGCTTATAGACTGATCGCCAGGGCGCGATGTGATCCTGCTCCGTGCCGACGAGGAAGATCGGCAGATGGATATCGTCGAGCGCGAGCGTCCGCCCGCCCGCGACGAAGCGGCCCTCCGCGAGATCATTGCCGAGGTAGAGCTTGCGCAGATAGTCGCTATGCATGCGCGCCGGCATCCGCGTGCCATCGGCATTCCAGGCCATGAGGTCGAAACGCGCTGGCCGCTCGCCCAGGAAATAGGCGCGGATGAGGCGCGACCAGATGAGATCGTTCGGTCGCAGCATCTGAAACGCGCCGCTCATCTGCCGGCTCGACAGATAGCCCTGGGTCTCCATGACATCTTCGAGGAAGTCGATCTGGTCTTCGGAAATGAAGAGCTGCAATTCGCCCGCTTCGCTGAAATCGGTCTGTGCTGCGAAAAGGCTGAGGCTCGCCAAGCGATCATCGCCGGCCGCTGTGGCTTGCGCGGCGGCGATCGTGGCGAGCGTGCCGCCGAGGCAGTAGCCGGTGAGGTGGATCTTCTGCCCGTCACAGATCGCGGAGACGGCATCCATCGCCGCCATGACGCCGCTCCGCCGATAATCTTCGAGGCTGGCATCCCGCATCTCCGGGCCCGGATTGCGCCAGGAGATCATGAAGACGGTATGGCCTTGGCTCACGAGATAGCCGACGAGCGAGTTATGCGGCGAGAGATCGAGGATATAGTATTTCATGATCCAGGCCGGCACGATGAGCACGGGCTCGGGCGCGACCTCGGGCGTCGTCGGCGCATATTGGATGAGTTCGATCAGATCGTTGCGGAAGACGACCTTGCCCGGCGTGGTTGCCAGATCCTGGCCGGGGCGGAGCCTGCTGTTCTCTTCGCCGGCCTTCCCGGCGAGATCCCGCAGGTAATTGGCATAGCCTTCGAGCAGGTTGAGGCCGCGGCGATCGCGCGTCGTCGCCAAAATCTCGGGATTGCTCCAGGGGAAGTTGGAGGGGGAAAGCATGTCCAGCCACTGCCGCATCGTGAAGCTGAGGACGCGGCGGTTATGCGCGGCGACGCCACCCGGCGCCATGATGAGCCCTTGCCACCATTCCTCGCCGAGCAGTACCGCCTGCACGAGTTCAGCGAAAGGCGATTGCGCCCAGGCTGCTGCAGCGAAGCGATGATCGTCCGGGCGGGGTGCCACGGGCTCCCCGGTGTGGGAGAGGATGCGGCCGAGGCGGCGCCATTGGTCGAAGGCGGCGCGCCACTGCTCGGCCATCGCGAAGGGGCGGTTGGCCGCCTGGAAGGCCCAATCCATGGCGGCTATCGGCAGGCTGGCAGGTGCCAGTCCTCCCGTATAGCGGCTTTCCAGCGCGTGCAGCCGGCGGTCCATCCGCTGGGCGATCGCCTGATGGTCGATCAGGGATGGCGGGGGAAGATCGGGCAGGTCAATTTCGGAGCCGTAGGGCATCGGGGGTCTCCTTCGCTTGCCGGAAGACCCGTTGTGCATCTGCGAAAACAGAAAGCCCCGCCTTGACCGAGATCAAGGCGGGGCACCCGTGCTGCTCAGGATGAGGGGTGGCGGGTTACTTCTTGGCGGCACTCGGCCCGAGCATGTCTTCGGGCTTCACCCAGGCGGCGAACTGCTCTTCCGTGAGGAAGCCGAGGGCGAGCGCCGATTCCTTGAGGCTGAGGTTCTCGCGATGCGCCTTGAGCGCGATCTGGGCCGATTTCTCGTAGCCGATATGGCGGTTGAGCGCGGTCACCAGCATCAGCGAGCTTTCGAGATTGTGCTTGAGCTTCTCGTAATTCGGCTCGATACCGCGCGCGCAATGCTCCTCGAAGGCCAGCATGCTCTCGGCCATGATGGTCGCGGATTCGAGCAGGTTATGCAGCATCACCGGCTTGTACACGTTGAGCTGAAAATTCCCCTGGCTCGCGGCGAAGGCGACGGCGGCATCATTGCCATAGACCTGCACGGCCACCATCGTCATTGATTCGCACTGCGTCGGATTGATCTTGCCCGGCATGATGGAGGAGCCGGGCTCGTTCTCGGGGATATGGATTTCGTTGAAGCCGGCGCGCGGGCCGCAGGCGTGCCAGCGCACATCATTCGCGATCTTCATCAGCGCGCCGGCCAGCGTGCGGAGCGTGCCGCTCGCATGCGCGATCGCATCATGCGCCGAGAGGGCCGCGAACTTGTTGGGCGCCGAGACGAAGGGGTGGCCGGTTTCCTTGGCGATATGGCGCGCCGCCGTTTCGCCGAATTGCGGATGGGCGTTGAGCCCGGTGCCGACCGCGGTGCCGCCGATCGCGAGTTCGTAGAGCCAGGGCAGGCTTTCGCGGATGGCGCGCGCCGCCTCGTCGAGCTGGGCGACCCAGCCGCCGATCGCCTGGCCGAGGGTGATCGGCGTCGCGTCCTGCAAGTGCGTCCGCCCGATCATGATGACATGGGCGAAGGCTTCCGCCTTCGCGTGCAGCGTATCGCGCAGAACCGTGATGGCGGGCAGCAGCTTGCCGGCGATGACCTCGACGGCCGCGATATACATCGCCGTCGGGAAGGTGTCGTTGGAGGACTGGCCGCGATTGACATCGTCGTTCGGGTTGACCGGCTTCTTCGAGCCGAGCACCCCGCCCGCGATCTGGATGGCGCGGTTGGCGATCACCTCATTCGCATTCATGTTGCTCTGGGTGCCGGAGCCGGTCTGGAAGACGACAAGCGGGAACTCGTCATCCCAGCGGCCGTCGATCACCTCCTGCGCCGCCTGCACGATGAGATCGACCTTGTCCTTGGGCAATTCGCCGAGTTCGGCATTGGCGAGGGCTGCCGCCTTCTTGAGGATGCCGAGCGCGCGGATGACCGGCCGCTGCCAGCGGAAGGTCTGCCGGCCGATCGGGAAGTTATGGATCGAGCGTTCCGTCTGCGCGCCCCACAGGCGGTTCGCGGGCACGGGCACATCGCCCAGCGCGTCATGCTCGATGCGCATATCGGCGGCCGTCATGCTGTCGGTCATCCTCGGCTCCTTGCTTTGCACGTCATTCCGGTCATGGCCGCCCATGCGGCCGGGCAGGTTTCCCGCAGCTATAGCGGCTTTTCGCGCGTCTCGGCCAAGGCCCGGCGGAGATTTCCGTCATGGCGGGAAAGCAGGGCAGAGGCGCTTTCGGCGCTCTGCCCGGTCAGGCAGATCACCACCGCGGTCTTGATCACCCCGCCCGCCGCGGCCAGCGCCGCCTCGGCCGCCGCCATCTCGCAGCCGCCGAGATCGGCCACCATGCGGATGGCGCGGCGGGTGAGCTTCTGGTTGGTCGGGCGCATCTCCACCATCCGCCCGGCATGGATGCGGCCGAGGCGGATCATGATGAGGGTGGAGAGCAGCGTCAGCGCCGCCTTCTGCGCGGTGCCGGCCTTCATCCGGGTGGAGCCGGCGATCGCCTCCGCCCCTGTCTCGATGAGGATCGGATAGGCCGCTTCGGCCAGCAGCGGCGCGCCCGGGCTATTGGCGAGGCCGATGGTGCAGCTGCCGGCGGCTTGCGCCGCGCGGATCGCGGAGCGGGTGAACGGCGTGCCGCCGCTGGCGGCGAGGCCGATGAGCACATCCGCCGGCGCGGGGGCGAGGGCCATGAGCGCCGCCTCGGCCGCCGCGGCGTCATCCTCCGCCCCCTCGGCGGCGTGCGTCAGGCTCGCCGTGCCGCCCGCCAGCAGCAGGGCGACGCGCTCGGCCGGCCAGTCGAAGGTCGGCGGGAGTTCGGCGGCATCGAGGGCGGCGAGCCGGCCGGAGGTGCCGGCGCCGCAATAGATCAGCCGGCCGAGCCCTGGCCGCAGCCGCTCGGCCGCCGCCTCCGCCGCCCGCGCCATCGCCGGCAGCGCGGGCTTGAGCGCCGCGATCGCCGCCATCTGCCCTTCCCAGAGCGCCTCGAGCGCGGTTTCGCTCTCCCAGCCGTCGAGGGCTTCGAAGCGCGGGCTGACGGCTTCCGTCGTCGGGGGCGGATTTTCCATGCCGCGTCGTTGACGCCAGGCGGTCTCGCCCGTCAAGAAGGAGCGGAGCGTTTCGCCCCTGTCGCTCGGGCGAACAAATGATCCAAATTTGGTCAATCCTGCGCAGTCGCGTAAACTCACCCCTCGCCCGAAGAGGAGCCCTTCTGCATGGTCGCACGCATCATTGCCGTCGATCCGTTTGATTTCGTCATCTTTGGCGGTTCCGGGGATCTCTCGCGCCGCAAGCTCCTGCCCGCCCTCTATCAGCGGGATCGTGCCGGCCAGCTGCCGCCCGAGGCGCGCATCATCGGCACGTCCCGCCGCAAGACGACGGATGAGGAATTCCGCGCCGTCGCGCGCGAGGCGATCGAGAGCTTCGTGCCCAAGGCGGATATCGAGGAAGAGGTCCTCGCCCGCTTCATCGAGCGCGTGGGCTATGTCTCGATGGATGCCACCGGCTCGGATGGCTGGGATGATCTCGCCCGCCGGCTGAATGAGCAGCCCGACCGTATCCGCGTCTTCTACCTCTCGACCGCGCCCGACATTTTCGGCCCGATCTGCGCGCAGATCGCCGCCCATAAGCTGATCACCGAACATAGCCGCGTGGTGATCGAGAAGCCGCTCGGCCATGATCTCGAATCCGCCCAGGCGCTGAACGCGGCCGTGGGCAAGATCTTCCCGGAATCGAGCGTCTATCGCATCGATCATTACCTCGGCAAGGAGACGGTGCAGAACCTCATGGCGCTGCGCTTCGCCAATTCACTGTTCGAGCCGGTGTGGAACGCCCAGCACATCGATCATGTGCAGATCACCGTCGCCGAGGAGGTCGGGCTCGAAAACCGGGCCGGCTACTACGATACCGCGGGCGCCATGCGGGATATGATCCAGAACCATATCCTCCAGCTGCTCTGCCTCACCGCGATGGAGGTGCCGACCTCGCTCGACGCCGACCGGGTGCGGGACGAGAAGCTCAAAGTGCTGAACTCGCTGCAGATGATGACGCCGGCTCAGGTGGCGCAGCGGACGGTGCGCGGCCAATATACCGCCGGCGCCTCCGTCAAGGGCCCGGTGCGCGGCTATCTGGAGGAGCTTGGCGAGCCGCAGAGCATGACGGAAACGTTCGTCGCCATCAAAGCCGAGGTCGGCAATTGGCGCTGGGCGGGCGTGCCCTTCTACTTGCGCACCGGCAAGCGCCTGCCCTCCCGCGTGTCGGAGATCGTCGTGCAGTTCCGCCCCATTCCGCATTCGGTGTTCGAGGAGACGGCGGGGCAGTTGCAGGCCAATCGCCTCGTCATCCGCGTGCAGCCGGATGAAGGCGTCAAGCTCTGGCTGATGATCAAGGATCCGGGCCCGGGCGGCATGCGGCTGCAATACGTCCCGCTCGACATGACCTTCGCCAAGGCCTTCTCGGTGCGCAACCCGGATGCCTATGAGCGGCTCATCCTCGATGTGGTGCGCGGCAACCAGACGCTCTTCATGCGGGGTGACGAGGTAGAGGCCGCCTGGCGCTGGGTCGATCCGATCATGGATGCCTGGATGTCCTCCGGCGAATTCCCGAAGCCCTATCGCGCCGGCACCTGGGGGCCTTCCGCCTCCGTCGCCCTGCTGGAGCGTGACGGCCGCACCTGGCACGAAGAATAGTCTGCGTTTTCCCGCGCGCCGGAACCGGGCGCGCGGGGCCTCGCGGTCAGCTGCTCGCATCCGGCCCGATCAGCGCCGAGATCTGCCGGCTGGCGAGATCGACGATGACCATGTCATCCGGGGTCTTGGCCGTGTCCCCGTCGCTCGCCGGGTGGTATTCGATGCGCAGCTGCTGGGCGGTCGCGACGATGCGCAAATATCCGTAGTCCTGATCGTCATAGCTTTCGAAGACGACCGGATCGTCCCCCGCGGCCGCTGGGGCGAGCGTCATCGGCACACGCAGCGGCGGCTGGCCCTTGCGCACCAGCTTGGCGATGCCGTGCCCGCCATTGCCGGCGATGATATAGGGGATCTGGGTCGCGCCCCGGTGGCGGGTGAAGCGCTGGTAGTTATGTGCATGCGCCGAGAGCACGGCATGCGGCCAGAGCCCGACCTCTTCGCAGATCGCATCCACCTCCTCGCGCAGCTTGATGCTCCAGCCATGCTTGGCGCCCGCCGTATAGGCGGGGTGATGGTGGGCGAGGATGAGTGCGCCTTCGAACTTCTCCTCCTTGGCGCGTTGCAACGCGGCCTTGAGATAGGCGAGCTGGCTATCGCCGATATCAGGCCAGGTGCCGTTCTCCGAGGAGATGACGCCCGGATCTTCCAGCGTGTTCGAATAGAGCAGCAGGAAGCGGAGGAAGGGCGCCTCGAAGGTGAAGAAGACGCCCGGCTGGATCTGGGCGGTGCGGTTGAGGCCGCCGGCCTCCGCCGTCACATGGAAGCTCTCGGCGCAGAAGTTTTCGAGGAAGGCGGTCAGCGTCGTCGCCCCGGAGTTGGGCGCGACCATCCCATCGTGATTGCCGGCGATCGCCAGGATCGGCGCGGGATAGGCCCGGTAGGGGTCGTAGAACTGATCGTAATAGTATGTCGCCTCGCCGAAATTATAGACGACGTCGCCGAGGTGGAGGAAGAAGATCGGGCGGTCCCGCGGGTCGGCATCGTCGAAATCGCTCAGCATCTTGTCGGCGACCTCGTTCTGCGGGTCGGGGCCGCGGGTATTGCCGGTATCGCCCACCGCATGAAAAACGATCTGCCGGGCGGCGAGGATCTTCTGCTCCGCGGCAGCACCCCCGGGGCCCAGAACTTCGGCGAGGGTCAGCCGCGGCTCCGTACCGCCGCGCGGGGCGGGAAAGGGCAGCGGCGTGATGAGGTGTTCGCGGTTGAGCGTGTCGATCGTGCGGTAGATCGCGCTATCCGTCGGGTGATAGACCGCGAATTGCGTGGGATCGGGCCCAGGCTCGGGCTGGGCGAAGCTCGGCGCGGGCTGCGGGCCGGTCTGTTGACCAGTCGTCTGCTGGCCAGCGGCCTTGCCTGGCTGCGGGCTATGCGCCTGCTTGGGGCGGTGCGGCTTGCGGGACATCATCCTCTCCTCTGCACGCGGTCAGGCCCGGATCATGGCCGCGGCCAGGACCCCGCGCGATGACCGTTCGATGACGCAGCGTGCGCCGAGGCGGGGCGCGAGAGCGGCCGCGGGCCGAGAGCTGCGGGGTCGAGACCGGCGGGCCGGGGATAAGGCCTAGCCCTTGCCGAGGCGGCGGCGATTGGCCGCGACCTTGCGAGCGTAAAGCTTCGTCACCGCCTTGCTGCCCTTCTCTGGCGCACCGGCGAGCATCGAGCGCGCCATGATCGCCTGCGCCTGCAGCGCGGTCGCGATCTTTTCCGAGACCATGAGGTTCGATTCCGCCTTGGCCGGCTTGCCGCCACGGGCGATCTTGGCGAGGCGCAGCGCCACCACCTGCGGCACGTTCCAGGCGAGGCTGAGGCCGGCAAGGCCAGCCGAAGAGCGGGTGCGGCGCGTCATGCAAGCGAACTCCCGCAGGCGGAAGGCCTGCGGGAGAGAGATGAGGCGCCGTAGCGCGATTACGAGGGCGGGTTACGCCTTCGCCATCGCAAGTTTGAGGTTGTCGTCGATCTTCGAGAGGAAATCCTGGGTTGTCAGGAAAGGCTGGTCCTTGGCGATGAGCACGGCCAGATCCTTCGTCATGTGGCCGGATTCCACCGTCTCCACACAGACGCGCTCCAGCGTCTCGGCGAAGGCTGTGACATCGGGCGTATTGTCGAAGCGGCCGCGATAGATCAGCCCGCGCGTCCAGGCGAAGATGCTGGCGATCGGGTTGGTGCTGGTCGGCCGGCCCTTCTGATGCTCGCGGTAATGGCGCGTCACGGTGCCGTGCGCCGCCTCGCTTTCGACGATCGTGCCCGTGGGATTGAGCAGCACCGAGGTCATCAGCCCGAGCGAGCCGAAGCCCTGCGCCACGATATCGCTTTCCACATCGCCATCGTAGTTCTTGCAGGCCCAGACATAGCCGCCTTCCCACTTCAGCGCGGAGGCGACCATATCGTCGATCAGCCGGTGCCCGTAGGTGATGCCGAGCTTGTCGAACTCGGCCTTGAACTCGGCGTCGAAGATCTCCTGGAACACGTCCTTGAACATGCCGTCATAGGCTTTCAGGATCGTATTCTTGGTCGAGAGATAGACCGGGTATTTGCGGGCGAGGCCGTAGTTGAAGCTCGCGCGGGCGAAGCCCTGGATGGAGGCGAGGGTGTTGTGGATGCCGAGTGCGACGCCCGGGCCCTTGAAATCGTGCACTTCCAGCTCCATCGGCGCCGAGCCATCAGCCGGCACGTAATTGAGCGTGACGCGGCCGGGGCCGGGGATCTTGGTCTCCGCCGCGCGATAGATATCGCCGTAAGCGTGGCGGCCGATGACGATCGGCTCGTTCCAATGCGGCACCAGGCGGGGGACGTTGCTGCAGATGATCGGCTCGCGGAAGATCGTGCCGTCCAGGATGTTGCGGATGGTGCCGTTCGGGCTCCGCCACATCTTCTTGAGGCCGAATTCGGCGACCCGCGCCTCATCGGGCGTGATCGTCGCGCATTTCACGCCGACGCCGTATTGCCGGATGGCGTGGGCGGCATCGACCGTCACCTGATCGTCGGTCTGGTCCCGGTATTCGATGCCGAGGTCATAATATTTGAGGTCGATATCGAGGTAGGGGAGGATGAGCTTCTCCTTGATGAAGCCCCAGATGATCCGGGTCATCTCATCGCCGTCCAATTCCACGACGGGGGTCTTCACCGGAATTTTGGCCATCTTATCCTCGCGCGATATGTGGAAAGGTGGGGGCAAACTCGCACCAAGCGCCGGGCGCGGCAACCCTTGGCGGCAAAATCTGGCAGGTATCTGCTGCACGCCTGTCGCATCCGTGCAGCCCGGGGGCATTGAAGCCAAGCGCCGAAAGCGCGACCTTGGGGGCAGGCGATCCCGCCGGGCAACCCGCCCGGGCGAGAAGATCGGCCCCAGTCGGGAGAGAGCAAGCTCATGAGCGGAAATCGCGGCGTCGTCTATCTCGGGCCCAAGCATGTCGAGGTGCAGGACATTCCAGACCCCAAGCTCCAATCTCCGGACGGCCGGAAGATCGAGCATGCGGCCATCCTCAAGATCGTGGCGACCAATATCTGCGGCTCCGACCAGCACATGGTGCGTGGCCGCACCACCGCGCCGGCGGGCCTCGTGCTCGGCCATGAAATCACCGGCGAGATCGTGGAGACCGGCATCGATGTCGAGATGCTCAAGAAGGGCGATCTCGTCTCGGTGCCCTTCAACGTCGCCTGCGGGCGCTGCCGCTGCTGCCGGGCCGGCGATACCGGCGTTTGCCTGACGGTGAACGACGCGCGGCCGGGTGGGGCTTATGGCTATGTCGATATGGGCGGCTGGATCGGCGGGCAGGCGCGCTACGTCATGGTGCCCTATGCCGATTTCAACCTGCTCAAGTTTCCGGACAAGGCCCAGGCGATGGCCAAGATCCGCGATCTGACGATGCTGACGGATATTTTCCCGACCGGGTTCCACGGTGCCGTCAACGCCAAGGTCGGCGTGGGGTCCACCGTCTATGTCGCGGGCGCCGGCCCCGTCGGCATGGCCGCCGCCGCCTCCGCCCGGCTGCTCGGTGCGGCCGTGACCATGGTGGGCGATTTCAATGCCGAGCGGCTGGCCCATGCCGAGCGCATGGGCTTCGTGCCGATCAACCTCGCCAAGCATGATCGCCTGGGCGAGATGATTGCCGAGGTGGTCGGCGTGCCGGAGGTCGATGCCGCGATCGATGCGGTGGGCTTCGAGGCGCGGGGACACGCCGGCGGCGAGCAGCCGGCGGTGGTGCTGAACCAGATGATGGAGATCACCCGCGTTGCCGGCAATATCGGCATTCCCGGCCTTTACGTGACGGATGATCCCGGCGCGGTGGATGAGGCGGCGAAGGTCGGCAGCCTCTCTTTGCGCTTCGGCAAGGGCTGGTCGAAGGCGCATTCGCTCCATACCGGGCAGACGCCGGTGATCCGCTACAACCGGATGCTGATGCAGGCGATCCTGTATGACCGCGTGAAGATCGCCGAGATCGTCAACGCGACGGTGATCGGCCTCGAAGACGCGCCGCAGGGCTACGAGGCCTTCGATGCCGGGGCGGCGAAGAAATTCGTGATCGATCCGCATGGCATGATCGCCAAGGCGGCCTGACGAGGCGGCTATCAGCCCCTGGGGTTTGCGCCCCGGGGGCAGTTTTCACGCCGGGCCGGGGGTAAACGCGTCGAACACCATGATGGTGTAGGTATCGCGGATGCCCGCCACCTGATGCAGCCGCTCGTTGACGAAGACGCCGATATCCTCCTCGTCCTCCAGCCGGAACTGGGCGAGGATGTCCCACTGGCCGGAGGTCGAGAAGATCTGCTGGGCGTTCTCGAAAGCATCCGCAAGCTCCGCCGCCACCTGATAGGCGCGGCCGAGCTCGCATTTGATCTGCACGAAAAAGGTCTTCATGGGCGCGTCCTCACCTTGGCCGTACGACGACTCCTCCCAAGCTTGAGCTGCGAGAGCAAGCCCCCGGCGGCGATCATCACCGCGCCGGTCAGCGCCAGCAGGCCCGGCACATGGCCGAACATGGTGAGGTCGAGCAGCATGGCCCAGACCATGCCGCCATACTGCCAGGGGGCGAGCTGCGAGATCTGCCCCATGCGGATCGCGGCGGCGATGCTGAACAGGCCGCCGGTCTGCGCGATGGTGGCGAGCAGGATGAGGGTGAAGGCGGAAGCCGGCACCGGCCGCCAGATAAAGGGCATGAAGCCGCCGAGCAGGATGAGGCCGAGTAGCGCGCCCTGCGCCACCACATCCGTCGTTGTCACCGAATCCCGCGCATGGCGGATGAGCAATTGCTGCGCGGCGTAGAGCACGGCCGAGCCGAGGGCGGCGGCAACACCGATCATCTGGCCTCTCTCCTGCCCCGGCGTGCCGGCGCCCGGGTGCAGAACCACGAGCACGCCGGCGAAGCCGAGCCCGACCGCCACCCAGCGGAGCGGCGGCACCTTTTCGCGCAGCAGCAGGGCGGCGAGGATCGTCACCAGCAGCGGCGTCGTGAAGCTGAAGGCGGTCGCCGTCGTCACCGCGAGATGGGCATAGCCGATCATGGCGAGCACCGCCGAGAGCACGAGGGCGGTGGCCGCCAGCCGCTGCACCCGCGCCTGCGGCGGCGCGAGCAGGCGGGCGAGCGAAAGCGGCCGGCGGCCGAAGAGCGACATCAGCGCAAAGCCCGCGCAGACCAGCAGCGAGCGCAGGACGAAAAGCTGCATGGCATCAAAATGCCAGACGGCGATGATCCGCTTCGTCAGCGCATAGCCGAGCGAATAGCAAAGCGACGAGAGCAGTACCATGGCGATGGCAAGCCCGGGCCCAGGGCGCAAAAAGGCTGCCATCTTCCTCAGGCGCGGATGCGCCTCGGTCCCGTTCAGGCGCATCTGCGAAGTTTACGCCGCTGCCGCGGCGCCTTCCGTCTCGTTCTTGGTGAGGGGCGGCCGTACCCGCACCTTATGGATGTGGCGGGCATCGGCGTCCAGCACCTGGAACTCGGCGCCCGAGGCAGGGTGGAGGATGATCTCGTTCATGGCTGGCACCCGCCCCGCCAGGGTGAAGATCAGCCCGCCCACGGTATCGATCGAGGAGGCCCGCTCCTCGGGCGTGAGCACCGGGCCGACGCGCTCCTCGAAATCCTCGATCGGCAGCCGGGCGGCGATATCGAGCGTGCCGTCTGCCCGCTCGGTCATCAAGGGCGCCTCTACATCGTCATGCTCGTCGTCGATATCGCCGACGATGGTTTCCACCAGATCCTCGATGGTGATGAGGCCATCGACGCCGCCATATTCGTCGATCACCAGCGCCATATGGATGCGCGCCTGGCGCATCTGCACCAGCAGATCCAGCACCGGCGCTTGCGGGGCGACCATCAGCGGCCGGCGCAGCAGTTTTTCGAGCGAGAACTCCTCCGCCCGGCCGATATAGGCGAAGACATCCTTGATGTGGACCATGCCGATGATGTCATCGAGTTCCTGCCGATAGATCGGCAGGCGGGAATGCTGTTCCTCGCGCAGGCGCTGCAAGGTCTCGTCGAGGGTGAGATCGGCGCGGAGCGCCACGATATCGGTGCGCGGCACCATCACGTCATTGGCGATCGTGCCGCGCAGTTGCAGGATATTGGCGATCAGCGCCCGCTCCTGCCGGTCCAGCTCAGGCAGTTCCTCGGCGGGCGTGTGGGTCGCCGTCGTCGTTCCAGCCTCTTCCACGAGTTCGGCGATCGACTGGCGGAGCGTCTGCTCATTGCCGCGGCGGCCGAGGATCGAGAGGATGCGGGAGAAGAAAGACCCGTCGGACTGGCTCATCGCGCCGCCCTCCAGGGATTGGCGACGCCGAGGCGGGCGAGGATGCGGCTTTCCGCCATCTCCATGCGCCGGGCCTCGCCCGGATGGTGGTGATCCTCGCCCTGCAGATGCAGCATGCCATGCACCAGCAGATGGGCGAGATGGGCCGCGATGCTCTTGCCTTCGGCGGCCGCTTCCCGCCGCAGCACGCCGAGCGCCAGCACCAGCTCGCCGCCGAGGCCCTCGGCCACCGGCTCGAAGGTCAGGACATTGGTGGGCTTGTTGCGGCCGCGATGGCGCGCATTCAGCCGCTGCACAGCCCGGTCTCCGGTCAGGACGATCGTATCGACCAGGATATCCGGGGCGGCGGACTGGGCCGCCCGGACAGCGCGCTGCACGCGCTCTTCGAGGCGGGGGACGAACCGCCGCCAGCGCCGGTCCTCGATGATGAGGTCAGGCGCAGGCGGGGGTTCCGTGGTACTACTTCGGGGTTCCAAGGTCACTCTCACGTGGCCGGTGGCGCCGCGCATCCCGCGCGTGGTCCCGCTCAGCCGTTGCTCGCTGGTCATAAGCCTCGACGATGCGCGCGACCAGCGGATGGCGCACAACGTCCTGTTGCCCGAAGCGGGTGACGCCGATGCCCTGCACGCCCTCGACGGTCGCCAGCGCATCGACGAGGCCGGAGCTGATGCCGGGCGGCAGGTCCACCTGGCTCGGGTCGCCGGTGATCACCATCCGGGTGCCCTCGCCCATGCGGGTGAGGAACATCTTCATCTGCATCGGCGTGGTGTTCTGCGCCTCGTCCAGAATGGCGAAGGCATGGGCGAGGGTGCGCCCGCGCATGAAGGCGAGCGGCGCCACCTCGATCTCGCCGGCGGCCATCCGCCGCAGCACCTGATCGCCGGGCATCATGTCGTGCAGCGCATCATAGAGCGGGCGGAGATAGGGATCGACCTTCTCCTTCATGTCCCCCGGCAGGAAGCCGAGCCTCTCCCCCGCTTCCACCGCCGGGCGGGAGAGGATGATGCGATCGACCTGGCCGGTCTGCAGCATGCCGACGGCTTGCGCCACGGCGAGATAGGTCTTGCCGGTGCCGGCGGGGCCGACGCCGAAGACCATCTCGTTCCGCGCCAGCATCTCCATATAGCCAGCCTGGGCCGGGCTGCGCGGCTCGATCACGCCCTTGCGGGTGCGGATGGCGGGAAGATCGGCGAGTGGCAGGCGCGGCTCCGCCTGGCGGCTGTTGAGTTTGATCGCGGCATCGATATCGCTCGCCGAGAGGCGATGGCCGCGTTCCAGCCGGCCGTAAAGCCGGTTCAGCGTCGCTTGCGCGGTTTCGATCCCCTCGGCGTCGCCGGTGATAGCGATGCGGTTGCCCCGGCAGGCGAGACGCACGCCGAGCGCCTGTTCCAGCCGGATGAGATGCCGGTCATGATCGCCCAGCAACTGCGATAACAAGTGGTTATTCCCAAACTGCAAGGTCACCCCGCGGGCGGTGGCGGCAGGCGCCGCATCCGCGGCCCGGGGGGTGTTCGACCGTTCGGCAGCCGAGATCTGGGTCAAGCGCTGGCTCGCTCCTCTTCAAGAACCTGGTTAAGGCCATGCGTGCGGCCGAGGCTGGCCGAAAGTGAATTCAGGGAATGCCCCTGGACCCGGACAGTCACCACCTGCCCGGCAAGGCTTACCGGCCCATCCATATGGACGGCCTGGAGATAGGGCGAGCGGCCGGCGATCTGCCCGGGATGCCGCCCCGGCCCGGTCACGAGCACCGGCAGATCGCGCCCGACGCAGCGGGCATTGAAGCCTTCCTGCTGCTCGCGCAGCAGCGCCTGCAAGGTGGCGAGCCGCCGGTCCTTCTCGGCTTCCGCAACCGCGCCGGGGCTGCCGGCTGCCGGCGTGCCGGGGCGCGGCGAATACTTGAAACTATAGGCGAGCGCGAAACCGATCTCGCGGATGAGGCCGAGCGTCGCCGCGAAATCCGCCTCGCTCTCCCCGGGATGGCCGACGATGAAATCAGACGAAAGGGCGAGATCGGGCCGCGCCGCGCGCAACCGCTCGATCAGCCGGCGATAGTCGTCCGCGGTATGGCGGCGGTTCATCGCGGCGAGGATGCGGTCCGAGCCCGATTGCACCGGCAGGTGCAGGAAGGGCATGAGGGCCGGCACCTCGGCATGCGCCGCGATGAGATCCTCGCCCATGTCGCGCGGATGCGAGGTCGTGTAGCGGATGCGGGCGAGGCCATCGAGCTCCGCGAGCGCGCGGATGAGCCGGCCGAGGCCCCAATCCCGCCCGTCCGGCCCTTCGCCATGATAGGCGTTCACGTTCTGGCCGAGCAGGGTGATCTCACGCGCCCCCCGGGCGATGAGCCGCCGCGCCTCCTCGATGACCGAGCGCGCCGGGCGGCTCGCTTCCGCGCCGCGCGTATAGGGGACGACGCAGAAGGAGCAGAACTTGTCGCAGCCCTCCTGCACGGTGAGGAAGGCAGTGACCGCGCGCTCCTCGCCCGCCGCCTGTTCGGGCAGGAAATCGAACTTCTGCTCGACCGGAAAATCCGTCTCGATCACCGGCCCCGCGGCGCGATGGGCGCGGGCCACCATCTCGGGCAGGCGATGGTAGGTCTGCGGCCCGAGCACGATATCCACATAAGGCGCGCGTTCGGTGATGAAGGCGCCTTCGGCCTGGGCGACGCAGCCGGCGACGGCGAGGATGGTGCGGCGCCCCTCGGCGGCGCGGGCCTCCTTCACCAGCCGCAGGCGGCCGAGTTCGGAGAACACCTTCTCGGTCGCGCGTTCGCGGATATGGCAGGTATTGAGGATCACCATGTCGGCCGCGGCGGGATCCTCCGTCGGGCCATAGCCCAAGGGCGCCAGCACATCCGCCATTCTGCCGCTGTCGTACACATTCATCTGGCAACCCCAGGTGATCATGTGGAGGCGGCGGAGCGGGCGGGCAAGATCCTGGCCGCCATTCGCCGCGCGATCGGTAGGGTGCGGCAGGCTCGGGGCGGCGTCACTCGGCACGGAGAGCGTCTCGGTGCGGAGATCGGGGAGGCTCATGGCACAACTGATCCTGTCCAGCCGCCGGGGCATCCCGGCGGGGTGGGACCAATCGCGTTCCGGAAGGTGCGGGTCAAGCGCAATGAGGCTGTGCGACTCCTATTCCAGTCATGCATCTTCGCAAAGGCAGGGGGCGGACTGTCAAGCATTGGATGATGACAAGCGCGTGGCGCGGTTGCGCCACGCGACGGAGCGCCGATACTGCCGCAGCTTCCTTGCGATTTGATGGACCCCTCATGCTTCACCTCATCAAGCTCGCGGTCGGCATCCGCGACATCGCCCATCTCGGTGAGGCGCAGGCCGCCCGCGCCGCGGCCGAGCCGCCGCTGCGCCACCGCACGCGGCAATGGCCGAAGCGCAGCGCGGAACTGATCGACGGCGGCTCGATCTACTGGGTCATCGCCGGGCGGGTGCAATGCCGCCAGCGGATAAGCGATCTCAGGCAGGATCACTACCCCGATGCCAGCGCCTGCGCCGCCCTTATCCTCGATCCCGCGCTGGTGCCGGTGGAGCCGCGCCTGACCAAGCCATTCCAGGGGTGGCGCTATCTGCGGGGGGAGGACGCGCCCGCCGATCTCGGCCCGGATGCGGCGCTGGGGCAGGATCTTCCGGCAAGCCTGCGGCTGGCCTTACGCGAACTCTGCCTGCTCTGAGGTGTTAACATTCGCGCCTGATGCGGCCTTTCGGCTCAAAATCCCTTGAGTCATGAGCGAAATAAGGGCCTTATGCGCGAACCAGGGAGAGAAGCCCTGCACGGTCGAGCCAAACCAGATCGCCTGTCCACCTTTAACAGGAAGTTTCCCTAATGCGTATCTTCAATGCCACCCTTGCCATTGTTCTGGGGCTAGCCTTGGCTCCGGCCGCCGCCCTGGCCCAGAATTCTGCCAGTTCCGTTCCGCCGCCGAATCCGAAGGCTTCCATCACCGGCACCGCTCCGGCCGCGAGCTCCGGCCAGGGTGCGAACAATTCGGCCCCGGTCGGTGGCCCCGGCATCGTCGCCAAGCCGCATGCGAAGACCCACAAGCGCAAGCACAAAAAGCTCAACGGCAAGCACTACAACTACGTGCGCGGCGGCACCAAGAAGGGCCCCGGCGCCGTGCACCACAAGGTCACTGGCACCACGTCGAACTAAATCGTCAGGCTGTGTGCCGGCCGAGCCTCATGGCCCGACCGGCGCCATAGCTGCTCTCTGGACCCGGATGCGCTCTGCGCGTCCGGGTTTATTTTGCCCAGGCCTCATCGGTCCTCAGTATTTGAACTGGTAGGTCACGCCGACGCCGTTGCTGTTGCCGCCGACCTGCGTCTCCAGCTTCAGCCCCTTGGCGATGTCGATCTGCACCTGCGCCGCGGTGCCGGCATTGGCGCCGCTGCCGCCGAGCCCGGTGCCCTGCACCGCCCCCACATAGATGCCCGGCGCCACGTAGCGGCCCGCCTGCAGGGTCGGCGCGCTCTGGGTCTTGTTGGTCGTCGTCGTGTTGGAGGGGATGGCGGAGGGCGTCGTGCTGCTGCCGATCGACAATTCGTCGAGCCCGAGGCCCTGGCGCAGGCTGTTGAGCACGCCGCCCGGCCCGCCGCCGGTATTGACCCCCGCGATCTGCGCGACGGCCGAGGCGATCGTCACCAGCTGGAAGGGGCTGAGCTGGGCGGTGCTGCTATGGAAGAGGAGCTGCGCCAGCACCTCGTCCTGCGGCAGCACGGGCGAGGAGGTGAGCGAGATCTTCGGCGCGCTCGCATAGCCGGTGACGGCCAGGGTCGCCGTGATGCTCCCCGATTCGGTGGTCGCCTCGAAGTCGAGGGAAGGATCGGTGATCTTGCCGCCGTCGAAGCCCACCTTGCCGGTGGTGAAGGTGAGCGTGGAGGTGACGAGGCTGAAGGTGCCGCGGATCATGTCGAAATGGCCATGCGGCTGAAGATCGGCGAGCGTGCCGCCGAGGTGCAGCTGGCCGCCGAGTTCCGCATCGAGCCCATGGCCGCGGACGAAGATCGCGCGCGGCGCGGAGAGGGTGAGATCGAGGTGGATGGGCGGCGCCGGGGGCTGCGGCGGGGCCGGCTTCTCGCCGGGCTTATGGACCGTCAGCACGGCGACACTCGGGGGGAAGCTGTCCGGGATGTTGATCTCGGCGCGGCGGATATGGAGCGTGCCGGCGGCGGTGATGCCGCTCGCGACCGAGCCCGCGACATGCAAAGCGCTGTCGAAGACCGCGGTCAGCAGGTCGCTCTGCACCGGGGAGGCATCGCGCGCGGTGATCCGCAGGTCGATCGGCACGCCAGGCGCCAGCGCGCCGATCCGCCCGGTCATGGCGATCGTGCCGTTGCCGGCCTGGGCATCGAATTGCCGGAGGATGAGATCCTGGCCGCGCGCCTCGATCCGCGCCGTGATCGCCGAGAGGGTGAGGCCCTGCACATAATCCTGGAACCGGCCGCGATCGAGGGCGATCTGCCCGCCGATGACCGGCTGCTTCAATGTGCCCGAGGCTTGTAGCGCGAGCGTGACCATGCCGGCGATCTGCCGACCCTGGGCCTGCATGATCGGATCGATCAGCGCGAGGTCGAGCTTGCCGCCGATGGCGAGCGCGAGCCGCCCGCTCGGGCTTATCGGCGTCGTGCCGGTGATGGCGAGGTGGCTCGCGCTGCCGGCATCGAGCCGCAGCGCGAGATCGGCCGTGCGGCCGGCGAGCTGCGCCCGCGCGTCGAGCGAGGCGGCGGGCAGGGAGGCGGCAGGCCCCGTCGTCTCCCGCAGGCCGCGCCCGGTGAGGGTGACGGTGCCGCGCGGGGCGGCAAGCGAACCGCTGAGCTCCGCCGCGGCATCGAAGCGCCCGGCGAGGTGCAGGTTCGGCGCGAAGGGCTGGATGAGCGCGGGGGTGAGGTTGCTGAGGCGGGCGGTAAGCGCGAGCCGCGGGGTGATGCTGCCGGAAGCCTCGATGGTGGCGGGGCCGGCGGCGAGGCGGAGGTGATCCACCGCCATCGCCTTGCCGAAGGCGATGCGGCTCGGCCCCAGCAGGCGGAGGCTTTCGCCGTGCCAGGCGGCGGTCAGCGCCGCGAGCGCCAGCCTGCTCCGCTGCACGTCCAGCGTGGCGCGGGCGGCGGCATGGGCCGGCGCGCCTTGCAGATCCGGCAGATTGGCATCGAGGGTGAGGGCCAGCGCGCTCAGCGGGCCTTGCGCGGTGAGGCGCGCATCGCCCCGCACCGCGGCGGCGCTGAGGCCGGTCAGCCGTGCCGTGGCCCCGATGCGCGGATCGCCGCCCATCGGGTCTTGCACCGTGCCGGTCAGCGCGAGCCCGGCCAGGCGGTTCGTGCCGAAGGCAAGGCCGTGGGCCTGGAGCGCGACATGCGCCGCCTGGCCGGGCGGCGCCTGCACCGTGAGAGAGAGGCTGCCGCCGAGCGGCTGGCCGAGCAGGAAGGCGAAATCCCCAAGCCGGGTGATGGCGAGCGAGAGCGCGCCGGTCGGCAGCCGGGCACCGGGCGCGAGTGCGAGGTCGCCGCTGCCGCTGAGGCTCTTCCAGCTAAGCTCAGCGATCCGCAGGCTGACCGCGCCTTGCGCGCTGCGCCCGGCGGTCAGCGCGATATGGGCGGGCGCCCCGGCCGGCGCCCCGGTCAGCGTGATGCGCGCCTCGGGCGCCGCCGGCAGGCCGGTCGCGGCAAGCTGCAGGTCGATCGGCCCCGCCCGGCCGAGCTTGCCTCCCGCCCGCGCGCCAAGCCTGCCCGTGACATGCGCGGCGACGGCGAGGTTGCGGACGGTGCCGGCGGCATGGCCCGTCATGCTCAGCGCGCCTGAGAGCGTGGGGCTGAGATCGCCGAGCCTGGCGAGCGCGAGGTGCCAATCGAGGGCGAGGGCCTCGCTCGCCGTCTGCAGCGTGCCATGGGCGGCGAGGTCAATATCCGCGCCCTGCAGGGTGAGGGTGGAGAGGGTCAGCGTTTTGCCGGCCATCCGCGCATCGGCGCCGAGCGTCAGCCGCCCGCCGGTCAGCGCCATCGCCTGGGGCATCGCCTGCGTCAGATGGATGGCGGCGGCGATATGCGCGGCCATGGCGCCCCCCGCGCCCGCGCCCCCGCTTGCCCGGCTGGCGGTGCCGGTGATCCGGGCGCTGCCTTGCAGGCTCTGATGCGCGATCGCGGCGAGGGGGGCGAGCTGCGGCAGATCGAGGGTGAAGCGTGCGGCGAGGCCGGGTTTGAGCGTGCCGTCGAGCGTGAGGGCGGCGAGCGGATGCCGGATCGTGACATGCACCGGCTCCGCCGGCGCCTGCAAGGCGGCCGAGGCGCTTACCTCGATCGGCGCATCGCCGAGCAGACCGGGCGGCAGGCCGGGAGCGGCGAGGCCGACGAGCCGTGCGTGCAGCTGCACCGCGCCGAGATCGCCGCCCACCTCGGCGGTGAGCGAGCGGAGCGAGGCGCCGCCGGCCGCCAGCCCCTGCAGCAGGATATGGCCCTGCGCGGTCGGCTTCGTGAAGGGCCCGGCGGTGGTGAGCGCGATATCCACCTTCTGCCAGCCAAGGCCCGGCGCCGGCTGCATGGCCGGCGCATGGGCGGTGATGGCGAGCTGCGCCGCCTCGCCCGGAATGTCGATCGTGCCATGGGCTGCGGCGGTGAGCGGCCCGGCAGCGAGATCGAGCGCCAGCCGCGCCGCGCTCTGCGGCCCGGCGAGATGCGCGGCAAGGTGCAGCGCCCCGAGATCGGGCAGCCTGGCGAGCCGGGCGATCAGCCCGTGCGCCGGCTCGTCGAGCGTCAGCCGCGCATCGAGCGCCTGGCCCATCAGCGCCGCCGCCGCGCCGTAGCGGCCGGCGCCGTCGAGATCGCGGAGCGCGAGGGCGATCCGCCCCATGTTCCGCCCGGTGACGGTGGCCGAGCCGGCGACCGCGAGGCGGGCGCCCACGGTGCCGGTGAAGCGCCTGCTCACCTTCACCTCGCCGATGGTGAGCGAGCGGAGGTCGATCTGCACGGGCAGGCCAGGGATCTCCGCCTGGTAGGGCCCGCTCGCCGGCTGCGGCGGCGTCTTGCGGCTCGCCAGTGGCGGGCGGAGCAGGGCGATGCGCCGGGCGCTCAGCTCGTCGATGATCAGCTTGCCGTGCAGCAGGGGGAGCAGCCGCAGCCGCAGCGCGAGGCCCGAGGCGGTCGCCCAGGTGCCCTCGCGATCCTGGAGCCGCACCGTGGCGAGGCGCAGATCGGTCGGGATCGTGCCGGAGAGGCCGGCGATCGCGAGCGAGCCCTTGGCCTCCCGGTTGATCAGCCCGGCCACCATCCTCTGGCCCGCGGCGGTATTGAGCGCGATCGCCGCGCCGCCGAGCAGCACCAGCAGAAGAACCACCACCGCACCGAGGGCGATGGCGAGCCATTTGGCGATGCGCCGGGCCATGTGCATCAGAAGGCCTGCCCGATGCCGATATAGAGCTGGAAGTTTCCGCTATTCTGCTGATGCACCAGCGGCACCGCGAAATCGACGCGGATCGGGCCGATGGCGGTGTAATAGCGCAGGCCGATGCCGGCCCCCACCTTCACGCTGCCCTGGAAGGGCGCGGCGGTGCTGCCCACCTGGCCCGCATCCACGAACAGCGCCGTGCCGAAGCTTTTGCCGATGCGCTGGCGGTATTCCACCGTGCCGGTATCGATTGAGGTGCCGCCGACCGGATTGCCATCGGCGAATTGCGGCCCGACGGACTGATAGGCATAGCCGCGGATGGTGCCGCTGCCGCCGGCATAGAAGCGCTGGTCCGGCGGCAGTTCGAAGGTCGAGGCGCCCTGCACCGAGCCGATGAGCCCGCGCAGCGCGATGACGCTCCGCCCCTTGCCGGTGAGGTCGATATAGGTCGAGCCGGAAAGCTGCAGGATGGTGAAGAAAGTGCTCGGGTTGAGGAAGGATTCCGTCGGCGTCACGCTCGCCGCGGCGCGGATGCCGCGCGTCGGGTCGAACAGGGAATTCGTGCTGTCGTATTTCAGGGCCAGCGGCAACTGCAGCAGGTCGTAGCGGCGGTTGACGCCCTCTTGCGCCACCTGCTCGATGATGCCGGTGAGCCCGGCGCTCAGGCTCCAGTCTTTGCCGAGCTTGCGGGTGAAGGTGGTGCCGGCCAGCACCGCCTGCTGATTATAGGCGGTATAATCCTGCTTCAGCGCGCCGATGTTGAAGCTCAGCGTCTGATCCCGGCGGAAGAAGGCCGGCAGCGTATAGGTCGCGCCGATATTGTAGCCGAGGCCATTGGTGCTGGAGCCGCCGAGACCGGTCGCCTGGGCCGAGAGGGCGAGGGTCTGGCCGCCGCCGAAGAGGTTGTGATGCGTCCAGGCGACGCCGAGGGCGCCGCCCGTATCGGTCGCGTAGCCGGCGGTAAAGCTCACCGTGCGCGGCGGCCCTTCCACCACCCGGAAGGTGACGGGCAGGCGCCCATCCGGGCCGAGGGCGGTGCCCGGCACCGCCTGGACCGAGGAAAAGACATCGAGCCCGGCGAGGGTCTGCCGCGCGGTTTCGATCTTGGCCGGGCTGAACCGCTCGCCGGGCCGCAGTGTCATCTCGCGCTGGACAAAGCTGCGATGGACGGCATGCAGCCCGTCCACCGTGATCGCGCCGATATCGACGCGCGGCCCGACGGTCGCGGTATAGGTGATGTCGATCGTCCTGGCGGCGGGGTTTTCGAATGCGAGCGGCGTGCTGACCTTGGCGAAGGCATAGCCTTCATCGAGCAGGGCGCTTTGCAGCCGTGCCCCCGCGGCGATGACCTCGGCCGCCCGCGCCGGCGCGCCGCTCCGCAAGCCGAACCGCGCCATGGCCTTGGCCGGCACATCGCCCTTCACCGCTACCTTGCCGAGGTGGAAGAGCGGGCCGAGGGTGAGGGTGACCTGCACCGGCACCGGCGTCGCCCCGGGATATTGCGCGATCGCCTGCGGCAGGTCCGGGTCGTCGAGCGGCTTGCCGTCGATCGTGATGGCAACCGTGCCGTCGTAATAGCCTTCGCTATCGAGGACGGTCTGCAGCCGGCCGATATCGGCCCGCGCCCGCAGCACGAGGGCGAAGGGTCCGGCCGGGGCCTTGGTGCGGAGCGCGACGAGGCTCGATGTCTGCGGCGCGAGCTTGTCGATCGCCGCATTGCCGGTCTTGGTGAAGCTGACCGCATAGGGCTGTGGGTCGGCCGCGCGGGTGGGGGCGGCGAGCGCCAGGCCGAGCGCGCAGGCCGGCGCCCAGAAGGCCGGCTTGGCGATACGGAGACCATGAAACGCGAAACGTGCCAGCCTCTGATCCTCCCTCAGCCCGCATTGGCACCCGGCCTTGGGAAGGAAATATGGCCGAAGCCTGGGGGCACAACCAGGGGGGCGGCGGAAAAGGCGAGGGGGCCAGCGCGGGCCCCCTCGTCATCACCGGACACGGGCGGTCATCAGAAGCCCGGCTGCGTCAGGCGCCGGCGGCGATCAGGCCGCCTGCTGCTGCCGGCCCGCGGCTTCGGCCATCTCCGGCTCCGCCTCGGCGGTAATCACCTTCTGGCCCTCGGCGCCCGAAAGGCCGATCGCGATCCGGCGCGGCTTGAGCGCTTCCGGCACGATCCGCTTGAGGCCGATATGGAGCAGGCCGTTATCGAGCGTCGCATCCTCGACCACGATATGATCGGCGAGCGCGAAGCGGCGTTCGAAGGAGCGGCCAGCGATGCCGCGATAGAGCGTCGCCACCTTGTCCGACGAGGCCTGCTGGACACGGCCGGAGACGAGCAGGGTGTTCTCCTTCACCGTCACGTCCAGATCCTCGGGGCGGAAGCCCGCGACCGCGATGGTGACGCGATAGGTATCCTCCCCGGTCTTCTCGATATTGTAGGGCGGGAAGGCGGTGGCGGATGTTTCCTGCAAGCCCTCGACCATCTGGGCGAGCCGGTCGAAGCCGATAGCGGTGCGGAACAGCGGGGTGAAATCGCGAATCATGAAAACCTCCTGAAGAGCAAGGTCTGAACAATCGAGCCGCCGATGGGGCCGGCTCGCCATGCACGCCCGGGGCCCCAATCGGGCACCCCGGCACCCCGGATATGGAAAAGGGCCGCTCCTCTTTCAAGAAGCGGCCCCGGAGAGCGGTCAAGATTTTGTGTGGCGCGGCGGCCGGTTCAGCCCTTGCGCATGCCGATGCCGGCGAACTTCTTGTTGAACTTGGCGATCTGGCCGCCGCTGTCGATGATGCGCTGCTGGCCGGTCCAGGCGGGATGGGATTTCGGATCGATGTCGAGGCGGAGGGTGTCGCCCGCGCTGCCGAAGCAGGACCGGGTCTTATATTCGGTGCCATCGGTCATGATGATGGTCACTTCATGGTAGTCGGGGTGGATATTCGGCTTCATGGCTGCGGGTTCCGTTGCTGTCGGCGCCGCCGATACGACCGGAAGCGCGGAAGCGGCGGCCTATAGACCGGCGCGGGCTTGTCTGCAACCTCGGCCTGGGCCTGCCGCGCATGAGAGGGAAGCAGGAGCGGCGCGCGGCGGAGCCCCGCCCGCCCCCCGGCGGCTGAGGCGCGCGATCCTCAGGCCGCGCCTTCCGCCTATTGGCCGGAAGAGGCCGCAGCGTCATGCTTCTTCTTGTGGTGCGGGGCGCCGCCGGGATGCGCCTTGCGGTGCGGGCCGCCGGGCAGATCTTCGAGGAACAGCGCATCCGCGACCTTCTGCTGGTCGGGTGGCATCTGGGCATAGAGGGCCGCGAAGGCGGCAGAGGTGCGCTTCAGCCCATCGAGCCGCGTCTGCTCGACGCCGACATAGGAATTGAGATCCTCGATCGCCGTCATGGAGCGGAGCTTGGCCCGTCGCTCCCGATAGGCCTGGCCGAGCGTATAGGCGTTATCGCGCATGATCTGCGCGAAGCTGGCCCAAAGCGGCTCTTCTGCCGCCGTGATCCGCAGGCTGCCGTGAAGCTGGGCCAGATAGTTGTTGAGCGCCTTGCTACCCGGGTGATGCCCGGCTGCGGCCCCTGGCGCCGGCACGGCTGCCGCTGGCACCGCGGTTGCGGGCGCGACACTCCCCGCGGCGGATTGCGCGGCGGCAGGCCGGGTGGGGCCGAAGGCCAGGAGCGGGGTCAGCGCCAGGAGCGCCAGACATATCGAAGCGCGGGGCGCCGGCCGGCGGCGGGGGCTGCGGAAGGGCATATCGCTTGGTCCTCGGGCTGAAGGGCAGAGCGCAGTTAGTTGCATAGTCAGAACGAATTGTCACCCCTGGGCTGCGTGGGGCGCTGGTTCCTCTGGCCCAGCCTGGCCGGGCCGGCATCGCCCGGATGGGCGGCCCCGGCGGGCAGGCCTGAAGGCAGGGTGCTTGCCGGCGGCATCCTGGACAGTGCTAACTCCCCCGGCCATGAACATTCTCTCGATTCAATCCTGGGTAGCCTATGGCCATGTCGGCAATGCCGCCGCGGTCTTTCCCATGCAGCGCCTCGGCGCCGAGGTCTGGGCGGTCAATACCGTGCAATTCTCCAACCATACCGGGTATGGCGCCTGGCGGGGGGCGGCGACCGCGCCCGATATGATCCGCGAACTCGTCCTCGGGATCGAGGAACGCGGCGTGCTGCCGGGCTGCGACGCCCTGCTCTCCGGCTATCTCGGCGATCCGCTGGTGGCCGAAGCCGTGCTCGATGCACGGGCGCGGCTCCGCGCCGCCAATCCGCGGGCGCTTTACTGCGCCGATCCGGTGATCGGGGACGAGGATCGCGGCGTCTATGTCCGGCCGGGGGTGGCCGAGCTCATCCGCGCGCGGATCGTGCCGGCGGCGGATATCCTGACCCCCAATCTGTTCGAACTGAAGCATCTCACCGGCCTGCCTTGCGGCACGCTCGGCGAGGTCAAGGCCGCGGTCGCCGCCTTGCAGCAGGCGGGGCCGCGCATCGTGCTGGTGACGAGCCTGCGGACGGAGGAGACGCCGCCCGATTGCCTTGACATGCTGGCCGCCGACGGGGCGCGCTTCTTCCGCCTGCGCGCGCCCTTGCTGCCGCTCGCCGTCAACGGCGCGGGCGATGCGGTGGCGGCGCTGTTCCTCGTCCATATCCTGCGCACCGGCTCCGTCGCCGAGGCCCTGAGCGCGGCAGGCTCCGCGATCCATGCCGTGCTGCGGCGCACCGCGGAACTCGGCCAGCGGGAGATCGCGCTCATCGCCGCGCAGGAGGCGCTGGTCCGGCCGGAGACGATCTTCCCCGCCGAGCCCGCCTGAGCGGTGGGCGGCGCCGCGCCGCGCGACCTGCCCATCTCCGCTCGGCCAGGCTCATTCTATCGTGCCCGGATCTGCTCTATAGCTGGCCCGGCCGGCCAATCCAGGCCGGAGGCCTCCCTCAAGTCCAGGATTTTTCCATGAGCAAGATCATCCGCACCAATCCCGGCCCGATCCTCTCGGCGGCGGTGGAATACCACGGCTTCGTCTATCTCCAGGGCTGCACGGCGCAGGATCTGGACAAGGATGTCGTCGGCCAGACCGAGGAAATTCTCGCCCAGATCGATGCGCTGCTGGAAGAGCACGGCACCGACAAGACGCGCCTTCTCACCGCGCAGATCTGGCTGAAGCGGATTTCCGACCGCCCGGCGATGAACGAAGTGTGGCAGGCCTGGCTGCCGGAGGGGCTCGCCCCCGCCCGCGCCTGCGTGGAAGCCAATATGGCCGATCCGAAGCACCTCGTGGAAATCATGGTCACGGCCTGCAAGTAAGGCCGCATGCGCTGACCGCCGCGCCGGCCGCTCATCCGGCCGCGCGGTGACGCGCCTCTCCCGTACCCGTCCGTGCGGGGAGTTCCGGGCCGCGGCCGGCGCGCAGAGCAGGGCCTGGGGCCTCCTCCGCGGAACGATCCGCGCGCTCCCTCGGGCTTCGGCCCCTTCCGCTGGCCTGCATCCCAACGGCCGCCGGACTCCAGAACGCGGCCTCCTGCCAGCGATGAGACGATGGTCCGACTAAATGCGCGAATTAGGAAAATGGTCCTAAAACTCCTCACGCTTTGTCGCGGAATTGGACAAATTGCGGGGTTGACATGCATTTCTGGCGAAGGACGGTTGTCTCCGCGGCGAAGCTCGGTTACGCCCACTTCATGAAGCTGTGATGTTTGGCACGCTGGACCGGTCGGAGTACGATGCAGAACATTGTTAGAAAAGCCTGTGTTTTTGCATCATTTTTGGTTGCGGGCTCGTCTCTCTTCTCGCTCGCTGCTGAGGCAGCCTCTCATAAAGTTGAACATCGCAGCCATGTCGCCGCCGCGCACAGGCACACGGCCGTGCATGTCGCCGCCGCGCATCACACAATTTATCGACATGTCGCATCCGCCGCGCATCACACCGTCTATCGCCATGTCGCATCCGCCACGCATCACGTAGAGCATCGGCCGGTCCGCCACCTCGCGGTCGAGACCCATCACGCCGCCATCCGCCATGTCGCGATGGCGGCTCATAGCCATGTCGAGGTCCGCCGGGTGCGCGTCACCTATCGGGTGCGCGTGCATGGCCATAGCTACCTCCGCACGGTCTGGCGCACCCGCACGGCGGAAGCGCGGCTGAGCGACGGGGTCTATCACCACGGCTTTCTCGAATGCGTGCCCTATGCGCGCGAGGTTTCCGGCATCGATCTCACCGGCAATGCGGCCAATTGGTGGAACGAGGCGGCCGGCCGCTTCGGCCGCGGCCATACGCCCGAGCCTGGGGCGGTGCTGAATTTCCGGGCCAATGGCCGTATGCGGCTCGGCCATGTCGCGGTCGTCCAGGAAGTGGTCAATCGGCGGGAAATCCTCATCACCCAGGCGAATTGGGGCGGGCCGGGCTTCGTGCCGGGCGGCGTTTCCTCCGATATCGCGGTGGTCGATGTCTCCCCGAACAATGACTGGACGGCGGTGCGCGTGGCCCTCGGCCACACCTCGACCTATGGTTCGGTCTATCCCACCTACGGCTTCATCTACCGCAGCACCACGCCGCATCTGCTGATGGCCGAGGCCGGCCCGGCGCCGCAGATGGATCTCGGCAATGCGCCGCCGGCCGATCTGCGCACCGCCGCCGAACGCCGCCATGGCCGCGCGCTCTTCTCGCAAAGCGTGCAATTCGCCTCCGCCCCGTCCTTCAGCGGCCCGGCAATCGAGACGAGCGCGCCGGACCGCAGCCTGCGCTGACCCCAGCTCGGGCCCGGCGGGCTGCCCGCCGCTTGGCCGGCCGCCCAAGCGCGACCCCCGGATTTTCGCAGCTTGCCTGCCCGTTTCGCTGCCTTCCCATGGCGAGCAACCCGGCCTAGCCTGAGGCCCGGTATCTGCCGGAGCTTGGCCGCAAGGGGGGCGTGTCTTCCAGAATTTACGGGATCCCGGCCGTGATCACAGCAGCGGCGCCCAGTTCCTGGCGCTGCTCGGGTTCGTGGGTCTGGCCCTGCTGGTCCAGCTCGCGGCAACGAGCCTCGTCTCGCACGATCTCCACCACTGGTATCTGTCGCTGCGGCCGCCCGCCGGGCTCGTTTCGCCGCGCGCCTTTTCCGGCGTCTGGGCTCTGGCCGGATGCAGCTACGGGATGGCCGCCTGGCTTATCTGGCGGCAGGTCGATCCCTGGCGGCTCAGCCCGCGCCCGGCGCTCCGCCTCTGGGCCTGGCAGGTGGCGCTGCTCGCGCTGTGGCCGAGCATCTTCTTCCGCCTGCATGCGCCGGGCCTCGCCCTCGTTGTCGTCGCCCTGCTGGGCCTCGCGGCCGCGGCGACCTTCCGCGCCTTCTGGCGGCGAAACCGCGCCTCGGGCGCATTGTTACTCCCCCCCTATCTCTGGCTCTGCTATGCAGCCTACTTAAATTTCGGTTTTTGGTGGCTGAACCTTCCCCTGCGGTGATAGAGACCGCGCGCAAGCCGAGGGCGGCGCGGCGCCGCGCCGGGACGATCCGCCCCGGAATGGAGTGAGTGAAACGAGCATGAACAGCCGGATTCTGAGGGGGCTGGTCCCCGGCCTCGTCCTGGGCTTGGGCTTCGCGGCGGCACTTCCGGCCGAGCGGGCGGCGGCGCAGGCGGCATTGCCGCAGCCCACCGCGATGGGCCCGGTGGTGCAGGGCGCCAATAACGGGCCCAAGGCGCAGCCCTCGGTCGCCGGCTTGCCTGGTGCGAGCCCCACGGCGCCGATCAAGCAGAGCCCGATCGACGCCTCGCTCCTCTCCCCCACGACCGAGCTTTTCGATGCGATCAACCGCGGCGATGTCACCGCCGCGCGGGATGCGCTGGCGCGCGGCGCCGATCTCAATGCGCGCGATGCGGTCGGCCAGACGCCGGTGGATGTCTCGATCCAGCTTGGCCGCAACGCCATCACCTTCCTGCTCGTCACCATGATGAAGGCCAATGGCTCGGACTATTCCGAGCCGCAGGGCCCCATGGCGCAGCCGCCGGCCAATACGCTCGGGATGAGCGAGAAGGATTTGAAGGCGACGACGACGCCGGTTTCCTTCCTCAACCCCTCGGCCGCCAAGAAGGGCGCCACCCGTCCGCAGGCGACGACGCTGGCCGCGCGGGGGCCTGCCCCGGCGCCGGGTGGCTCGGCCTATGCCGCGAGCTATGGCGGCGGCAGCGGGGCGGCGGTGCCTTCGGCCGGCTTCGTGGGCTTCGGCGGCACCGCGCAGTAACGGAGAGGCTGGGGCGCGCCGCGCCCACCTCTGCGCGTTCGACTTATTCCGCCGGGCTCGGCGGCATCGGCAGGCGGGACTGCTCGGATTTCAGGATGTCGCGGATTTCCGCCAGCAGCACTTCGGTGGGCGGCGGCGGCGCCGGCTCAGCCGGTGCCGGAGCGGGCTTGCGGTAGAGCTTGGAAATAACCCGCACCAGCCAGAAGACCGCGAAGGCGACGATCACGAAATTGATCACGGCGTTGATGAAGACGCCGATATTCATCGTCACCGCACCGGCTTTTTGCGCAGCCGCGAGGGTCGGCTCGTGCGGGCCCTTGAGGGTGATGAACAGGTTGCTGAAATCGATCCCGCCCACGATGAGGCCGAGAATCGGGTTCAGCAGGTCTTTGACCAGGCTGTTGACGATGCCGGTGAAGGCCGCGCCGATGATGATGCCGACGGCGAGGTCGATCACATTGCCGCGCATGATGAAGGCCTGGAACTCCGCCATCCAGGCGGGTTTCGGCGGAGTCTTGAGCTCGATCTGCACCATCTCGGTCTCCCATGAAGATCAGGCGGGAAGCGGCGGGCCGCCTTTGGCAAAGGCTAGCCTTAATGCCGCCAAGGAAACAGCGTTTCTGGACAAGCCTTGCCGCCCGTTGCAGGGATTAACAAGGCTGAAACTGTGCGAAGGTGACCATGAGACGCAACGTCGCAATCCGCTCGGCTTTCACGATCGCGCTTTCGGCGCTGCTCTCCGCCTGCGGCAGTAGCCAGCCCGGCCGCACCTCGGGCGGGGCGGCGACGGGGGCGGGCACCGGCGCGCTGATCGGCCTCGTCGGCGGGCCGATCGGGGTGGCGATCGGGGCGGCCGTCGGCGCCGGGGCGGGCGCGTTGACGGCGACCAATACGACCCCAGGGCAGGTCAATCTCGGCGATCCGGTGTGGCAGCGGGCGCATGGCGTCTCACCCGGCACCGCCGCCGCACCTGCCGCTGCCGGCAGCCTGCCGCCGCCCATGCCGCTCGCTTCCGCGCCGCAGGCGGGCGCAGGCGCTGCGGCGACGCCGAGCCCCGGCGCCACCGCCATGCCGGCGAGCCCGGCTATTCAAAGCCAGCCGCTCGCCCCCGCTCCGACGACGGCGCCGACCCCGACCGCGGCTCCGACGCCTTCGGGCGCGCAGCCGACGCCGCTGACGCCGCCGGCGCAGCAGTAGCGGGCCGGTGCGGCGGGGCCTTGCGCGTTATTGCGCGGGCGGCAGGATCGGCGGCTTTGTGAGATCGCTGCCCGTCGGCCCGGCCAGATCGGCAGGCGGCGGCGGCACCGGCTGGCTCACCACCGGGCTGCCCGGCGTCGCCGTCACCACGCCCTGGTTCGGGGCATAGGAATCGTAATGGTGCATGCAGTCGTTCATGATCTGCTCGCGCTGATGCTCGATCGAGAGATTGTCCGTCGTCGTCGGCAGCACCGAGGTCGCGGCGAAGGGCGAGCTATAGGGATCGCCCTGGCTCAGGGACGCGACATTGGCCTGCTTGACGATACGATCCGCCATCCGGTGGCAGGCATCATATTGTGATTGCTCGCTCTTGCTCTGCTGCGGCGCCTCGGCGCAGCCGGCGAGCAGGATGAGCGGCAGCGCGAGCAGCGCTACCCGGGCCTGACCGCTGCCAGGGCGGCGGATGAATTCGGCAAGGGTCATGAGGAAACTCCGGTGAAGGCCGTGGGGGCAGGCGTCCCGCCCGCCTGGGCGAGCGGCAGGTTGCGGCGGAAGGAGGCTTCGTTGAAGCGCGCTTCCTCGGTCAGATTGGTGCGCGCCGCCGCCCGCAACAGCCCGCGGTCCATGCGCGGCCCATCCGGGCTGGCGCGCAGGTAGCGGGCGGCCCAAGGCGCCGTGCCCAGCAGGTCCACAAGCGCGAGCAGCCGCAGGCAGAGGGAGAGGCCGCCGAGCGTCCCGAGATCGGCCGTGCGATCCACCGCCTGGGCCCAGAACCGCGCATCGCGGTCCGAAATGGTGAAATCGGCGACCGCGCCGCCTGGCGCGGCGAAGCGGAAGCGGCGCGGCCGCGTCTCCCCGCCCTGGCGGGCGGCACTGCGCGCCGCATCCAGCGCGCCTTCCAGCGCATGCACCGGCACCGGCGGCATCTCGGCCGGCGGCACGGCGACGCGATAGAGCACCGGCCCGGCGCCAGGATCGAGCACTTCGACCGGGGGGATCTGTTCTTCAGCCATGCGCCAGCATGCCCCGGCCCCGCGCCGCGCGCCAGCATCTTGCCCGGAGGCGGGGCAGGCTCCGCCGCATGGCTCAGGCCGCGAGGGGTTCGAGATCGACAGAGACCGTGAGGCCGTGCGTGCCGCCACCGAGGATGATGCCCCGCAGCGGCGAGACATCGCTGAATTCCCGCCCCCAGCCGAGCACGACATGCTCATCCCGCACCACGAGATCGTTGGTCGGGTCGAGATCGACCCAGCCATGCCGCGGGCCGAGCCAGGCGCCGACCCAGGCATGGGAGACATCCGCCCCCACCCGCCGCGCCTGGCCGGGCGGCGGCGCGGTGCGGATATAGCCCGAGGTATAGCGCGCCGGCAGGCCGAGGGCGCGCAAGCCCGCGATCATCAGATGGGCGAAATCCTGGCAGACGCCGGCGCGCTGCGCCATGACGCGGGCAACCGAGGTGGTGATCGTGGTGCTGAAGGGGCGGAAGGCGAAATCCCGCTTGATCCGGCTGTTGAGGTCGATCAGCCCGGCGAGGATCGGCCGCCCGGGCGGGAAGGATTGCGCGGCATAGGGGCCGGCGCCCTGGTCGTTCGGCACCAGCGGGCCGGGATAGAGGAATTGCGCCGCCTCCCAGGCGAGCGGCCCGCCGGCCTGCGCTTCGGCGACGACCGTCTCCCAAGCCAGGGTCTCCTGCGGGGCCGGTGCCTTGGGGAACGCGACCGCGACTTCCGATTCCGCCGTCACCTTCAGCGCCGCATGCGGCTGATCGATGAAGATCCACTGCGCCTCGTTGCCGAAATGGTCGAGCGCGCGGCTGGTTCGGGCGGGCGCCGGCTCGCAGAGGATGCGCAGCTCGCGCACCTCCTGCCAGGGCAGCGGCCGCGGCGACAGGTGCAGCATATGGCTCGCGAGATCGACCTGCTCGGCGTAGCTGTAGCTCGTGATGTGGCGAAGCTTGAAGCGCATGGGCCGCGGGTTCCTCAGGCGGCGCCATTGAGGGAGGGCGAGTCCTCCGCCTGTTCGATCCCGACCGCCCGGGGCATCGGCAGCAGCGCGAAGTAGCGGCGGAACAGAAGGTCCGAAAGGCCGCGCATCGCCTCCGCCAGCGCCCGCAACCGCTCGGCCACCCCGGCGGCCGCCCCGAGCTCCCGCCGGCCGACGATATCGGCGACGATCTGCTGCGCCTGCCGCCCCAGCGCCTCGGCCTGGCCGGTCAGCCGGGCATCAGCCTCCTCGCCCATGCTGCCGAGCAGGCGCACGAGCGTCGCGATCTGGAAGGCGATGGCGCGGGGGTTGCTCTCGTCGGCGATGACGAGATCGAGCACCGGGGCCGCCTGCAGCGTGGTGAAATAGCGGCTACGATAGGTGATGGCGGAATCGCAGAGTTCGAGGGCGAGGCGGAGGCCGAGTTCGAGCCGCGGCTCCGGCTGGTCGAGCACGACGGCGAGATTGTCGGCCGTCAGCGCCGCGCGTTCGATGCGGCGGCCCATGTCGAGGAACAGCCAGCTGCCGCCGCGCACCATATTCTCAGCGGCGAGGCCAGCGACGACGGTGGCGAAGCGCTGGATGCTGGCCATCGCTTGCGCCTGGCCATCGAGCGTGGTGCCGCCGGCGGCGATTTCCTCGCCTGCGCTCCGCAGCATATGGGTGAAGGCGGCATACATCTCGCCGGTCAGCCGGTCGCGCACGAGATCGGTGAGCCGCCCGACCTTGCCGAGCAGGCGGCCGATCGGCCCGCTTTCGCGCAGCATCGCGGCGATCGAGGCCGGGGTCGGGGCGCCGGCGGCCGCGAGGTCGATACTGGTCATATGCGTCACCGCGAGGCAGGCGTCGAGCAGTTGCAACTCGGCCTGCTCGCGCGGCATCGGCTGGGCGCGGCCGAGCCGCAGGATCTGCGCGCGGGTGAGGCGGGCGGCGGTTTCCAGCCGCTCGATATAGCGGCCGAGCCAGAACATATTGTCCGCCGTGCGGCTGGGCAATTCGCCATAGACGCGGCGGATGGGCAGCGGCGCCTGGGCCTGCACCGGCGGCCCGACGATATGCTCGCTGCCTTCCGCCAGAACCCAGACATCCTTGGAGATGCCCCGGCTGGGCAATTGGCCGGTGAACTGCCCAGGCTCCAGATGCCGGGCGAGGCCACCCGGCATGGCATGCCAGGCGCCACCGCTATGGACGAGGAACATGCGGAGCACGATCGCCTGGGGCACGAGGTCGCTGCCGCGGGCGCAAGGGGCGAGGGAGGGCGCGCTGATACGGGCGGCGGCGAATTCGGCGGGCCGCGCCGTGATCCGCCCGAGCAAATCGTGCCGTGCCGCGGGCTCCATCTCAGCCGCCTGCCAGCAGGTGCCGGTGCTCTCCGTCGCCGGCTGGATCAGCCAGCCGTTCACGTCGCTCATCACCCGCGCCCGGTCGCGCTCCTCGCCGAGCCAGAGCGTCTCGATGCTCGGCAGCAGCAACTCCTCGCCGAGCAGATGGCGGGCGAGGCCGGGGAGGAAGCGTGGCAGGGCAGGCGCTTCCGCCACCGCCGAGCCCGGATCGTTGGTGATGCGCACGGTGCCGCCGCGGATCGCATCCATCAGCCCCGGCACGCCGAGCAGGCTGCCGGCATGGAGTTCCAGCGGATCGAGCATGCGCCCGTCGAGGCGGCGGAGCAGCACGTCGATCCGCCGCAGGCCGTTCAGCATCTTGAGGTAGAGAACGCCGCCGCGGATGGTGAGGTCGCCGCCCTCCACCAGATTGCAGGAGAGTTCCTGGCTGAGCAGCATGTGTTCGAGCCATTGCGGGCTGCCCGGCCCCGGGGTGAGGAGCGCGATATTCGGCAGGGCGCGCCCGGGGGGCGCGAATTCGGCGAGCGAATCCTGCCAGAGATCGAAGAAGGGGCGGAGCGCGCGGATCTGCACCGAGCGGAACATCTCCGGCACCACGCGGGAGAGGATGCGGCGGTTTTCCCGCGCCATGCCGACGCCGGCAGCCCCGGCCGTGCGGTCGCTCAGCACCCGCCAGTGCCCGTCGGGCTCGCGCACGAGATCGGCGGCATAGAAGGAGAGGCGCGGCCCCGGCAATCCGGGCCGCGTATGGCAGGCATGGAGGAAGCCCGGATTGGCATAGACGAGTGCGGGCGGCAGCAGGCCGCGGGCGAGGCTCTCCTGCGGGCCGTAGAGATCGTCGAGCAGGGCGGAGAGCAGGCGGGCGCGCTGGGCGAGCCCGGCTTCGAGGGCGGCGAATTCCCGCGCGGCGATCGGCAGCGGGATCGGATCGCAATGCCAGAGCCCGGCGCCGTCCGCTCCGCCCGCGCCTTGGGCGCCAGGCAGGATGCTGCGCACCCCCTCGTCGGCGAAGGCTTGATCGAGCCGGCGCTGGCGGGCGGCCAGGCTGTCGCTCAGCATGGCAAGCCCGCCGAGCACGCCGCGCCAATGGGGGCGCACATTGCGCGCGCCATCCACCATCTCGTCCAAGCCGTCTCTGAGACCCGGCAGAATCATCGTGCTTCCGTCATGATCGGCCGGCGCTTATGCGCCCATCAAGCGAAGCGGCGCAAATCGAGGCTGCGCGGATGCTCCACCCCCGCCGCGCCGCGCGGCTCGGGCATCGGCCCGGGGCTATGGCGATGGGTGCTGAAGCGCGAGCGCCGCCGGGCCTCCGCCTCGTTCGCATTCACCGGGAAATGCTCGTAGGCGAGGCCGCCGGGATGGGAGATGTGATGGGTGAGGCCGCCGAGGGAGCGGCCGCTCCAGCGGTCATAGATATCGAAGACGAGCGGCGATTGGGCGCGGATCGTCGGGTGCAGGGCGGAAGGCGGGTTCCAGGCCTTGAAGCGCACGGCGCCCACGGCATCGCCCAGCCGGTCGGCTTCCGTCAGCGGCACGGCGATGCCGTTGCAGGCAAGGATGAAGCGCTCCGCCACCCAGCCGCTGACCTTGGCCTGGATGCGCTCGGCCGAGCTATCGACATAGCGGACGGTGCCGCCCGCCGCCGGATCTTCGGCGAGCGTATGCCACGGCTCCAGCGCATGGGAGATTTCGAGCGTGACGCCATGGGTGGAGACGGCGCCGATCACGGGGAAGCGGAATTCGACATGCGGGGCGAACCATTCGGCCGGAATGGGAAAGCCCAGGGCACCGAGATCGCGGAGCGCATCCCGCAGATCCTGCTCGACATAATGGCGCAGCATGAAATCGTCGTGCAGCCGGGCGCCCCAGCGGATGAGCGGCCGCTCATAGGGTTTCTGCCAGAAGGCGGCGATGGCCGAGCGCATGAGATGCACTTGGGCGAGCGACATCTGGGCATGCGGCGGCATCTCGAATGCGCGGAATTCGACGAGGCCGCGCCGCCCGCCGACACCCTCGGGGGCATAGAGCTTGTCGATCGAGAATTCGGTGCGATGGGTATTGCCGGTCATATCGGCGAGGATGTTGCGCAGCAGCCGGTCGGTCAGCCAGGGCACGGTCTCGCGGAAGGGGCTGATCTGGGCGAAGGCGATTTCCAGCTCGTTCAGGCTGTCCATCCGCGCTTCGTCGATGCGCGGATGCTGCGAGGAGGGGCCGATGAAGAGGCCGCTGAAGAGGTAGGAGAGGCTCGGATGGTTCTGCCAGAAGCCGAGCAGGCTCTTGAGCAGGTCCGGCCGGCGCAGGAAGGGGCTGTCCGCCACCTCCACCCCGCCCATCACCACGTGATTGCCGCCGCCGGTGCCGATATGGCGGCCGTCGAGCATGAACTTCTCGGTGGCGAGGCCCTCTTCCCGGGCGATGGCATAGAGCTGCTCGGTACGCTCCACCTGCTCGGCCCAGCTCGTCGCCGGATGGATATTGACCTCGATGACCCCGGGATCGGGGGTGACCGAGAATTGGTTGAGCCGGGCATCGGCGGGCGGCGGATAGCCTTCGAGAAAGACCTTGCAGCCCAGCTCCTCGGCCGTCGCCTCTACCGCCGCGGCAAGGTCGATCCAGTCCTCGGCCTCGTAGAGCGGCGGGAAGAAGACGTGGACGATGCCGCCCCGCGCCTCGACCGACAGGGCGGTGCGCACCAGCCCCGGCTCCTCCTGGCCCGGGCGCGGGCGATAGGCTTCCCAATCCCGGTCCTGCGGCATGATGCCGCCGGCCAGGCCGTAGCCGCCGCCCTGGCCGGCGAAGCCCCGGCCGGCCATGCCGGCGCCGAGGTCCGACGAGCCCCAGAGCCGCGCCTGGCGTTCGTTGCGCGGGTGCGGCGGCAGGGCGGGGCGCGGGCTGAAGGGATCGCGCTCGCTCTCATAGGGAATATGCTGCGGCTCCGCCCAGGGCAGGGTTTCGAGCGGCAGGCGGAAGCCGACCGGGCTATCCCCCGGGATCAGGAACAGCGGCCCCTCGCGGAAGAACCAGCGGCCGCTCTGCCAGCGCCGCCCCTCGCCCACCACGGCGCGCCGCAGCGGCAGGACCGAGCCGACCGAGGCGCCGAGCCCCTGGCCGAACACTCGGGCGAGGCGCGCGCGCTCCAGCGGATCGCGGAGCTTGGCATCTTCGACGACGACATTGGCCGGCAGCCGCTTCTCCCGCCACAGGAAATAGTGGATGTCCTCATATGCCGGAATGACGAGGGCCGGATCGACCCCGAGACGCTCGGCGAGGCGGCCGGCGAAGAGCGCCGCCTCCGTCGCGGTTGCCGCGCCGCGATCCTCGTCCGAGGCGAGGAGATCGGGGTTGAGCCAGATCGGCTCGCCATCCCGCCGCCAGTGGCAGAGCAGCGCCCAGCGGGGCAATTGCTCGCCCGGATAATGCTTGCCGAGCCCGTATTGCAGGGCCGCCCCCGGCGCCCAGAGCGGCGCCAGGCGGCGGAGCAGCCGGCCGGCCAGCCGGCGCTTCGAGGGGCCGAGCGCCTCCGTCGTCCATTCCGGGGCATCGAAATCCGAGGCCGAGACGAAAGTGGGCTCCCCGCCCATGGAAAGCCGCACATCCCCGGCGAGCAGCGCCCGATCGACCCGCGCGCCGGCGCGCAGGATCTCGGACCAGGTCTCCGGCGCATAGGGCTTGGTGGTGCGCGGCGTCTCCGAGACCCGCGCCACCGTCATCGCGACGTCGAAGGTCGTCTCGCATTCATCGACGAGGCCCGAGATCGGCGCCGCGGAAGCGGGTTCCGGCGTCGCGGCGAGCGGGATATGGCCGTCGCCGGCGAGCAGGCCGGAGGTCGCGTCCAGCCCGATCCAGCCGGCACCGGGGAGATAGACCTCCGCCCAGGCGTGCAGATCGGTGAAATCCGCGGCGGGGCCCGCCGGGCCCGTGACCGGCTTCTGATCGGCGACCAGCTGGATGAGATAGCCCGAGACGAAGCGCGCGGCGAAGCCCAGGTGGCGCAGCAGATTCACCAGCACCCAGGCCGAGTCGCGGCAGGAGCCGGTGGCGCGGGCGAGCGTCTCCTCCGGCGTCCAGACGCCGGGTTCGAGCCGGACGATATAGGCGATGCGCTCGGCCAGCATCTGGTTGATGGCGACCAGGAGATCGACCGTCTTGCGCGGCGCGCGCGGGATCTCGGCGATCAGCGCGGCGAGTTCCGGCCCCGGCGGATGGAGCTTGCGGAAGGGGGCAAGCTCCTCCTCCAAGCCGGGATCGTAGGTGAAGGGGAACAACTCCGCCTCGGGTTCGAGGAAGAAATCGAAGGGGTTGATGGTCGCCATATCGGCGATGAGATCGACCGTGACATCGAAATGCGTGACGCGTTCGGGAAAGACCACGCGCGCCTGGAAATTGCCCTGTGGATCCTGCTGCCAGTTGATGAAATGCGGCTCGGGCGAGACGGTGAGGCTATAGGAGAGGATCGGCGTGCGGGCGTGCGGCGCGGGCCGCAGCCGGATCGTCTGCGGGCCGAGTGTCACCAGCCGATCGTAGCTGTAGCGGGTGCGATGGGTCAGCGCGGCATGGATCGACATCGGCGGGCTCTTCCTCGGCTGGCGGGGCAGGGCGGGCGGGTGGCGGCCTTGCCCGCGCGGCCGCCGGAGGCGCCGGCAGGCTTGCGGGGCAAGGCGCTAACCCCATGATGCTGCCCGACAATCAGCCGTCGGTCGATGGCTTTGATGCAGGTGCGAGAAAAATTCTCGCCGTTCCGTGAGGCGCGTGGCGGGGGCGTTCAGCCTTCCCGGCCGAGAGCCGCCATCATCTCCCGCCATTCGCGTATCGAGAGGCCGCTTTCCGCCTGGCCCACCGCCTCGCCCGCCAGCATGCGGCGGAGGATCGCCATCATCGGGGCGGAGAAGCTGACGGCGCCGAGCCGATAGTCGCGGAAGGCTTCGGCCGCCACCGGCACCCAATCCTCGGTGATCGCCATCATCGCCTCGGCATAGACGCGGATTTCGTACTGAGCGTGGGAATCGGCGCGAAGGGCGAGGAAATGGAAGAGGTTGTGGAGGTTGGTCTTCCAATACCATTGCGTATAGGTATTGAGCGTGAGGTTCATCCGCGCAAGTTCCCGCGCGAGGCCCTGGCGGGCGGGGTCGGCGGGCGCCGCCTCGCTCCCCTCGTTCAGCATCCAGGCATAGTCACGATAGCAGCGATCCGCATCCTCGCGCAGCAGATCGAGCACGCGCGCTGCCTCCTCGCCTTGCAGCACCGCATCCCGCCCCTGGCGGTTGAGGGCGGATTGCGCGGCAAGCTGCGCGGGCGCGGGGATGTAGAACTCCCGGTCCAGCACCGAATAGCGGGCGGAATACTCGTTCACATTCGCCGTGCGGTGCCTGATCCACTGCCGCGCCACGAAGATCGGCAGCTTCACGTGGAACTTGATCTCGCACATCTCGAAGGGCGTGGTGTGCCGGTGGCGCATGAGATAGCGGATGAGGCCGCGATCCTCGCTGACCCGCTTGGTGCCCCGCCCGTAGGAAACCCGGGCCGCCTGCACGATGGCGCCGTCATCGCCCATATAGTCGATGACGCGGAGGAAGCCGTGGTCGAGCAGCGGGATCGGCTTGTAGAGCCGCGCTTCGAGGGCGGGGACGGTGGCGCGGAGCGTCGGTTCCGGCAGATCCCGAGCCCCGGGGGTGGCGGTGGTCTGGTTTTCGCTCGGGCGCACGTTCAGCCTCTTCTCTTGTCCTGCCGGACGCCCTATATTCCTCTCGCTGGCTTCGGCCAACTATGGCGATAAACGGTGTTCGGAATAAGCGTAGTGGACCCGGGGGCAGTACCCGGCGCCTCCACCATTCACGTTCGGGCGATAGCTCCGACGTTCATGGGGGCGAAACAGGCTCGACACGCGCGGTAAAGGTGCATCTTTCGCTCGGCATGATACCGCCGTTATCGGGTCATTTTACAAATGCCAATGACAATCATGAGGCATTCGCTGTCGCTGCGTAAGCAGCAATAAGCGCGGTTCGGGGGGCACCGGGCAACAGAAGCCCCCTATATTCACGCTCCCTTTCCACCTAACATGCGCGCCGCAGGGCGAAAGCCCGCCGTATGAGAGGAGCCTTCCTGCGTGACGGACGAGCCTACCGAACTGCCGCCGAGCCTTCTGCCCTATGAAAGCTGGCTGGACGAGGCCCAGCGGGCGGTTGCTCTGCGTGCGCTGGTTCACGTCGCCGAGCATGGCCTCCCCGGGCAGCATCACTTCTACCTCACCTTCCGCACGGATTATCCCGGCGTGCACATCCCCTCCCGGTTGCTCGCGCAATATCCCGAGGAGATGACGATCGTCCTGCAGCACCAGTTCTGGGATCTCAAGGTGGATGAGGACGAGGTGCTGACCGTCGGCCTCTCCTTCTCGGGCATTCCTTCGACCCTCGTCATCCCCTCGGGCGCCATCGTCGGCTTCGCCGATCCGCATGTCCGCTTCGGGCTGCGCATGCAGCCGCGGCCCTTCGATGAAGAGGATGAGCTTGGCGAGGAGGCGGAGGCGGCGGAGGGTACGGCCGTAGAGCAGGACGCGGAAGCCCCGGCCCCGGCCGAGACGCCGCAGGTGGTGAGCCTCGACGCCTTCCGCCGGCGGAGCCCGCCCAAGGACTAGACGAGGCGAGAGCCCCGCCCGTCTCGCGCCTTGCCGTTCCGCGGCCGGCGCGGCTGTGCCTGGCGTGTGGAGACGCAGCCTCCCATCTCGGAACATTCCCAGCGCGCGCGTATTCCGCTATGCGCCGCTCTTGGCCGCTGTGCCGGCACCCGAGAGGATAGGGCTTCGAGGCATGCGTTTCACTATCGACCGGATCGACCACATCTCGCTCACCTGCCGCGACGTGGAGACCACAGCCTCCTGGTTCCAGCGCGTGCTCGGCATGGAGCGGGAGGAATTCGGCCAGGATCAGCGCACGGCGCTTCGCTTTGGCGGCCAGAAGATCAACCTCTATTCCGCTGACGAAGACCCGAGCGTGACGGGCGCTTCCGCCGGTCCCGGCACGGCTTCGATCTGCTTCATCACCGCCTTCGGCCCGGCGGATATCATCACCCATCTCGAAAGCTGCGGCGTGAAGGTCGAGAAAGGCCCGGTGCCGCGGCTCGGCGCGCTCGGGCCGATGAGTTCCGTCTATTGCCGCGATCCGGACGGCAACCACGTCGAGATCGCCTCCTACCTCGAAGACTGATGCGCCTCTCCGATTTCGATTTTGACCTGCCCGAGGGCGCGATCGCCCAAGCCCCGGCGCGCCCGCGCGATTCGGCGAAGCTGCTGCATGTGCGGGCCGATCGGCTCGCCGATCTCATCGTGCGGGATCTGCCCTCGCTCCTGAGCCCCGGCGATATCCTCGTCGCCAATAACACCCGCGTCATCCCGGCCCAGCTTTCGGCCAGGCGCGGCGAGGCGCGCATCGGCATCACTCTGGACCGGCCGCTGCCGGATGGCAGCTGGCAGGCGCTGGCGCGGAACGCCAAGCGCCTCCGCGATGGTGACCGGCTGGCCTTCGAGGGCGCCGATCTCACGGCGACGGTTGCCGAACGGCGGGCCGATGGCTCGGTCGCCCTCCGCTTCGATCAGGAAGGCGATCTCTTCGCCGCCGCGCTCGATCAGGCCGGCGCGCTCGCCCTCCCGCCCTATATCGAGCGGCCCGAGGGCCCCACGGCCGAGGATGCGGCGGATTACCAGACCGTCTTCGCCGACCCGAAAGGCGCCGTCGCCGCGCCGACAGCCGGGCTGCACTTCACGCCCGGACTGCTCGCTGGCCTCGATGCACAGGGCGTGCTGCGGGAGACCGTCACGCTCCATGTCGGCGTCGGCACCTTTCTGCCGGTGCGGGTCGAGGATGTCTCCGAACACCGCATGCATGCCGAGCGCGGCATCATTACAGCCGAGGCGGCGGCGCGCATCAACGCGGCGCGGGCGGCGGGCGGCCGCGTCGTTGCCGTCGGCACCACGAGCCTCCGCCTGCTCGAAACGGCGGCGGCGGATGGCACGCTCCGCCCCTTCACAGGCGAGACCGATATCTTCATCACCCCCGGCTACAGTTTCCGCATCGTCGATTGCCTCATGACCAATTTCCACCTGCCGAAATCCACCCTCTTCATGCTTGTCTCGGCCTTCATGGGGCTGGAGCGCATGCGAAGCGCCTATCAGCACGCCATCGCCCAGGGCTATCGCTTCTTCTCCTATGGCGATGCCTCGCTGCTGGAGCGCAGCCGATGAGCCTCACCTGGGAGCGTGCCGGCGCGGACGGCTATGCCCGTGCGGGGGTGCTGCGCACCGCCCATGGCGATGTGCCGACGCCGACCTTCATGCCGGTCGGCACGGCCGCGACCGTGAAGGCGATGACGGCGGATGCCGTGCGCGCCACCGGCGCGGGCATCGTGCTCGGCAATACCTATCATCTCATGCTCCGCCCCGGTGCGGATAAGGTCGCCTCCTTTGGCGGGCTGCATAAGCTCATGGACTGGCCGGGGCCGATCCTCACCGATAGCGGCGGCTTTCAGGTCATGTCGCTCGCCGGCTTGCGCAAGCTCGACGCCGAGGGCGTCACCTTCCAATCCCATCTCGATGGCTCGAAGCACCGGCTGACGCCGGCGATCTCAGTGCAGATCCAGCACAAGCTCGATGCCACGATCACCATGGTGCTGGACGAATGCCCGCCCTTCCCGGTGACGGAGGAGCAGGCGAAGGCGTCGATGGAGATGTCCATGCGCTGGGCCGGGCTCTCGCGCGAGGCCTTCGTGCCGCGCGCCGGCTACGGGCTTTTCGGCATCGTCCAGGGCTCAGTCTTCCCCGATCTCCGCCGCCGCTCGATCGAGGCGCTGATGGCGATCGGCTTCGAGGGCTATGCGCTCGGCGGCCTCGCGGTGGGTGAGGGCCAGGAGATGATGTTCGCCATGATCGAGGCGACGGCCGATCTCATGCCCGAGGACAAGCCCCGCTACCTCATGGGCGTCGGCACGCCCGATGATCTGCTGGGCTCGATCGCGCGCGGGATCGACATGTTCGATTGCGTGATGCCGACGCGGGCGGGGCGCACCGGCCGCGCCTTCACCTCGCGCGGCATCCTCAATATGCGCAACGCCCGCTTTGCCGATGATGGAAGGCCGCTCGACCCCGGCTGCGCCTGCCTCGGCTGCCGCCGCCACGTGCGCGGCTATCTGCATCACCTGTTCCGGGCGGAAGAAATGCTCGGGCCGATGCTGCTGACCTGGCACAACCTCACCTATTATCAGCGCCTCGTGGCCGGCGCGCGGAGCGCTATCCTGGA
This sequence comes from Acidisoma sp. C75, assembly GCF_054665095.1. Lineage (NCBI taxonomy): Bacteria > Pseudomonadati > Pseudomonadota > Alphaproteobacteria > Acetobacterales > Acidocellaceae > Acidisoma > Acidisoma sp. C75. Next base: position 411,215 of record NZ_BAAFHD010000002.1, read on the forward strand.
AGGCCGGCTCGATGCCTATACGGCCGCCGTTCGCGCCCGTTGGGCGGAAGGAGACAAGGATGAGTGACAACCCCTATGCCGGGCTCACGCAGCTCGGCGCGGAAGCCCGCCCGGCCGACCGGCCTGAGGATGCGCTGCTGGAACGCGTGCCCGCCCCGGCGCAGGGCAAGGATTACGTGGTGCGCTTCACCGCACCAGAATTCACCTCCCTCTGCCCGATGACGGGCCAGCCCGATTTCGCCCATATCGTCATCGACTATATTCCCGGTGAATGGCTGGTGGAGAGCAAGAGCCTCAAGCTCTTTCTCACCAGCTTCCGCAATCATGGCGCCTTCCATGAAGCCTGCACCATGATGATCGCCGAACGGCTGATCGACCTTCTCGCACCCCGCTGGCTCCGCATCGGCGCCTATTGGTATCCGCGCGGCGGCATCCCGATCGACGTGTTCTGGCAGACGGGCGCCCCGCCCGCAGGCGTCTTCCTGCCCGATCAGGGCGTCGCTCCCTATCGCGGCCGGGGATGACGAAGCGACCCGCCGATATCGGGGCCGAGATCCGCGCCAAGGCGCATGCACTCGGCTTCGATGCGGTGGGCTTCGCCCGCGCCGAATTGCCGCCCGAGGCGGCCGCGCGGCTGCGCGAACTCGTCGATGCCGGCGATCATGGCGAGATGGGGTGGCTGGCTGAACGGATGGAGCAGCGGGCCGATCCGCGCGGGCTTTGGCCGGCAGTGCGGAGCGTCATCTCCCTCGGCCTCTCCTACGCGCCGGAGGGCGAGCCGCTGGCGACCCTCTCGCAGCCGGCGCGTGGCGCTATCTCCGTCTATGCCCGCAACCGTGATTACCACGACATCCTCAAGGGGAAGCTCAAGCACCTCGCGCAGTTCATCGTGTCACGCGCGGCCGGGCAGCAACCGGAGGTGAAAGTCTTTGTCGATACCGCGCCGGTGATGGAAAAGCCGCTGGCTGCTGCCGCGGGCCTCGGCTGGCAGGGCAAGCACACCAACCTCGTCTCCCGCCGCCACGGCTCCTGGCTTTTCCTGGGCGAGATCTACACGACGCTCGATCTCCCGCCCGATCCGCCGCATGCCGACCGCTGCGGCAGCTGCACGCGCTGCATGGTCGCCTGCCCCACCGCGGCGATCCCCGCGCCCTACCGGCTGCAGCCGACGCGCTGCATCTCCTATCTCACGATCGAGCATGCCGGGCCGATCCCCGCGGAGTTCCGGGAAGCGATAGGCAACCGCATCTATGGTTGCGACGATTGCCTCGCCGTCTGCCCCTGGAACCGCTTCGCGGTTGCGGGGCGGGAGGCGAAGCTCGCGGCGCGGGCGGAGCTTCAAGCCCCCGCCTTGCGCGATCTTTCCCGCCTCGATGATGCGGCCTTCCGCGCGCTCTTCGCCGGCTCGCCGATCAAGCGCATCGGGCGGAACCGCTTCCTCCGCAATGTCGCGATCGCCATCGGCAATAGCGGGGATGCCTCGCTGCTGCCGGAGGCCGAGCGCCTCGCCGCCGAGCCCGATCCGGTGCTTGCCGAGGCGGGGGCTTGGGCGGTCAGCCGCCTCACCGCTCTCTGAAACAAGGGCTGGGGCCCTCCGCGGGCCCGCCGGTCGCGCGGCCGCATATACTTCCAAATAGTTAATGATATGGAGAATCTTGCTAGATATTAACGTTATGGTATCACGCACTGTGTTTAAGGCTGTGTCTGTCCGGTCCGCCGATGCAGCTTACGGCCGGCCGGGAGGTTTTTCGGCTGCGGGACGGGACAGGCCTCGGCCGCGGCGATGGCCGGAGGGGCTGGTCGCGATGTTCCGGCGTCGTGAGGCGAGGTTTCGAAGGGAAGCGGCGATGCCCAAGCAGGGGAGCAGCAAGCGGCTTGACCAGGCGGAGCATCCTTCGCCCTGGCGCCTCTCGCTCATCGGCATGGCGGCCGTGGGCGCCTTCGCCGCCTTCCTCGGCTTCGGCGGCTATCTCATGACGCAAGGGCAGGATCTCGGCTCGCAGCTCAACCGATCCTTCAGCCGCGCCGCCACCGCCGCGCACCCCTGAGGGGTGCCTGCCATCCTCAGCGCGTGAGGATGATCGCCATGTGGCGGAAATCGAAGGTGACGGCATAGGGCGCGAAGAAGTCGTGCCCGACCATGCCGGCGAGGGAGAAGCCGAACATGTGCTCCCATGGGAAAGGCCCGTCATAGAGCCCCGGCACATTCTTCTCCGCCACGCGCCCGAAGGAGAGCCGGCGCACCGTATAGGGCACGGTTTTGAGCGTGCCGCCACCGCCGGCCCCCGTTTCAGCCTTGTCCTCTTCCAGCTTGGCGAGCAGCGCGATCTGGCCGAGCTTGAGCACCGCGGGATAGTCCTCGGGCGTCTTCGCGACGATGCCCCGATACTGCGTGGCGGCTTCATCGAAATGCCCGGTTTGGAACAGCGTGTCAGCCGCTCCGAGCGGGTCGGCGCTCCCGCTCGCTGTCTGGGCGAGGCAGGGGGGCGCGGCGAGAAGCGCCAGGGCGGCGAGGCAAGCTCCGAGACGGCGCATCGGTCCAGGCTCCGCGTTTCCTGAACGGAAGCCTAACCGATCCGCGAGCGGGCGGATATGGCAACGAGCGGTGCCCGGATCGAAGCGCGCGGGCGAGTGCAGGAGGGAACGGTCAGCCCTGGAGTTCGACTGGCTTGATCGCCTCGAAGAGATCGCCAGGGCCCGGATTGGCCGCCGCACTCACCCCGCCATATTGGTGCATCACGCCCCAGACGCAATTGAGCGCGGTCTGCACCGCCCCCTCCGCCCAGCCGGGGGTGAAGGAGATGCCATCCCCCGCCAGGAACAACCCGCGTTCGCCCGGCGGCATCGCATCCTGCATGAAATGACAATACATCTGCCGGTTGTAGCGGTAGTGGCCAGGAAGCGCGCCCTTGAAAGCACCGAGGAAATTCGGGTCATTTTCCCAGGAGACCGTTATCGGCTCGCCGATGATGTGGGATGCAATATCAACGTCTGGATAAACTTTCGCGAGGGCCGCCAGCATCAGCCGCACCCGCTTGTCGGCATCAAGCGGCAGAACCTTCATCGCGTCCGACATCCAGGAGTAGGATAAGCAGATGACTGAAGGCTTGTCGGGCCCGTTGTCGAAGAGATAGGTGCCGCGGGTGATGCGATCGGAGAGCGTCATGCTCATGCGATAGCGCCCGCTCTCGGCATCGCGCTCCGTCCAGAAAGGCCGGTCCACCATCACGAAGGTTTTGGAGGACTGCATGTAGCGCGTGCGGTCCAGCGCCATCCAGAGCTTCTGCGAGAAGAGGCTCTCGTCGCAGTCGATATGCGTCGTCAACAGCCAGGACTGGCAGGTGACGATGGCGGCCTTGTAGAAGCGCTTGTCTCCCCAGCGGTCGGTGATGGCGATCCGCCCGTCATCGGCACGCGCGATGGAGGTGACGCCGGGGCGCGGCGCGCCGCCATGCAGGCGGCTCAGAGACGTGCCCGCGGGCCAATGGACCATCCGCTCCGGCACGCGAGACCAGAGGCGGCGCGGCAGTTGCTCGGCGCCCCCCAGCATGAGGCGCTGGCCCTCATCCTGCGCCGTCAACACGACGCGGAGGATTTCCAGCATGGAATTGGGGAAATCGCTATCCCAGCCGCCGGTGCCGAAACCCACCTGGCCGAAGACCTCGCGATGGCGGAAGGAGAGGCGCTGGAAGGCGGGCGAGGAGGCGACGAAATCGTAGAAGGTCCGCTCATCCCACTGCGCCACCAGCGGATCCCACAGCGCCTTCAGCGCGGGCACATCCTGCCGGCGGATGGCGCCTTGCAGCGCCGCGAAGCCCGATCCTTGCTCCAGCGCCTCGTCCCAGGCGTCCGACACCTCCTGCAGCAGTGGCGGCAGGCGCCCGCCGCCATTCCCCTCGACATAGAACTGCTCGCTTTCGAGGTCTATGAGGGTCGAGGGGGTCACCGCGTCGAGCGGATTGGGGAAGGGCGCGGTCTCGATCCCGACCGCATCGGCATAGTGGTAGAGCCCGCGCGAGGAGGTGGGGAAGCGCATGCCGCCCAGTTCGGCGACGACGCCGGCACCGCCGCTGAAGGGTTCCGAGCGCAGCCGGCCGCCGAGGCGCGCTGATTCGTAGAGCACCGGCCGGAGGCCGAGCTTCATGAGTTCGAACGCCGCGACGATCCCGGCGAGGCCCGCGCCGACCACCGCGACTTCCGCGCCGAGCGTTTCGGCCGGCAGGTGGCCGAGGCCCGCGGGATGCGTCAGCCAGGCATCATAGGCGAAGGGAAAATCCGGCCCGAAGGCGGTGACGGGCGGCAGATCGCCATCACCCGACTGGTGTCCTGATAGCGCCATCGGCGAGCCTCCTTGGGGACGCTTGCGGCCGGATCAGGAGGCGCGGAGCGCGGGATTGCCCGGCGTCTTGCGGCCCTGCAGGCCGGGCGGGATCTCGACGCCGATTTCCAGCGTCGAAAAACTGTCGCCCCGGTCGAGCTTCACCTGCACCTTCTCCCGCTCGACCGAGATGTGCTTGGCGATGACGGCGAGGATCTCCTCCTGCAGGATGGCGACGAGATCGGAATTGCCACCCAAGGTCGCGCGTTCATGCGCGAGCAGGATCTGCAGACGGTCCCGCGCGACCGTCGCCGTCGGTTTGCGGCTGAGGAAGCCGAAGAAGCTCATGCAACCCTCCTGCCGAAGAGCTTGCCGAGGAAGCTCTGCTTCTCGCCCGGCACCGTCATCGGCACCTGCTCGCCCAACAGCCGCCGGGCCGCGTCCATATAGGCGCGGGCCGGGGCGGAATCGGTGCTGGCGAGGGTGACGGGCGTGCCGAGGTTGGAGGCGCGGAGCACTTCCTGGCTCTCCGGAATGATGCCGAGCAGCGGGATCGAGAGGATCTCGAGCACGTCCTCGGTCTTCAGCATGTCGCCGCGCGCGGCGCGCACCGGATCGTAGCGCGTCAGCAGCAGGTGCTTCTCGATCCGCTCGCCCTTGGTGGCGCGCTCGGTCTTGCTGTCCAGCAGGCCGATGATGCGGTCGCTATCGCGCACCGAGGAGACTTCGGGGTTGGTCACGATCAGCGCGACATCGGCGTGGTGCATGGCGAGCGTCGCGCCCCGCTCGATCCCGGCGGGGCTGTCGCAGATCACCCAGTCGAACTTCTCGCGCAGCTCGGCGATCACCGCCGCCACACCTTCGCTGGTCAGCGCATCCTTGTCCCGCGTTTGCGAGGCGGGGAGGATCGAGAGGCTCTCCACTCGCTTATCTCGGATCAGCGCCTGGGAGAGCTTGGCATCGCCCTGGATCACGTTGATCATGTCGAAAACGACGCGCCGCTCGGCGCCCATCACGATATCGAGATTGCGCAGGCCGACATCGAAATCGACGACGACGACGTTCTGGCCCTTCTGCGCGAGGGCGGCGCCGATGGCGGCCGTGGAGGTGGTCTTGCCGACGCCACCCTTGCCCGAAGTCACCACGAGAACTTTCGCCATTCTTAACCCCTATCCGCGTCGTCCGTGCCGGATGGCACCTAGCTAATCTCGGTAATGATGATGGAGGAGCCTTCGAGGCGCGCCATGATGGACTTGCCGCGATAGGCTTCCATATCCTCCGCCGTCATATAGAGACCGTCGATGGAAATGAGTTCGGCATCGAGCTTGCGGCAGAAGATGCGCGCCTGCGGATTGCCGGTGACCCCCGCGATGGCGCGGCCGCGCAGCACACCGTACACATGGATGGACCCGCCGGCCATGATTTCCGCGCCGGAGCCGACCGAGGCGCTGACGGTGAGGTCGCCCTGCGGGAAAAGGATCGTCTGCCCGGAGCGGACGGGCTGATCGAGGACCATCGAGGTCGGCTCCGGCGGCGGCGGCTCGTCCGGCGGATCGTCCGGCACTTCGTAGAGGCCGAGCGGCCGGCCGCCGATCAGCGGGCCGCCGACGGATTGGATCGCAGGCGTCAGCCCATCCGCGCCCTCGGCGCCGATGATGCGGATGCCGCGGCTGCGCAACTCGTCGAACAGCGTGTCGAGATCGGGGTCGTCCTGCGGGATGGCGGAGAGATCGACCACGATCGGGCGCCCGGCGAAAAAGCTCGCCGAACGTTCGATCTGGGCGTCCAGCTCACCCAACCAGGCGCGGAGCGGCGCGTCAGGCGAGAGCACGAAGGCCATGAAGGACCGGCCTCGAACGCGAAGATTGGGGCGGGTGCGCGAAAGAGTTGTCACGCACGAGCGGTATCCTTGGGGCTTGGAAAGGTCAACGATTTTTCGCGTAGTTTTACTAGATGATGGGGAACGACGCAGGGTGGCACTCCATATCTTGCGGTTGAAGAGGGAAGACCCCCCTGGCTCTTGAGTGATCGGGGCGCGCCCGCGCCCTTGCAAACCCGGCGCGGCGGCATTCCTTTCTGGGCAGAGACCCCAAGATCGGGATGGAATCGATGCCCCTGCCGCCGCCGATGCCTCTCCATACCGCGCCGGGCGAGCCGCCGCGGACGTCAGCCGCGCCGCCTGCCGCCACCGTCTTCGCCTGCGTGCTCGGCAACGCCCTCGAATTCTACGATTTCACCACCTACACCTTCTTCGCGGTGGAAATCGGCCGCAGCTTCTTCCCGGCGCATGATCCGGTGGTCTCGCTGCTCATCTCTGTCGCGACCTTCGGGGTCGGCTTCTTCACCCGCCCGCTCGGCGGGCTTGTCATCGGCGCGTTGGCCGATCATGCCGGGCGGAAGCCCGCGATGCTGCTGACGATCGGCCTCATGGCCTTCGGCATGCTCATGCTGGGGCTGATGCCGCCTTTTTCGGCGATCGGCTACGCCGCGCCGGTGCTGGTCGTCATCGCCCGGCTCATCCAGGGCTTCGCGCTCGGCGGTGAGGTCGGGCCGGCGACGAGCTATCTCGTCGAAATTGCGCCGGATGACCGGCGCGGGCGGCTCGCCTCCTGGCAGATCGCGAGCCAGGGCTGCGCCCTGCTCAGCGCCGGGCTCATCGGCTTTCTCCTCGCTCACAGCCTCTCGCCCGCGGCGATGGCGGGATGGGGCTGGCGGATCGCCTTGCTGCTCGGCCTCAGCATCGTCCCGGGCGGCCTCTATATCCGCAGCCGCCTGCCCGAGACGGTGGCGGCCGGCGCGGCCATCCGGCGCCGCGGCGCCGGCCGCGTGCTCGCCCAGCTGCTCATCGGCTATCCCCGGCCGCTCATCCTCGGCCTCGTCGCCATCATGGCGAGTACCATCTCCGCCTATGTCGGGCTCTATATGACGACCTATGGCGAAACCGCGCTGCATCTGAAGCCGCCGGCGGCGATCGCCGCACCGGTGATCAGCGGCCTCACCACCATCGTCTTCGCGCTCGCCGGCGGCTGGCTCGCGGATCGCATCGGCCGCAAGATCGTCATGCTGGCGCCGCGCATCCTGCTCATCCTGCTGATCTACCCGGCCTTCCTCTTCCTCGACGGCCACCCCGCGACCGTGACGCTGCTCTGCACCACCGGCCTCATGTCCGTCCTCGGCTCGCTGAGTTCGGCCGCGCTGATCGTCGCCATCCCCGAAATGCTGCCCGCGGCGGTGCGCGCTTCGGGGCTTTCCACGGTCTATGCCTTCGCCGTCACGGTCTTCGGGGGGACGACGCAATTCGTCCTCGCCTGGCTCATCGGCGTCAGCGGCGATCCGCTCTCGCCCGCCTGGTATATGATCGGCTCGGGGATTCTCGGCGTCATCGCCATGGCGCTGATGCCCGAGACGCGGGGGCGCCCGCTGCCCCGCTAAGCCGCGTGGCAGGCGCACGCCGCGTCAGGGGTGGACGACGGCGAGGGCGACATCGTGGAACAGTGCCGCCGGCAGCGTGCCGCCGGCGACTGTGCCGGCCATCGGGCTGTCATTGTCGTTACCCACCCAGACGCCGATGACATCGCCCGCGATGCCGCCGATGAACCAGGCATCGCGGCTCGATTGCGTGGTGCCGGTCTTGCCGCCGACGAAATAGCCCGGCACGGCGGCCGCGCGGCCGGTGCCGTAGGAGACGACGGCACCCAGCATCTGCCGCATCGCGGCTGCCTCCGCCGCCGTCATCACCGGCACGGGCGGGGCCGGCGGCGCGATGAGGTCTCGCCCTCCGGCGAAGAGCCCGGTGATGCCGTGCGGCACCACGCGGTGCCCGCCATTGAAGAAGGCGGCATAGGCGGCGGTCATCTCCAAAAGCCCGACATTGGCGGTGCCGAGCGCGATCGTGCCGTTATCGGGCAACGGGTCGGAGACGCCGAGCCGATGCGCGATAGCCGCCACCGCCCGCGGGCCGCCGGCGGCCAGCATCAGCCGGGCGGCGGCGGTATTGAGGGAATAGGCCAGCGCCTCGGTCAGCGAGACGGCGCCGCGATAGGTCCGGTCGTAATCATGCGGTGACCAGCCGCCGATCCGCACCGGCGCGTCGAGCACGGTGCTTGCCGGCGTCATGCCCGCCTGCAGGGCACCGAGCCAGACGAAAGGCTTGAAGCAGGAGCCTGCCTGCCGCCGGGCGAGCACGGCGCGGTTGAAGAAATCATGCCCATCATTGGATCCGCCGACCATGGCGCGAACCGCGCCGGTGGCGGCATCGAGCACGACGATCGCCCCCTGATGCGCCTGGGCGGCGATGCCGGGGCCGGCGAGCATCGCCGTCAGCGCCCGCTGCGCGACGATCTGCAGGCGCGGATCGAGCGTCGTCGCCAGCCGCGAATCGGTATTCTCGGGGATGAAGGGCCCGGCCTGCTGCGCCGCCCAGGAGGAGAACCAGTAATCCGCATCGGCCGAGCGCGGCACAACGGTGATGGCCGCCGCCGCCGCATCGGCCGCTGCCTGGGTGATGTCATGGGCGCGGACCATGGCGGCCAGCACCTCGCGGGTTCGGGCCGCCGCCGCCGCCGGATCGGCCAGCGGATTGAAGCGGGAGGGCGCCCGCGGCAGGCCCGCCAGCATCGCCGCCTGCCACAGCGTCACCGCGCTTGCCGGCACGCCGAAATAGGTCTCGGCCGCGGCATCCATCCCCCAGGCGCCGGCGCCGAGATAGACGCGGTTGAGGTAGATTTCGAGGATTTCGGCCGGCGTGAAGTGATGCGTGAGCCAGAGCGTGAGCAAGAGTTCCTGCGCCTTGCGGCGGAAGGTGCGGGCGTCGCTGAGAAAGAGCGTCTTGGCGACCTGCTGGGTGAGGGTCGAGCCGCCCTGGACGATCCGCCCGGCGGTGAGATCGACGACGACGGCGCGGGCCATGCCGAGGAGATCGATCGCGCCATGCTGCCAGAAGCGCCGATCCTCCACCGCCACCACCGCCTCCGGCAGATAGGCGGGCACCGATTGCAGGGTCAGCGGCTGGCCGGTGTAATCGCCGAAATGGGTGAAGGGGCGGCCGTGCATGTCGCTGAGCACGAGGGAAGGACGGCGCATTGCCGCCATCCCGGCCGAGGGGCGCGGCAGATCCCAGCAGAAGTAGAGCAGCACCAGCGCGGCGGCGAGGCCGCCCCAGACGGTGACGAAGATGCTCCATTTGACGAGGCGCGGAATGAGGCGGAGCCAGGAGCGGCGGCGCCCGCCACGCTCGGTCGGGCCGGCTCTGCCGCTTTCTCCCTCCTCCGCCGGGAAGGCGGTGTCCTCCATGAGGCCGAGGACATCCTCCTCGTCCGCCACCTCGTAGCGGGGTGGCACATAGGGCGCGTGGGCGGGCGGGGCACGGCCGCCCGCCCATCCTGCGGGCGCTGGCGGGAGCCGCGGGGGTTTGCCGTCGGGCTTCAGGTGAAACATGAAGAACGCACGCTATCGCCCCGGGATACCGGGCGAGATTTGCGGAAAGACCGAGGCTGCGTCAAGCAGATGCGTGCTCTTGCCGAAATTCCGCCGCGGCCCCAGCCTGCCGGTGAAACGGATGAGGGAGGCAAGGCGGCATGAGAGGCATCTACCCGGATGCGAGCGGCGGGCTGGATGCGGTCTTCGCCCGGGTGCATCGGCCGGATGATCCCCCGATCTTGGTCGGCCGGCGCAAGGTCATTCAACCCGAGGAAATGCCGGCGCTGTTCGCCGGCTTCGATTTCATCCTCAACGACCACACCACCCTGCCGACCGAGGCGATGGCCGCCTGCCCGGACCTCCGCCACATCATCTTCCTCGGCACCGGCGCGCAGTCCTATATGGACGTCGCCGCGATCGAGGCGCTCGGCATCCGCGTCCATACCATCCGCGGCTATGGCGATACGGCGGTGGCGGAACATACGATTGCGCTGATGTGGTCGGCGGCGCGCAATATCGCGATGCTCGACCGTGGCGTTCGCGCCGGCCTCTGGCCGCGCGGCAATGGCGTGCAGCTTACCGGGCGGACGCTCGGCCTCTACGGCTTCGGCGGCATCGCGGCCGAGGTCGCGCGGATCGCCGCGGGCTCGGGCATGCGGGTGCTCGCCTGGAATCGCACGCCGCGCAGCGCCCCCGGCGTCAGTTTCGTCGATCTGCCGAGGCTGCTCGCCGAGAGCGATGTGCTCTCCCTCCATCTCCTGCTGACGGAGGAGACGCGCGGCGTTCTGGATGCGGCGGCGATCGCGGCGATGAAGCCGGGGGCGATCCTCGTCAACACCGCCCGCGCCGGGCTGGTCGATACCGCCGCGATGGTCGGGGCGCTAAGGGCTGGGCATCTTCGCCACGCCGCCCTCGATGTCTTCGATCGCGAACCGCTGCCGGCAGAGGATGTGCTGACCAGCCTGCCGAACGTGACGCTGACCGCGCATGACGGGTTCAACACGCCGGAAGCCTCGGAAAGCCTCATCCGCATGGGGCTGGATATCGCCAAGCGTCTCACCCAGGGCTAAGGTGGGTCCGATGCGGACGTGGCGGAACCGGTAGACGCAGCAGACTTAAAATCTGCCTCCCGGATGGGAGTGCGGGTTCGATCCCCGCCGTCCGCACCAGCGCGTCAGGCCGGCCCTTCGCCGAGCGGCATGGCGAAGCGGATGAGATAACCGTCCGGATCTTGGACGAGAAACTGCCGCTGCCCGATCTCGATGGTGTCCGCGCGATACCATTTTTCCTCGGGCGCCATGAAGAGCGGCCAGGTGGCATCGGCAAGGCGCGCCAGCATCGGCCCGATATCGCTGAGCGTGATCTGGAAATTGATGCCCCGGCCGAGCGGGCGCTCCATCGGGCCGGTAATCCAGTTTCGCCCATGCCCCGCTTCTTCGAGCATCAACTGGGCGCCCTCCTGGTCGAGATAGGCGAAGCCCTCTTCCAGCCGATGGTAGGCGATCGCGAAACCGCAAAGATCGCGCCAGAAGGCGAGGCTCGGACCGATCTCGGCGACCAGTAGTTCGGGCACGAGCGGCGCCCAGCGAAATGCCCGCCCGTGAACCTCCGCCGAGCGCGCCATTCCGCCGTATTCCGCCACGCCGCGCGCTCGCCCGCTCAGCCCTTGCCCGCTCAGCCCGCGACGATCTCCTTCAGCGTCGCCAGGGTGCCGCGGGTGGCGAGGCTTTCCCGATAGCTCTGATAGGTGCGGACGAAGCCCGGCGCCTTCTCGATGCCGAGGCCCGCGAAGATCGGCAAGCTCAGGAAGGCCATCGGGTCGGCCTCCGCCGCCGTCGCGCGGTCGGCCTCCGTCAGCCGCGGCTCGGGCGTGTGGAAGCGCTCGCCCTTATCGTCCACCCCGCCGAGGCAGCGGGCAAAGCAGGCGAGCAGGAAGGCGAGGCGGCGGTGGTCCTTGCCCTGTTCCAGCACGCTCCGCAGCGTATCGCCCGAGAAGATCGGGATGCGGGATGCGCCGTCCGTCGCGATGCGGATCGTCTGGTCCCGCGTCGCCGGGTTCGAATAGCGCTCCATCAGCTTGTCCCGATAACCGTCGAGCGGCATGCCCGGCGCTGGCTTGAGGAGCGGGATGACGTCCTTGTTCCAGAAATCCATCAGCAACTGGGCGATGAGCGGATCGGCCACCGTCTCATGCACCAGCCGATAGCCCGCAAGCGTGCCGGGGAAGGCCAGCATGCTGTGCGAGGAGTTGAGCATGCGGAGCTTGATCTGCTCGTAGCTCCAGACATCGTCGGTGATCTGCACGCCCGCCTTTTCCCAGGCCGGGCGGCCGAGGCGGAAGTGATCCTGCACCACCCATTGGATGAAATCCTCGCAGAAGACGGGAATTTCGTCGGCGATGCCGCTCGCCGCGTTGAGGCGCGTGCGGTCGTTCTCGGAGGTCGCGGGGGTGATGCGATCCACCATGCTGTTCGGGAAATCGACCTCCTGCTCCATCCATTCGGCAAGTTCCGCATCCCGCGCGCGGGCGAAGCTCACGAAGGCGGTCTTCGCGACATGGCCGTTATGGCGGAGGTTGTCGCAGGATTGGATGGTGAAGGCGGGCAGCCCGGCGGCGCGGCGGCGGGCGAGCGCTTCGGCCACGAAGCCGAAGGCCGTGCGCGGGCGGCCGGGATTGGCCAGATCGTGCTGGATATCCGGGGTGTCGAGCTTGAAGGCCTGGGTCTCGTCGTCGATATTGTAGCCGCCCTCGGTCAGCGTCATCGTCACGATGCGCACCGCCGGATCGCAGAGGCGGGTGAAGACCGCCTCCGCATCGTCCGGCGCGAAGAGGTATTCGATGATCGAGCCGATGACGCGGATCTGCGGCGTGCCGTGCGGCGGGCAGACGGTGAGGGTATAGAGGCAATCCTGCTTCGGAAAGCTCTCGGCCTTGGCCCGCTCGCGCGGATCGTCGAGCAGCCCGACGCCGCAGAGCGCCCAATCATCATGGCCGCCTTGGGCGATCAACTGATCGAGATAGACCGCCTGATGGGCGCGATGGAAATTCCCGACGCTGAAATGCACGATGCCGGCGCGCAGCCGGCTCCGGTCGTAGCCGGCCCAGGCGACCCCGGCCGGCAGGGCGCCGAGGGCCGCATTGTTGAGTGGGATCATGGGCGTCCTTCCCTTGGAGGTCTCGGTCTTTCGGTTGGTGCGCAGCGCGACCGCCAGGGCTGACAGCCGGCTCCGAATGGTCCAGCTTTACTGCGATGGATGGGGTGTTGGGAAGGATCTGAAATGGATTTGGGGCTTAAAGGACGCCGAGCGATTGTCTGCGCGGCGAGCAAAGGCCTGGGCCGCGCTTGCGCCACCTCCCTCGCGCGGGAGGGCGTTCACGTCACCATTACCGGGCGGGATGCGCTGCGGCTGGAGCAGACCGCCCGGGCAATTGCCCACGAGACGGGCGGCCGCGTCGATATCGCGCCCGGCGATATCACCACCGAGGAAGGCCGCGGCGCCGCCCTCATCCTCTGTCCGGAGCCCGATATCCTGGTCAATAACGCGGGCGGGCCGCCGCCGGGCGATTTCCGCGCCTGGGAGCGGGAGGACTGGCTGCGCGCGATCGACGCCAATATGCTGGCGCCCATCGCCATGATGCGCGCGGTGGTGGATGGCATGGCGGCGCGGCGCTTCGGCCGCATCGTCAATATCACCTCGGCCTCGGTGAAATCGCCGATCCCCCATCTCGGCCTCAGTAATGGCGCGCGGGCGGGGCTCACCGGTTTCGTCGCCGGCCTCGCGCGGCAGGTGGCGAAGCATAACGTGACGATCAACAATCTTCTGCCCGGGCCCTTCCGCACCGATCGTCTGGCCAAGACGATGGAGGAGGCCGCGCGGCGCGCCGGCCATACGATCGAGGAGGAGATGGCGCTGCGCGCCCGCCAGAACCCGGCCGAGCGCTTCGGCGAGGCAGAGGAGTTCGGCGATGCTTGCGCCTTCCTCTGCTCGGCGCGGGCGGGCTATATCGTTGGGCAGAACCTGCTGATGGATGGCGGCGCCTTCAACGCCACCCTCGGCTGATCAGGCCGCTGCCCCGCATATGCAGCGCCCCGCCATCCCCAGGCAAGGCGCCGGGAAATGGCGGGGCCCGCGTGTCACGCCGTCAAAGCACCGCTTGGCCGGTCAGCGGGTGAAGGAGGGAGGGTCGCTCGCCGGGAAGCTCTCGGCGCTTTCCTCGTCCACCCGCTCGGAGGAGGCTTCGCCGGTTTCGCCCTTATCCACCATCGCCTCGGCCCTGACCCAGAACTCATGGTCGCGGCCTTCGGGGCGGCCCTCCTTTTCCCAGAGGTCGTAGGCGATATCCCGGATACGCTGCAGGCGATCCTGGTCGTCCGTGCCGGACATTGCTTTCTCTCCCGTGCTGAAGGCGGCGGCGCCGCTTGCGGAGAGATTGACTGCCCTAGCCCCCGTTCAAGGGAGCGGGGTGGCGCGGGGGCGCGCCGCGCCGGTCTTTCGCACAAATATGAACCAGGCGGCCGAGGCGCCGCAGGCGGAAAGCGCCATGAAGGCCGCCATCGGCCGCGCCGTGCCATCGGCGCAGAGGCCCATCAGCGCCGTCATCACCGAGCTTGTGGTGAATTCGAGCCCGACGCCGAGCGCCGCCGCCGCCCCGGCGGTCGCCCCGAAAGGCTCCATCGCGGTCAGGAAGGCCGGCCCCATCATCAGCCCCAGGCAGAAGAAGATGGTGAGCGTGAGGGCGATGAGCGGCCAAAGCGCCGTCATCCCCGCCATCACCAGGGCGGTCAGCAGTAGCGCCGCCAGGGTCGCGATACTCGCGAAGACGCCGATCAGCGGCATCGCGCCATAGCGGCGCATCAGCGGCGCGGTGAATTGGCTGATGCCGATGAGGGCCATGGCATGCGCCGCGAAAACCATGCCGTAGACCGTGGGCGCCAGGTGATGGAGGCTGACGAAGACGAAGGGCGAGGCCGCGATGAAGCAGAACAGCACCGCCTGGGCGAAGGCCGCGATGAGCACCGGCAGGATGAAGACCCGCTGGCGGAGGAGCCGCCCATAGGTGCTGAGGATGGCGAGCGGCCGCGCGCTCACCCGCCGCTCGGGCGGCAGCGTCTCGGGCAGGAAGCGGGCGATCATCACCATCACCAGCAGCGCGATCACGATCAGCACCAGGAAGATCAGCCGCCAGGAGCCGTATTGCACGATAAGCCCGCCGAGCACGGGCGCGAGAATGGGCGAGACGCTGAGCGCCAGCATGGCGAGCGAGAGGAGGCGCGCGGCGTCGGGGCCGGTATGCTCGTCCCGCACGATCGCCATGGGGATCACCGCGGTCGCCGCCGCGCCAAGCCCCTGGAAGAAGCGGGAGGCGATGAGGATGTCGATACTGGGGGCGAAGGTGGCGCCGAGCGAGGCGACGGCGAAGATCGCGATGCCGACATAGCTCGGCAGCTTGCGGCCGAGACTGTCCGAAAGCGGCCCGTAGATCACCTGGCCGATGGCGAGCGCCACGAAGAAGCTCGTCATGCTCAGCTGCACCGTCCCGGGGCTGGCCTTCAGCTCGGACGCGATCGCGGCGAAGCCGGGGCTGTACATGTCGATCGCGAAGGCGCCGACGGCGATGGTGAGCCCAAGCACGATGGCCCGGCGATAGAGGGAAGGGCCGGACATGCGAAACCTCATGCTGGGGAGAGCGGGGCGGGGCGGCGGGTTGCCGCGCCGCAGCATAAGCCCGGCGCGTGCCGCCCGCCAGAGCGGGCGGCGGGTGCCGGCGGCTCCCGCAGCTGCTCACCTGGCCGGTTTCCCCCAGGGGCGCGCCCGGATATAGGTGGCAGTGGCGCCCTTGCGCCGCGCATCCGACCGGAGCCCGCCGCATGACCACCGCCCCCTCCGCGCTCTTCGCCACCAACGAGGGCAAGCGGCTCGCCGCCTGCCGGGCATCGCGCAAATGGCGCGACTGGGGGCCTTATCTCAGCGAACGCCAATGGGGCACGGTGCGCGAGGATTACAGCCCCAACGGCGATTCCTGGACCTATTTCACCCATGATCAGGCGCGCAGCCGGGCCTATCGCTGGGGCGAGGACGGGATTGCCGGCTTCGGCGAACGGCACCTGCGCTGGTGCCTCGGCCTCGCTCTCTGGAACGGGCAGGACCCCATCCTCAAGGAGCGGCTCTTCGGCCTCGCCAACGAGGAAGGCAATCATGGCGAGGATGTCAAGGAACTCTACTACTACCTCGATGGGCTGCCGACGCACAGCTACATGCGGATGCTCTACAAATACCCGCAAGCCGCCTACCCCTATGAGCGGCTGATCGCCGAGAACCGCGCGCGCGGCTACAACGATCCCGAATTCGAACTGCTCGATACCGGCCTGTTCGACGCGGGGCGCTATCACGATGTCTTCGTCGAATACGCCAAGGCGGCGCCGGACGACATTCTCATGCGGGTGACGGTCGTCAATCGCGGGCCGGAGGATGCGGTGCTGCATGTCCTCCCCCAGCTCTGGGCGCGCAATATCTGGGATTGGACAGGCCGCACCGACATTCCCGAAATCCGCCGGCTGGGCGCGGGCGAGGCCAGTGCCCGCCACCCCGACCTGCCGGAGATGCGCCTTCACCTCGGCCAGGACGCGGCGCTGCTTTTTTGCGATAACGAGACGAATAGGCGGCGGATCTATGAGGAGGCGGATGCCGCCGGGCCGTTCAAGGATGGCATCAACGATTACGTCCTGCATGGGCAGGAGGCTGCGCTCCGCGCCGAGGGCTTCGGCACCAAATGCGCGGCGCATCATGTGCTGAGCGTGCCGGCCGGCGGTGAGGCGGTGTTGCGGCTGCGCTTCCGCCCCGCCGCCGCTGGCGCGGCAGACGCCTTCGCCGATTTCGACGCAGTCTTCGCCGCCCGCCGGCAGGATGCGGATGAGTTCTATGCCGTGATCCAGGAGAAAATCACGGATGCCGATGCCCGGCTCGTGCAACGCCAGGCCTTCGCGGGGATGCTCTGGTCCAAGCAATTCTACGATTACGACGTGCGCACCTGGCTGATGGGCGACCCGGCCGAGCCGACGCCCCCGGCCAGCCGCTGGCAGGGCCGCAACACCGATTGGGTGCATATGCGCAATGCCGATATCATCTCGATGCCGGATAAGTGGGAATATCCCTGGTACGCCTCCTGGGATCTCGCCTTCCACAGCCTGCCGCTGGCGGCGATCGACCCCGATTATGCCAAGGAGCAGCTGCTGCTTCTGGTGGGCGACAACTACATGCACCCGAACGGCCAGCTGCCGGCCTACGAATATGCCTTCGGCGACGCTAATCCGCCGATCCATGCCTGGGCGGCCTTGCGCGTGTTCGAGACCGATCGGCGGCTGACCGGCGTGCCCGACTACGTCTTCCTCAAGCGCATGCTCAACAAGCTCTCCCTCAACTTCACCTGGTGGGTGAACCGGCGGGATGCGGGCGGGCGCAACATCTTCCAGGGCGGGTTTCTCGGCCTCGACAATATCGGCATCTTCGACCGCTCATCGCCGGTGCCGATGGGCGGCACGCTCAGCCAGTCGGACGCCACGGCCTGGATGGGCATGTATGCGCTCAACCTCGCGCGGATCTCGGTCGAACTCGCCTTGATCGACTATGCCTATCAGGACATGGCGGTCAAATACTTCGAGCATTTCCTCTACATCGCGGAAGCCGCCGCCAAGCATGGCGGGCTGTGGGACGAGCAGGATTCCTTCTTCTACGATCGGCTGGAACTGCCCGATGGTCAGCAGATCCCGCTGCGGGCGCGCACCATCGTCGGCCTCATCCCGCTCTTCGCGGTCGAGGTCATGCGCTATCAGGAGGAGCCGCGGCTGCCCGAACTCGTTGAGCGGCTGAAGTGGTTTCTCGGCAATCGCCCCGATCTCGCGGCGCTCGTCTCCAACTGGAACGTGCCGGGGCAGCACCGCCTCTCGCTCATGTCCATGCTGCGCGGCCACCGGATGAAATGCCTCCTCCAGCGCATGCTGGACGAGAGCGAGTTCCTCTCCGATTACGGCGTGCGCTCGGTCTCCAGGGCGCATGAGGCCAAGCCCTATGTCTTCGCCTGGGGCGGGCGGGAATTCACCTTGCCCTATTGGCCGGCCGAATCCCATTCCGGCCTCTTCGGTGGCAATTCCAACTGGCGCGGGCCGATCTGGGCGCAGATGAACTATCTCATCATCGACAGCCTGCGGCAGTTCCACGCCTATTACGGCGAGGATTTCAAGGTGGAATGTCCGGTGGGCTCCGGCCGGATGCTGACGCTCGCCGAGATCGCCGACGAGATCGGCCGGCGGCTCACCCGGCTTTTCCTGCGCGATGCGGAGGGCAATCGGCCGATCCATGGCAACTGCGCGCTCGCGCAGCGTGACCCGCATTTTCGTGATCTGCCGCTCTTCTACGAATATTTCGACGGCGATAACGGGCGGGGCGTCGGCGCCTCGCATCAGACCGGCTGGACCGGGCTGGTCGCCCTGTTGATCGCGGAGACGGCGGGATGAACGATCGGCCGCGGGCGCTGCCCTTCTCTCCGGCGGAGCGGAGCTTTCTGCGCCACGAACTCGCCGCGGCGGCCGGAAAGCGGCCCTCCCTCGCCGAGGGCATCCACCTCGCCCGCTGGACGAGCGGGCCGCGCCGGGGTGAGCCCAAGATCGCGCCGGTGCTCGCCGGGCTCATCGAGCGCGGGCTGATGGATCTGCCGGCCGAGGATCTCGGCACCCGCGCACGCTTTACCGAGACCGGGCTCGCCGCACTCGCAACTCTGGTGGAGGATGGCCGCTACCTCGATGCGGAGCGTTTCGGCTATCTGCGCGCCGAGCTTGGACTGCCTGAACTGCCGCCGCTTTAGCGAGCCGTAGGGCCTTCGGCCGCACCGGGCGTGGTCACCGCGCCGGGTGTGGTCACGTTCCCGTCAACGCGGCGGCGCGGCGCCCGGCGTTCTCGTCGCGGGCCGCGGCGAAGCAGAGGTCGGCTCTCGCGGAAAGTCCCAAGCTTGCGGAAGAGGTAAGCGCGCCAGGGTAGTCCTGCATGAATGTTATGCAGCGCGACGGATTGTCCGCCTCGTCCGGCTGCGCCACCTGTAGGACGAGCTCTCGGGAGAGGCCATTCCTCCAGTTTGAGCCGGGCGGCTCAACACAAGGCCATCCTCCCTAACCGCAGCGTTCCCTGGGGCTTACGCGCGCTGCGGCATGGGCAAAGGCGGGCCTCTTGAATTTAAAGCCTAAGGATTGCCACCGCTCTCCCCGCTCCGTGCCGCAAGTAGCGGTGCGGGGCGGGCACGAGCACCTCCGCCTTCCCGCAACCCCCTCGCGCCTTCGCTCTTCCCGCGTGGAAGGGCTGGGCCAAGATCGAAGAAGCTATGAGAACCCTCAAGCGCTGGATCTATCTGAGTTCGGTCGCCGTGGTCGGCGCCGCGATCGGCGTGCTGCTGCTGCGGATGAACGGCTACGCGATCTGAGACGGCAAAAAGGGAAGGCCTGGGCTCAGGCCTTCCCTTTTGTCATGCCGGTGAGGGGTACGAGGCGGCGCGGCCCTCAATAGGGCCGGGCGATGATCTCCGACCGGCTGGCGATGAAGGAAATCGAGATCGGTCGCGGCCCGGCATTATAAGCTTCCCCCGGGACCACGAGATCGAGCATCCGATCCCGCACATCGGCGATCAGATCCTCCATCGTCGCGGCCTGCACCGCGAGCTCCGGGAAGTCCGCGCTGCCGCCGCGCCATACCCTGCTATCCGCATCCCAATAAGCTTTGACTTCGTACATGCTCAACCCCTCCCACTCCGAGGCCGGGCCGCATCGCCGGCTTTTTATCGGGTTTTTGGCTTGCCTGTTGCATCGCTGCATCGGGAAAATGCGCCTCGGGCCGCCCGACTTCAAGTTAACTCGGCAACAGAAATTGGCGCGATCCGTTCACATGTTACGGAACCCGCTCGATTTTCCTGGGGCGGTGCAAAGCTAAACCCGGGTTTAAGCAAGTTCCCCTACATCCGGTGCCTGGGCCAGGATGGAGCGGGGTGATGCGCAGAGGCTGGAGGCATGTTTTCGGGGCGCTGACGATCACCGCCCAGCTCGCGGCTTGCGCTCAGCCGCCAGGCGGCGCGTCTGGCGCAAGCGGGCCGCCGCCGCTGCCGCTCTCCATGCTGCGCGACCGGACGGAGAGCAATGCCGCCGCCATCGCCGCCTTCGCGAGTAGCGACCCGGGCTGGCGCATCTGGCTGGAGGCCTTCGGCGCGACCGCCGGAGCCGCCGCGCTGCTCGCCAACCAATCCATGCAGGATGTGCAGACCATCGCGCTTTCCGAGGCAATTGCCTTCGCGCGGGATCGCTACCGTGTGGCGACCGGCTTCTACCTCCGCCCGATCATGGTCAAATCGAGCTGCCTCGACCTGCCGGGGGAGACGAATGGCGCCGTCGCCCTCCCTTCCGGTCTCGTGCTCCGCTATCGCCTCCTCTCCACCGCCTGGGTGCAATTCCCCAATGGCAGCAGTTGCCGGCAAGCAACGGGCTATGTCAGCGAGGTTGATTCCCCCGGCGGCCTCGCCATGGCGACGGTGAGCGACCAGAGCAGCATCGATTGGCAGAGCAACTTCGCCCTCGCGCTCGGCTGGAACGCGCCGTTCGAGCAGATCGCCCGCGAGGATAGCCTCTCCCTCGCCAATCTCATGGCGCTCGCGCGCCGCTAGCGCCGCGGATCGTCGCACGGCGTGAAGTGTGGCCGCCCGAAGTGTAGCGGGTCAGAGTATAGCCTTCCGCCCGTTCGGCGCCCTAAGTTCGGCCGATGCAGCCCAGTCGCCCGCCAGACGGCCGTTTGACCGACGCCGATTATCGCACCCTCGCCGCCATCCGCGCGACGCTGCGGCGCTTCGCGCATTTCAGCGAGAATGCCGCCAAAGCCGCCGGGCTGACACCGCAGCAGCATCAGGCCCTGCTCGCCATTCGCGCCTCGCCCGAGCGGGCCTTGTCCATCGGCGAACTCGCCGAGTTTCTCCTGATCCAACCGCATAGCGCGAGCGAGCTTGCCGACCGCCTGTGCAAGGCGGGGCTGGCCGACCGCAAGCTCGATGGAAAGGACCGGCGGATGGCGAAGCTGCATCTGACGCCGACGGCCGAGGCGGTTCTGCTGACCCTCTCCGTCACCCATCGGGATGAGCTTCTGCGCTTGCGGCCGCTGCTGAACGACCTGCTGACCGGCCTCGAAGAGGGCGCTTGATTATATCGTGACACGATATATAACGCGCGGCTCTTCATGGCGCGGATCTGGGCATGACGGCTGGTAGCGATGGCTTCCCTTCGACCAAGAGACTGGGCGATTTTACGGCAGGGCCGCGTGTTCTGCTCATTGCCGCGATGGGGCTGGTCGCGGGTACAGGCGGCGTCGCCGCCGGTTGGGTGCTTCTCCGCCTGATCGCCTCGGTCACCGCCCTGGCCTATGCCGGGCTGATCACCGGCAAGGGGCCAGCCGCCCATCTTCCCGCCTGGACCCTGCTCGTCCCGATCCTCGGCGGGCTTGCCATCGGGCTGATGGCGCGCTTCGGCAGCGAGAAAATCCGCGGCCATGGCATCCCCGAGGCGCTGGAGGCGATCATCCTCGGCGGCTCGCGCCTCGGCCTCCGGGTCGCCATCCTGAAGCCGATCTCTTCGGCGATATCGATCGGCACCGGCGGGCCTTTCGGCGCCGAAGGGCCGATCATCATGACCGGCGGGGCCATCGGCTCTCTCTTCGCCCAGCTCTTCGTGCTGACCGATATGGAGCGCAAGACGCTGCTCGTGGCAGGCGCCTGCGCGGGCATGACGGCGGTCTTCGGCACCCCGGTTGCGGCGATGCTGCTCGCGATCGAGTTGCTGCTCTTCGAGCTGAAGCCGCGCAGCTTCCTCCCCGTGGCGACCGCCTGCATCACCGCGGCGATCGAGCGACACGACCTTCTGGCACCGACGCCGCTCTTCCCCTTCGCGGGCAGCGTCGTGATCGATCCGCTGCACGGTCTCGGCTGGCTCGGTATCGGCATCGCCACGGGCTGCGGCTCCGCGCTGCTGACGATGATGGTCTATGGGGCGGAGGATGCCTTCGCGCGGCTCAGGCTGCATTGGATGTGGTGGCCCGCGCTGGGCGGCCTGGTCGTGGGCTTGGGCGGGTTGATCGATCCTCGGGCCCTGGGCGTCGGCTATCCGAATATCGCGCAGATGCTCGTGGGCTCCCTGGCCGGATGGCTGGCGCTTCGCCTTGTGCTGGTCAAGGCGGTGATCTGGGCGGTGGCTCTCGGCTCCGGCACATCGGGGGGCGTGCTGGCGCCTTTGCTGATGATCGGCGGCGGGATGGGCGCCGTTCTCGCGCCTTGGCTGCCGCAGGCCGCGCCCGGCTTCTGGGCCGTGCTCGGCATGGCGGCGATGATGGGCGGCACCATGCGCGCGCCGCTCACCGCCGCGATCTTCGCGGTCGAACTCACCGGTAATCATGCTGTGCTGCTGCCGGTCATCACCGCCTGCATGGCGAGCTACGGCGTTACCGTTCTGGTCATGAAACGGTCGATCCTGACGGAGAAGCTGGCGCGGCGCGGGCACCATGTCACGCGTGAATATGGCGTGGATCTCGCCGCCCTCGCACGCGTGCGCGATATCATGTCGGCGCCGGTCGAGGTTCTGCGGCATGACATGACGGTCGGCGCGGCCATCGACTTTTTCGTCGACCAGGAGCACCGGTACCGCGCTTATCCGGTGGTCGATCCCGAGCGGCGGTTGACCGGTCTCGTCTCCCGGGCGGACGTGCTGGCCTGGATCGGCGCCGGCACGCCGCGCGAGACGCGACTGTCGGAGATGGTGGGCGGTCTCGCCGCGGCCATCGCCTTTTCGGATGAGACGATCGCCGCCGCCGCCGAACGCATGGCGTCTCGGCACAGCCCGCGCATGCCCGTTCTGGACCCGCAATCGCGCAAGCTGGTCGGTATCCTCTCGCGCGGAGACCTGCTCAAGCTCTACCGCCGCAGCTTCGAAGCGGAAACCCTGCGTGCGGCGTCCTTTATCCGCGCGCGAGCCTCATCCAGGCGCGCGCTGCCGGCAGAGGAGCGGCCGGCTGAGGCGGAGGGGTGAGGCCATGGCGGTGGGGCAGAACCATCGGCCTCAGCCGCAGCCGGCGCCGGACGAGGGCGCCGCTCCACGACACGCCATGCCGGCGAGGCTCTATCTCATTCTGGGCTTCGTTCTGCTTCTGGCGGCCTGCGCGGCCGTCGGCCTCATCGCCGGTTGGATCATCCTTGTGCTCTGCGGGCGGCTGCTGCCGCTCGGGCATGCGGGTCTTTAGACCGGAGCAGATCCCGGTCCGATCTGATAATCCGACAACAACAAGCGCACGGATCGAGGGGCGCGCAGGTGCCCGCGCACCGCTCCAGAGCAGGATCGTTCATGGCTTTCTTCCGACGCTTTCTGCCGCAACCGCAGCCGATCACCCTGAGCGAGGGCCTGCGCAGCAGTCTCGGTGCCTTGCTTGGCATCGCGATCACCGGCCTCGTCAGCACCGCCTGGCTTGGCTCCGGCGATGGCCTGCCATTGCTCATGGCCCCGATCGGCGCCTCGGCGGTGCTGCTCTTCGGCGTGCCGGCAAGCCCGCTCGCCCAGCCCTGGTCCATCATCGGGGGCAATCTGGTTGCGGCCCTGATCGGCGTTACCGCGGCGCACTGGCTCACCGCGCCGCTGGTGGCGGCGGCCGTCGCGGTGGCTGCCGCAATCGCCGCCATGACGGCGCTGCGCTGCATCCATCCGCCGAGCGGCGCTGTGGCGTTGACGGCGGTGCTCGGCGGCCCGCACATCGCGGCTGCGGGCTATGGCTTCGCGCTGGTCCCCGTGGGGCTGAATTCGCTGCTGCTCGCGATCGTCGCGCTCATCTACAACAACGCGACCGGCCGTTCCTATCCGCACCACGCGCATCCGCCGCTGCATCCGCACCCCCCTGCCGCGATCGCGCTCGATCCCGCCGTGCTCGACGAGGTGCTCGCGGATTACGGGGAAACGATCGATATCGGCAGAGACGATCTGGCGGCGCTGTTCCAGGAGCTTCTCAGCCGCGCCCAGGATCCGGCCGCCAGGCTGCCGAAGGAGCCCGCTCCCCTATCCCACGACCGCTGATCCGGCCGGGGTCAATTCCAGCCGCCACCGGCAATGCAGGGAGCCGCTGTCGATCCTGACCGGATCGTAGACATAGCCGGCGCGGACGGCGGCGGTCATCGCCGCATGCCAATCTTCGGGCGGGCCATGCTGCGGGAGCCTGGCGGCCAGCTCCGCGATCGCCCTCTCCGGGCTGTCGCTGGCCAAAGCTCCGCCGCGCAGCAGCGCGAGCAGGGGGAGGAGAAGCGGCGGATCGTCGCGCGCCGGCTGCACGCTCAGCCGCCCTGTCGGCGCGGCATCTCGCCCCGCGCGACGGAGGCGCCCATCTCAAGGCTGGCCGCGATACGGCGCGCCTTTTCCATCAGATAACGCACCGCGGGCTCAGGGCATGTCTCGCGCGCCGCCTGCTCGAAGAGGGAGAGCCAGCGGGCGAAATGCGGCCCGCGCAGTTCGAGCGGCATATGCGCCGCCATCGGCTGGCCCTGATAGCGCCCGGATGTCAGAGCAACCGAGGACCAGAAGGCGGTGATCCTGGCGATATGGTCGTCCCAGTCTGCGACATGCGCGAATTTTTCGCCGATCTCGGGATCGTGCCGCGCCCGCTCGTAGAAGGACCGGACGAGCCGTTCCAGAACGACCTCGTCAAGCCCTGCCGCCCCGCCGCTGCGCGGCGGCGTCTCGGCGGGGGCTTCAGGCGGCTGAGCGTGCATGGGGGAGATCCTCGATCGTGCCGCCGATCCTACCCGTTCCGGGCCGAAATGTCTCGTGTCACGATATAAGCCGTAACTGGGAGCCTCTGGAGGCGCTGGATCGCAGGGGGGGGGAAGCGGCCCGGCCGCATGCACGCCGCGCAGCAAGGCTCCGCCTTGGTAGCGGGCAGCGGCGTCCCTGCAACGGCACTCTGCGTTAATAGAAAGACGTGGCGCACCCGTGAGGACTCGAACCTCAAACCCCCAGATTCGTAGTTTGTTGCGACATCGCAACGTATGGCCCGCGATTGGCCTCGATGGTCTGCGTTCACCCACGCTCGCCGCTGGGGCGAACCGGGGTTATGCCACGGTGCCCTGCGGTCGCCCTCGGAAGCCTTCGGTGGCCGCGGGGGAAATAGGGGGGACGCTGTTGGGAGGCAGCCTGGCGCTCTGCACCAAACCGAGAGGCTAGGGATGCCTCGCCGGACATAGCTATCATCCCGGATTTTACCTCAGCCTCCGACGAACATATCCCGCTGGGTGGGTGGCGGTGGGGCCGCCGCAGCCTGCCGGAGCGCGAACCCGCGCACGTGCCCGATGTCGGCGATGACACGAGTGATGTGGTGAGTCGTGTTGATCGCCCGCCAGTTGGCCGCGTTGCCGGGGCCGGCCCGCCCGTACGCCGTCCGGAAGATATAATCATCGGCCGATGAGAAGGTCCGGCCAGCAAACTGGCCGCTATCGACGATGCGGCGGCAGACGTCTTGCATCACGGCAGCGTTCGGCCCATTCTTCTCGCCGCGGTGGACGAGCCATGCATCGGGCGTCGTGTAGCGGTAGTGGCGGATCGCTCGTCCGCCGCCATCGCCGAATGCCATCGTCGCGCAGTCCGCTGCGTAGTCGCCGAAGATCATGTGCTCGGCTGTGGCCTGGTCGAACTGTACGGCTTGGCGCCACGCCATCCACTCGGTGCGCGGGACCAAATGGCTGCCGCCGGCGGACGCAGGATTCTTGTCAGGATAGTTGGTGCCCTGAAAGATCACCATTCGCCACAGACCCAGCTCCTGCAGCAGTTCGAGGGCGCCGCCGATGATGGGGGCAACGATCTCCGGCTGGCTGAACTCAGCGTCCGCGAAGTCGGCGACGATGGCGCAGTCGGCGGGCGAAAGGCCCATCGACGACAGATGGTCTAGCAGCGGCAGGAGCTCGTCGCGTCCGACTAGGTGGCCCGACGGCACGACGATACCAAGGCGCACAGGCCCGGAAGCACAGGCAGCTTGATAGGCT
The DNA here is from genome assembly GCF_054665095.1 of Acidisoma sp. C75. Taxonomy (NCBI): domain Bacteria; kingdom Pseudomonadati; phylum Pseudomonadota; class Alphaproteobacteria; order Acetobacterales; family Acidocellaceae; genus Acidisoma; species Acidisoma sp. C75. The sequence goes on from NZ_BAAFHD010000002.1 coordinate 437,035, forward strand.
CCCCGAGTTTCGATGGTCAGGTCGGCAGAGGCAATCATGGGAATGGCAGGGACGCTGGCATGGCGGGCGCGTTCGAGCATCCTCGGCAACCAGCGTCCGACCGTTTCGCGGCCGAGTTCGCGGAGGAGATAGGTTGCATCCACGAGCACACTGCGGCCCCGCCAATGCGCGGCTAGAGCGTCTGCGATATTCGGCTCGTCCTCAAGCTTGAAGAGCTGCGCTTCGAGCGCCTGGTCTCGCTCACCCGCTGGCGGCACGACCATCCGTGGCAGGACGCGGTCTGCTACGTCGGATGCCAGGGCGCGGAGGCCACCCAGCTCGCCCGACTTCATTCGTAGGGCCGGCACATACGAGGGTTGGGTTGCGCTGGCCATCGGCCTCCTACCTCCGTGGCATGAGCTGCGCGCGGACGCGGCCGCGGCCGATCTTGTTCGAGAACTGAGAGAAGTCGTTGCGCTCCATCCTGATCCTGCCGAACGGGATCGCGGGGTGGATACCGAGTTGCTGCGCCAGCCTCTCCACCGGCTCGGGTGTCCTGGCGATGCGCGCCGGTGATCGCGTCCAGACCTCCTCGGGGATGAGGAGGTTACTGGCGAAGGCGTTCGCCTCCTGCTCCATCTCTACGACGTCCGCCGACGCCGCATGATCCGGCAAAGTCATGTCGTCGAAGAAGCCGGCCGCGAGCCCTGTCCGGTAGTGCAGCACGATGTGGGCAATCTCGTGCACGAGGGTGAACCAGAAGTTGTCGATCGCGTCCCGCAGCAGCGTCATGCCGATCACTGGCGTGCCATCGACGAGGAATGCCGCGCCGTCGACCTTCATGCCGACTATGTGCGGTTCAATGACCAGGACGATGCCGTGCTCGAGAAGTAAGTCGCGGGCGCGAACGGGCCCGTCATCCAAGCGGCTCAGGTGGACGAGGTCGACCAGCCACGACACGTTCATCGGCCGGTAGGCGGGTTTCCGCTCTTCGATGATGCTCTCCGCGACTCTCGTGACCTGCGCCTTCCAGGAGAGAAGCACCCAATCCCCGGCGTGATCGACGACGTTCAGTCCGGTGCGCAGCAGTGATGGTGTGCCGTAGCGCAGCACGTGATCGGCAACGTAGCGCTTGAGTTGGCTGCTGGCCTTCTCATCTGGCTCGCCGCCTTCCAGCCATCCGTTCGCGCGGGCATGTCGCAACACTTTCGACAGCTCCTCGCTGGTTGGCGCGCCGTATGAGACAGTCCACTCCTCGTCACGGGGCTCGAGATCAACCGAAAGCCGCGTACCGAGCGCGCGGGCGACCTTTTGGTAGCGATGTAGGCTGATCGACTTGTAGCGCTCCGCCTCGTACCGCTGGATTTGCTGCTCGGGCATGCCGAGCTTGCGCGCCAGATCCTTCTGGGAGAGTCGCTTTACGAGCCTGGCTGCGACGAGCAACGCTCCCGGGTCCCTGCCGGCCTGCCTCATCAGCGACTCCACGTCGCCAGCTTTGGTCTTCTCGTATGCATTGAGCGCCTCGCCGAGCTCGCGCCTCTCGGTTGCGAGCGATCTGCGGACGCCCTCGACCACCTCACGCGGCAAGCCAGACACGATGGCCTTCAGCGTCTGCTCGGACGACAGGGCCGCGTCGAGTTCAGCCAGCTCTGCCTCCGTTTCGCGGGCTTGGCGTTCTGTCGCAATAAGAGCACTCATGACCATTGCCCTTCCTTAACACAACAAAAATGTTGGGTCAAAGTGTCTGGGAGGCGCGCGGTAGTGACTCCCTATGCACGAGCGACCGCGTGGCGGATCAGGAAGTTACTGTGTTTCGCCGGTTGCAGCCTATTAGCTGCAACCGGCCGTCGCGAGGGTACTCTTCTGCTTGGATGGCGAGCAGCGCCATGGCCTCGCTGCCAGCGCCCTCACAAGCACATTCGTGCAGCGCCGCGGTCAGCGGGGGTGAGACGGCTGGTGGCGTATTAATCACGTCTATCAGGGCCTGACCGAGCTTGGCATAGCACGCAGCGGACGGGATCAAGGCAGCAGCGAGAGGTATGCCTGCTGCAGCGTGGTCGAGTTCTTCAGCGCGGCGACGCCGGTCTGCGCCCGGATCTGCGCCTCGGTCAGCGCGTTGCTCACCCGCGGAATGTTGGCGTCCTGCACCACGCCGAGCGCGCTGGTGCTGTTCTCGCCGGCGGTCTCCAGATTGCTGATGGTGGCCTGGAAGCGCTGCTGCACCGCACCGAGCGCGCCGCCCTGAGCGGTCAGGGCTTGCAGGGCGTAATTCACCACGTTGATCGCGGTGTTGGCTCCGGCGGTGGTGGTCAGGTCGATCTGGCTGAGCGAGGTCAGCTGGGAATTGTCCTTCAGGCCGATGGCCGAGCCGTTGGTGAGGCTAAACTCCGCGCTCGACTGGAAGTGCACCTGGCCCTGGATCACGGCGTTCGGCATGCCGCCCTGGTTGATCGGCTCGCCCCGGTTGCCGAGCGACTGCAAGTAGCCGGACGCGGAGGTCCAGTCTGTGAGGGCCATGTTCTGACCGGTCGCCTGGGTGAGGGTGATCTGGCTGCCGGCGCTGTTGAGCGCCGCCGTGATGCCGGTCGTCCCGGTGTAGCTGTTGATCTGCTGCGCCAGGCTCTGGGTGGTCTTGGCGTCGATCTGCACCTGGGTGCCGCCGCTGCCCGCCAGCTTGAAGACGAAGCCGGCGTCCTGCGGCCCGGCGCTGGCGAAGAAGGTGTAGGTCGTGACGGGGACCGCCGAAACGCCGGTCTTGGCTGTCGTGCTGTTGACGGCCGCCGCGATGCTGGCGGCGGATTCGGAGGCAGTGACGTTCGTCGAGCCGGTCTGCCCGTTTGCGCCGGTCCAGGAGACCTTTTTGCTACCAAAGCTCACGGCGACGGGGCCTTGATTGAAGCAGCCGCTGGCCGAGCTCTTGTTGTTGTCTGCGTTGTACGGGCCGCTTGCCTCCGAAGGCGGGACGTTGCCGGCCGCGGTGAAATTCACGGCCGACTGGTTTAGGCCGAGGGCATTGGCCTGGGTGTCGCCGATCGACACCGTGAGCGTCTGTCCTTCGTCGGCGCCGACCTGGAACTGCACGTTCTGGAAGGTGCCGTCGAGCAGGTTTACGTTGTTGAACTTGGTCTGCGTGGCGATGGCGGAGACCTGGGAGACCAGCTGGCTAGCGACGGCCTGCAGGGACTGCGCTTCCTGCGGGTTCTGGGTGCCGTTGGCGGCCTGTACCGCGATCGCACTCAGCCGCTGCACGATGCTGATCTGCTGCTGCAGTGCGCCCTGGGCGGTCTGCAGAAGGGAGACGCCCTGATTGGCGTTCGAGGTCGCCTGACTGATGCCGTTGACTTGAGCGGCAAGGCCTTGGGCGGTGATGTAGCCGGCGGGGTTGTCGGCCGGAGAATTGATCTCGAGGCCGCTGGAGAGTTCGGCGTCCAGCGCATCGTTCGACTGGGCGGATGCGCCGATGCTCGCGAGAGCTTCGAGCGCGCCGGCATTGGTCAGGATCGATCCTACGGATGACATGCAGGTTTTCCTGACCTCAGGCCGCATCCGCCTTGAGGCGCTTCAGCAGGTTCCGCTGCATGACGATCTGGATGGGGACGATGATGAAGCCCGCCAGCGCGCAAGCGACGCTTCCGACGAAGTAGGCGATCCACCAGGACTGCGCGCTGGCGAAGATTTCGAGGCGGGTGGCGCCCAGGAAGCCGTCGAGCAGCCAGCGGAATCCGAAGAAGCCCCAGGCTAGGATCGGGATCAGGATGATGCCGGTGCCCGGCACGCCGACGTACTTCATCAGCATGAGCCATAGGTAGGCGACGCCGACGATGGCGTTGACGACGAGGCGCAGCTGGGTCCTGGCGATCAGGTCGGTGACCGCGGCGGCGTGGCAGGTGTCGCATGTGGGCGGCTGGCGCTTCGCCTGGCAGTCGCCGCAGAGGCCGCGGCCACACGCGCAGGCCGCCACGGCGACCAGGTCCTGATGCTCATGGCAATTCACGCGACGCCCCCCCGTAACGCGGATAATCATGGGCCTATCATGCGTGGATTAATTATCCCCAAACGTCGCTGCTCGCCGTCATGGACGCGCGGGCGATCGTGGCAAGGAACATCAGGCGGCTGAGGGTGATGCGGCAGCTATCGCAGGAGGCGCTCGCCGTAGATGCGGGCATTGACCGAACCTATGTGAGCCGGCTTGAGCGAGGGATCGAGAACCCGACGGTGGCGGTGCTGGAGAAGATCGCCGGCGCGCTGGGAGCGGAGATCATCGAGTTCTTCGTTGTGCCGGAGGCGGGCGACCCGCCGCCTGGCTCGCTCCCCAGCGGCCGGAAAAGCGCCGCGGCAAGGAGAGCAAAAGGCGAGCGGTCGCATCGCTGAGGTGCCAGGGCACGCGCCGCCCAAGGCGACGATCGCGTCGAATTCTTGATGAACGTTAGTCCGAAGGCCATCGGCCGCAGGATCAGTCGGATGAAGTTCTCAGGGCCCAGACGAGGCCCTTACTTGGGATGAAAAGCTGCCCCGACCTTTCGGTCGGGGCAGCATCAGTCGGGTCGCGTGGCGGTATGCCTAGCTTGCGCCATCGCGCGCTGCTGGTATTAGCCTCTTGGGAGCTTTAACAGCTCCAACACCGGTGCCTGGAAGCCGCCCATCTCGACCACACGCACGCGGAGCAGCGTGGGCGCGGAATTCGTGCGCCCGTGGTTCGCCTTGCAGACATCGATCTGGATGGCATCGATGCCTTGCTCTCGCAGCGTCGCCGCACTAGCCGCATCAGGCTCGTTTACCGCCATTACGTAGCGAGCTGCCGCGGTTATTGCGCCCGCCCCCCGGCTCGACGCGAGGCTGACCTTCCCATCCAGCTTCGCCACGTGGTGGACGCCGAGGATCGCGCACTGCCCCCCGATTGCAAGCGCTCTGAGCTCAGACATGACGCCATGCATCTGTCCGTTTTCGTTCTCACTGGCGTTGTGGACCTCGATCAGCGGGTCGATGACCACGAAGCGAGCGCCGGTCTCCTTGATGCAGGCCAGCAGGTTCTTGCCCTTTTTGGTCGCGATGATGCTGATCTCGCCGCCACCCTGATGCTCGCTCACCTTGCGGAAGAGCCTGAAGGGCGGATCACACTTCACCACCTTCAGATTCTGATCCAGTAACGACCGGTCAGCGCCCTTGGCCACGGCTGCCGCGATGATGCGCCGGGAGACATAGCGCCGGCTGTCCTCGGGGCTGATCACCAGGACCGGGAATGGCTTCGGTGGCTTGACGCCCGCGAACTCGGCTCCGGTTGCGACCGACACCGCCGCGCCGATCGTGTAGAGGCTTTTGCCGCGGCCCGGCGCGCCGAGCAGCAAGCCGACCTGGCCGATTTCGAGGCCGCTGAAGATAAAATTGTCCGCTTGGGACGCATCCTTTACGAGATCATCGAGGCCGAGCAGGACGAGCTTCTCGCTGAGCGGGAGCTCTGCCTGCGCAGCAGTTTCCGCGTGAGGCATGTTGCCAGCGAGAGCCGCCATGATGTCTCGCTCAACTGCCTTGGTGGCTCCTTCTGCCGCGTCCGGCACCATGGCCGCGGCCATCGCCTTCTCCGACACTTCCGCGCGTGGGTCCCGTGCCTGTCCCGCGGCGTCTTGAGTTCGCGTTACCTCCTGGTCACGCGCCTTTTCCGAGGCCGGCCCCGCCGGCTCGCTGGTATTGCCGTCTGCATCGGCCTCGGCCGAACGCGCGGCATGGTCCTCTTCCCTGGCCTGGAGCGGCCTATCATCCCGGTCGTCGATGTTGAAGCTACTATCTGCTTCCAAATCGCTGCCCTTCTAGATCAATGCGGCGCTGCACCGCACAGCGCCGCTCTCCGTAGGGCCTAGAATAGCGGATAAGTCCAACGATTTTTGGAGGATGTCCGGCGCCTCTGGGCCGGCTCTCGCGTGATCGTGGGCGGTCCGGAGCCTCGTGCGCCTGCCACTTCTGGACATCAAGGGCGGAAGAGTATCGTCCGCCCAGTCTTTGACCTTTCGCCGACGTCAGGCTGTTGTTTAGGTTGAACTATTGTCGGGAGAATCCGCACGTCCGTTTCGGCACAGAAATGATTAAATCTTTGTAATGAATGGCCGCGTTTCGATTGTGCCCTCAGGCAATCCGTCCATTCGGCTTCTGCCTGCATAGCCAGGCGAGACACGATAGCAGTCCTAAAGCGCCGCCGCCCGATTGCGCCTCCGCGGCGTGGCCACTTGGCTCTGCATGCGATAGTGGCGGGTGTGCGCGCCTGCCGACCGTTCGGCGGTGGCGGCAGTGGCCGTGGCCGGCCGACGGTCGGCTCGATCCGTCCCTAGACGCTGCGCCGATCAACATGGCCGCGGCTGCTCTGAAAGCTGTGGTCTTCTGCCTGGGTCTGGCCAGTCTGAGCGGTCAGGGCACGATCGTGCTAGCGCCCCCGCCGGCCTTCCCACGCGGATGCTCAGCCATTCCGGCGCTTGGCACCATTCCCTTCGGCGCCCGGCGGCCGGTCCTGTCGATAGCGAAATGTGTTGTGGGGGAGGGGGGCGGCCCTTCAAAGGGCCGCCC